>CAIWAX010000142.1 GCA_903910795.1 uncultured Anaerolineae bacterium
TTTCACCCCGCATGTTCTTAGCGGGGATGGGTTTCTGCCCAAAAGCCCCACCCCGTGAGCCGTTACACGCGATTTTGCATTTTTTCAGGACGGAGTGAATCTCTGCTTCCTGCCTGGCGCCGGCCTTCAGGACAGGTGTTGCGTTATGGCGGTGCATAGGTTCTACTCCCGCCCTTCCTCTACCAGCGCGGCATCCACCTCGGCGGCCAGGTCCGTGAAGACCTCCTCCGAGATGATGCCGTCATGCCGCAGCCCCAGCAGGGCGCTGCGTTGGGCGCTGAGCGCCTCGCGCCGGGCGGTATCCAGCTCTTCGGCTTCGATATCCGGGGCCGAGTTCAACAGTTCGCGCACCGCAGCGGCCAACGTCTCGATTTGGGCGGTCATGCGCGGCCTGAGCTGTTCCCAGGCCTGGCTGGAGATCAGGCCCTCCGCGTGGCGGGTTTCCAGGTGCGCCAGCGCGGCGCGTGCGGCCACCAGGCGGGCATGCCGCCGGGTGTATTCGATCTGCTCGGTAGAATGGGTTATCAGCCCCAGCCGCTTGAGCAGCGGCCGGATGGTGGTGCTCTGGGCCAGCAGGGTAAACAGCACCACGCCGAAGGCCATCAACTTGAGCAGGTCGCGCCCGGGGCCGAGCGCTTCCGGCAGGCTGAGGGCCAGCGCCAGGGCGATCGCACCGCGCAGCCCGCCCCAGTTCAGCACGTGCAGCCAATCGAGCGGCACGTTTGAGCCGAAGCGCCGCATTAACGCGCCGAAGCCGTAGACCACCAGCGCTCGCGCCGCCGGCACTGCCAGGATGGCCCAGGCCACCGGCTGCCAGGCTGTCAGCAACGCTGGCAGGTTGATCTGCAAACCGATCAGCAGAAAGATCAGCGAGTTGGCCAGGAAGGCCACATACTCCCAAAAGTTGTTGATGACGATGCGCGTGGTCGGGCTCATGCCCTTCGGGCCCAGGTTGCCGCACACCAGTCCGGCCGTCACCACCGCCAGCACGCCGCTGAAGCCCAGGCGTTCGGCCAGCAGGTAAGCGCCAAACGCCAGCAGGGTCGTCAGGGTGGTTTCGATCAGGTAGTCGTCGATGCGCGCGATCAGGCTGGCGATGCCCCAGCCCAGCGCCAGCCCGGTGACGCTGCCGCCCACTGAAACAAACAAAAAGTCGCCCAGGCTGTGCAGCAGGTCGAAGCGCCCGGTCAGCGCGGCGGCCAGGGCCAGGTTGAAAACCACGATGGCGGTGCCGTCATTTAAGAGGCTCTCGCTCTCCACGATGACCGCCAGCCGTTTGGAAACGCCCAGGCTGCGGAACATGGCTACCACCGCCACCGGGTCGGTGGCCGAAATCAGCGCGCCGAACAGCATGGCGGCAGGCAGGCCGAGCGGGGTAGTCAGGCTGAGCAGCCCGCCCACAATCAGCGTGGTGACGATCACGCCCGGCACCGCCAATACCAAAATTTCCGGCAGGCTGCGGCGCAGCTCATCCAGGTGGATGTTGAGGGCCGCCTCAAAGACCAGCGGCGGCACAAAGAGGGTCAGGATCAGCGCGGGGGTCAGGCTGGCCGTGATCGAGTTCTGCAGGGTCAGCATCAGGCCGACCAGCACCAGCGCCACGGTATAAGGCACGTTCAGGCGGCGCACCGCCACGGCCACTGCGATCACCACCAGCAGCAGCTCCATGATCAGAGTCTCGGCCGAAAGGAAGGTTTCCACTGGAGCTTATTTTTTTTGGAGGTAGGCCATGGCGGCGGAGAGGGTTTCGACCGCCATGCGGTCGCGCATGACCGGGTCGATCATCTTGCCGGTGTGGAACAGGATGAAGGGGGTGTGGATCATGCCCAGCACGGTGCCGGCCGCCAGGAAGGGGTCGCGCAGCTCAAAGTCTCCGCGCTCCATACCCAGATTGAGCAGTCTGGACAGGTTCCCAACCATTTCCAGCGTCCGGCGGTGGTTTTCTTCGGGGGTTTCCCCAATGGCTTCGGGCAGCACCCAGGCCAGCCGGAACAGGTTAGGGTTTTCGCGTGCAAAGGTGCTGAATAATTCGAGCAGTTCCCGCACCACCCGTGGGACGGCTTCCGTTTCGACGCGCTGCGTAATGGCCGACTGTTTGGCGTTCCAGCGCGCCATCTCGCGTTCGCGCAGGGCATTCAGAATGCAGGCCTGGTTCTTGAAGTAGGTAAACATGAACATGTGCGCCACGCCCAGGCGTTCAGCGATGGCCCGGCAACTGATGGTTTCCGGGCCGGTTTCCTGTAAAATGGATAAGGCGGCATCGAGAATTTGCTCTCGCGTAGCTTGCAGTTCAGCGCTGGTCTTCTTGGGTCGTGGCATGCTGTCCTTTTTGATCGAACCGCGAAACAAAACAAGGCAGGTAACTGTTATGAAAATAAACTGTGCCAGTTGTCATTGTGAGCCGCCGCGGCAATCCCTAACATGGGGGGGGAGATTGCCGCAGTCGCTGAGGAACGCTCCTTCGCAATGACAGATACCGTTCTGTTATGAAAATAAGCTGTGCGTCCTGGGCAGCGCTCGTTCCGGCGCATTTTCATCCTTTGGGGTGTCCCGCGAAACACCACGAAAAGTACCGTCTCCCCTTCTCTAAAGGGAAGGGTTCTTTCACCCCGCACACCTGCACTTGCGTTCCGGTGCGATTTGCCGATTTGCTAAGCAAATTGCAAATCGTGTGTTCTTGGCGAGGGCCGGGGGTTCTTTCACCTCGCGCGTTCTTCGCGAGGATGGGTTTCTGCCAAAAAGCACCCAGCCCGTGAGCAGTTACTTCTTGTGAATGCATAAATGTTTTTGCCTGGCTGATTGACAGAATAATTATATCACGTATAATTTATACGTTGTATATATTATACGTAAACCGCCAACAACATGCCCCAGGAGCAGCTATTGCAAAACAAATACGTTCGCAGCATCATTTCCGGGATCGTTCGCTCCCGAATGTCCAAAAGGAACCGGCCATTTGAGGATGGCCTATACGCTGCGCTATGCGGCACGGGTTCGCCCATGGCGGATATTCACAGGGTTGGGTCGTGCATTGCGGTGCTGGCCGGAAAACATTTTTTTGTCGTCGATGCGGGTGAGGGCAGCACGCGCAATGCGCTGTTGATGAGCCTGCCCATTGCAAAAACCGACGCCATCCTCTTGACTCACTATCATTCGGATCACATCGCCGACCTGGGTGAGATGATGCTGCAGCGCTGGGTGGGCGGCTCCAACCAGTCGCCGGTGGATGTGATCGGCCCCAGCGGGGTGGAGCAGGTGGTGCAGGGCTTCAACCTGGCCTACCAGTTGGATGCCGGCTACCGGGTGGCGCATCATGGCAGCGAAACCGCCCCGGCCAGCGGCAGCGGCGGGGTGGCCCGGCCGTTTGAATTGGGCGCTGCGGAGGATGCTTCCGCAGTCGTCTATGAGCAGGATGGTGTGAAAATCACGGCTTTCAAGGTTGATCACCGCCCGGTGGTGCCCGCGGTGGGGTATCGTTTTGATTACAAAGGCCGCAGCGTGGTCATCAGCGGGGATACGGTCTACTGCGCGTCGCTGGAGAAGCAGGCCCGTGGCGCGGATGTACTCTTCCACGAAGCCTTGAACGCGGATATGATCCAGTTGGCGAATGAAAATGCCGCCGCGGCAGGTTCCGCCACGATCGCGAAGGTGACGCACGACATTCCCAGTTATCATTCCACGCCAGAGGATGCCGCCCGGCTGGCCGCGCAGGCCGGAGCCAGGCATTTGATTTTTTACCACATCATCCCGCCTCTGCCGAACCGCCTCACGAAGAACTTGTTCCTGGGCGATGCCAAAAAATTCTTCCATGGGCCGATCACGATGGCTGAGGATGGGTTGCTGGTCAGCCTGCCGCCGGATTCGGACCGAATTGAAATTAGGAATATTTTAAAATAAAGGCGCTCCCGTGCTGAATGAAAAATTCAGGCTCGTAATACTGTACTTATGGGTATTTTCCATCCTGTACATCCTTCAATCCTTCTAATCAAGCTTAGGACATAAAACCTTTGAAGAACATACTTGAAACCCTGTTGCCATCGCGCGCGGATAATAGCCTGCGCGGCTCAAAAATCCCACTCTATTTTTTGATTTTGCTGGCGGCCATCGGGCTGGTGCGTAGCTGCATCCACATCTTTTCCCCGGATGGCGGCGCGGGCAGCATTGCCGGGATGGATCTTTCGGGCAGCGGCGCGAATGAGGTCATCTTTGCGTTTGCCCTGTGGGGCGGTGAGCAGTTGATCTACGCCCTGCTGCAATGGGTTGTGATTTTGCGCTACCACGCCCTGGTGCCGCTCATGTGGCTGGTGCAGATATTGGAAACGCTCGCGCGCATCCTGCCGGGCCAACTCAAGCCGGTCACCTTTTCTCACACCCCACCCGGTGCCTACCAGAATTACATTTATCTTGTCCTGGCCGTGTTGATGCTGGCGCTGGCGCTGTGGAGCGCCCGCGAAACTTGACCGTCTCAGAACCCATCCCAACAGCGGGTGGGATGGGATTACTCTGCTCTTCTCGCTGAAATCCCCGTGTAACTCTGAGTAAATCTTTCGCGCTTGTCCGGGTCAGGGTTTGGGGTGCGCCGCGAAGAATTCCCAGATGACCTGCGAGGCCGCCAGGGGGCTGACCGGCCAGGCGTGCTTCCCGCCCTCAAGCGTATACAACTCCACCGAAACGCCGCCTGAGCAGCCGGTCCAGGTATCCAACTGGATGGTCTGCATGGGCGCGCTGCGGCTAGGGGCGCCGCAGCCGTCAAAGTTGCTCCAAAACTTGAGCGTATCGGCCACCGCGCTGAAGTTGACGCGCACGATGGATTCCGGGCCGTAGCCGCCGGTGTACAGGATGTTGGGGTCGGCCGTGCCGTGGAATTCAATCAGCGAGATGGGCTGGTCGGGTGTGCAGGGGCCAAAGTTGAGCGTGCCCGAAACCGGCGCGACCGCCGCGAAAATGTCGGTGGCTTCGCAGGCCAGGCGCTGCGCAAGGATCGCGCCGTTGGAGAACCCGCTGGCGTAGATGCGGCGCGGGTCGATGCTGACCAGCGAGCGCAGGCTGGCCAGCAGGCTGCGTACAAAGCCCACATCGTCAATATTCTCGGTTTGCGCATAACCGCAGCAAGTTCCCCCGTTCCAGGTCAGCAGCTTGTCGATGCCCAGGCGTCCGGTGCCGTTTGGATAGACTACCAGGAAGCCGTGCTGATCGGCGACAGCGTTCAGGCCGCTGGTCTGCATGAAATTCTCGGCGTTGCCGGTGCCGCCGTGAAACGCGAACACCAGCGGCGCGGGTTTGCCCAGATCTGCGGAGGCGGGCACATACAACAGGTAATCGCGCTGGATTCCACCAAAAGACAGCGCATGTCTGCTCAGACCGGGGTTCACCCCTGGCAGCATTGCCAGCGGCGCGGGGGTGCGCGTGCTGTGATTGCCGGGGCTGGGTGTGAAGCTTCGGGTGGCCGGAGGGATGGTGGGCGCCGGGGCCGCGGTAGGCGTGCCGCCGCGCGCGCAGGCCAGCATGGCCAGCAGTAAGACGCTGAAGACAGTCAACAGCCGGTGGTTGGTCATAGTGTGCACTCCGTGGCTGGCGGTTTGATCAGCGCGTCTGCGCCCCAGCCACTTATGATTCTACCAAAATCCCTATAAATTACCCAGAGAACCAGGAGCCATTAAATCCCAGTTTAATTGAGAACTGGTAGAATAGGGCCTTTGACACGATCTGAAGGGAAATGCAGCGAGAAAAAAGTAGATGGAGAATGGCATGGTTTCTGCTTTTGTTCATGGTTTTATCTTGGCATTTGGACTCATTATTCCGCTTGGTCCCCAGAATGCTTTTATTTTGAGTCAAGGTGCCAGTCGGGCGCGATGGAATCACATTTTACCCGTTGTAATAGCCGCTTCTTTATGCGATTCTGTTTTGATTCTCATCGCTGTGCTGGGTGTTTCAGTGGTAGTGTTATCGGTGCCCTGGGTTAGGATAGCTCTGATGATGGGAGGTGTCATCTTTTTATTATATTTCGGATGGCAAACCTGGCATAATCACTCCAATTCGGAGCAAGGACGAAATGCAGTCATATCCGAATCCCTCTCCCGACAGGTTGGTTATACAATGGCCGTGTCATTGTTAAATCCGCATGCAATTCTGGATACGATTGGGGTAATCGGAACAAGCGCACTGGCCTATACTGGGAACTTGAAATTTGCCTTTGTAGCGGCTTGCATTTTGAATTCCTGGTTGTGGTTCGTTTTACTGGCGCTTACGGGGCGGTTAATGGGCAGGGTGCAAGCTGTGCGTGTGTGGATGAACCGGGCTTCTGCCGTAATTATGTGGGTCAGTGCCATATATTTAGCCAGTGGGCTTTTCACACGCTAGCAGCCAAGCACTAGGCGGCGCAGACGTAATTTGAAGCTGTGGGCGTTTCAAACTGCCTGACCCTGGTCAGGCAGTCATTTTTCGCATCCGGGCGCCCAGCATTTCGGCAATCCCAATCGCGCCCAACCCGCACAGCACATGCAAAATTTGCGCAATCCACAGAAAGGATGCCGGGAAAATCTTGTCTTGCGCCAGGCCCCAGACCGGCAGCAGCAGCGCCCACACCACGGCCAGGATCACAAATCCCTGCGAAACTTTGGCGCGATAGGCCTGGTATACCAGCATCAATAGGGCGATCGTCAGGATGGACCCGATCAGGATGTGGATCAACGTGAGAACCTCAATCTTTCCGGCCCAAACCATCACACCCAGGATCAACTGGATCAGGCCGGCGGCCCGTATCAGCATTGGCAGCATTTTTGAATTTTTCACAATTATTCTCTCCGGTTTTTCCGTGTTGAAAAGCATTCTTCCAAATTTGTAACTGCTCACGGGGTGGGTGCTTTTTGGCAGAAACCCATCCTCGCGAAGAACGCGCGAGGTGAAAGAACCCTTCCCAAA
>CAIWAX010000143.1 GCA_903910795.1 uncultured Anaerolineae bacterium
CGTCTTTTTCTGTTACCGCTTGCCCGGGCCGGATGTGAGCGGGGAATGGAATCTGGAGACTGGCTCGGCGCAGTGGTACCTGTTCGATCTGGCCAGCGGCAACATCCTGGAAGACGCCGAGGCCATCAACCGCCTGATCAAATCTGAGCCGGACACGCCGCGCCTGTGCCTGACCCCGCCGCCCAGCCTGATCGAGGCCCGCAAAAAGGTGGAAGCCTTCATCAAGGATGAGTATATGAAGCCGCGCCAGGCGCCTGCCGGCCTCAGGCCGGTTTTGAAGGCCTGGCTGGAGTTAAATTAAAATAACCCGCCCTGCTAGCCGGTCCGTCATCGCTTCCAGACGGGGGCGGGGCCGCCACAGTAGGCGACCTTTCGCAGAGCAGGACAAGTCTTACGACTTTTACACCTTTATCATACTCATTTTTTGACCGTTCGTCAACTTTTTAAGGGAGTCCCGCCATGCCCAACCCCGAATTCGCCGACATCCGCGCCATCCAGGATTTCCCATCGCTGATCAAATATCTGCGCACCGAGCTGGGCTGGCCGGTAGATGAAGAGCAGGCCGATGACCTGAGCTTTGATTACCGCCCGGCCGAGTTGGGATTGGATGAGCGCCTGGCGGTCAAGGTGCGCGCCATCAAACAGTTGCGCCCGCTGGCGGGCAGGCAGCCGTGGGGTATTTTCTGGATCGACTTCGAGCCTCGCCGTCTGCCGGTGGTGGTCATGCGCCGCATCCTGGCGGCTTTGGTGCGCAGGCAGCGCGGCCAGAATGCTCACCAGGCAACCTGGGACTTGCGCGACCTGATGTTCATTTCGGCGACCGGCGAAGGCCAGCAGCGCGGCATCTCGTTTGCGCATTTCCGCGAAGATGAACCCGGAAAACCGCAGTTGTACACCTTTTCATGGGATGTGCACGAAAGCCATCTGTATTACATCCAGAAACTCAACCTGGCCGCGCTGCGCTGGCCGGAGCACACAACGGACGCGGCCGCCTGGCGCGAGCAGTGGAGCGGTGCTTTCAGCGTGCCGCAAGGCTATGTTCCGCAGACGGCTGAGATGCTTGCGAAAGAAATGGCGCGCATGGCGCGCGAGATCCGCGAGGCCGTCAGCGAGATTTACGCCGTCGAGCATGTGGGCGGGCCGCTGCACCAACTGCATCTCAGCCTGAAAATGAGCCTGATCAGCGATCTGGAACCGGCCGATTTCGCGGATATGTACGCCCAGACCGTCACTTACGGCCTGTTCGCGGCGCGCGCCACGCGCAGCGGTGATTTTACAGATGCCGAAAACGGCGTGAAAGGTCTGCTCGCGCACACCAACCCGTTCCTGCGCGAGCTGCTCGGGCAGTTGACCGACCAGCAGTCAGTCGACCTGGATGAACTGGGCATCAGTGGACTGACGACTCTGCTCGGCAAAGTGGATATGGAAGCCATCCTGCAGAGCTTTGGCCGCCAGAAGCGCGGCGAAGACCCGGTCATTCATTTTTATGAAACCTTCATGCGCGAATACGACCCGAAGCAGAAGATGCGGCGCGGCGAGTTCTACACGCCGGATGCGGTGGTTTCGTTCATCGTGCGCTCGGTCGATCATCTGCTTAAGACCGAATTCAACTGCCCGGACGGGCTGGCGGCTTCCGCGCCCAACGCGGAGGGTTTTATGCCGGTCATCCTTGACCCGGCCACCGGCACCGGCACCTTCCTGAAATATGTGATCGAAGTGGTCTGGGATACTTTTTACGAGAAAAACAAGCGCCTGAGCGCCGCCGACCGGACTGTGAAATGGAACCGTTATGTGCGCGAGAGCCTGCTGCCGCGCCTGTATGCCTTTGAATTGAAGATGTCGCCCTACACCATCGCGCACATGAAGGTCGGGCTGGCGCTGCAGGAAAAAGGCTTCGAGTTTGCGGACGGCGAGCGCCTGCAAATTTACCTGACCAACGCCCTGCAGCCGGCCCACGAAGTGGCGCGTGTCGATACTGTGGCGCTTGCACACGAGGCTGAACAAGCCAACGAAGTCAAGAACAAGGCACCGATCACCATTGTGATTGGTAACCCACCGTATGCCGGTCATTCTTCCAATGCCAGCCGTGATCACCAGGGCAATTACAACTTTATTGGTAGCCTACTGCAGGATTACTACAAAGTGGATGGCAAACC
>CAIWAX010000144.1 GCA_903910795.1 uncultured Anaerolineae bacterium
CCATCGCTGTTGCCGAAAATAGCGCCTACGATTACAGTTTGCGCGAAAAAGTAGCCGACGCCGTCATCGCCCACCTCCCTGATTGGGTCATCCGTATCTCTATCCAGGAAGCCGAAAAACTGATCGAACCCACCCAGAGCAAGTACTATCCCCATGCCGTGCGCTGGTTGGCCAAGGCCAAACAAGCCTATCTGCAATCGGGCCGCAAGGCAGAGTGGCTGACCTACTTCGCTCAGCTAAGAACTACTTACGCCCGCCGTCCATCACTGCAAAAAGAACTGGCAAAATTGTAAGATTTTGCTGAAAATGTTGGCTACAAAGTAACCAGAATCTGTCCAGTGCGGTACAAACCTGATTTACGGGTATAAGTTTCGTCCGGCAGTAGTCGCGGCCTAGGTTCGGTGGAATCAGGAACGCCCTCCAATTGGAGGGCGTTCCTGATTAAGGCACTTGAACATACCGCAAGCTGTATGGAGTTTGGTTATACCAAAGCCTCGATGTAAGGTCGAATGGTTTTTTCCACGCGGTTGATGCGGGCAAATTCAAGAATTTCGTTCGGTAAAAAGTATATTGAGTAATAATGGTATAATAATTATATAATGGCCTTTGAATACGATGCTAATAAGAGCAATAGTAATCGTGAAAAGCATGGGATTGATTTCGATCTTGCTCAAACTTTATGGGTTGATGAAGATCGGATTGAAATCCCCGCCAAAACGCAGGATGAACCACGTTTCCTGGTAATAGGAAAAATCGACGAAAAACATTGGTCCGCTGTGATCACGTACCGAGGTGAAAATATTCGTATTATCTCGGTTCGCCGGTCACGCGACGAGGAGATTGAAATTTATGAAAGCTTCTGAATTTGATAGAAAGTTTGATGAGAGTGAGAATATCACCGATGACTTGGATCTTTCCCTTGCCCGCCGCCCAGGAGAGGAAACCAAGCGCATCAACGTAGATTTCCCTGCCTGGATGGTAATGTCACTGGACCGGGAAGCCAGGCGCTTGGGCGTAACACGTCAATCCATTATCAAAATGTGGTTGGCAGAGCGGTTGCAGCCACACGGCTAAGCCGATAACATCAAAATTTAATAAAAAGAGAGTTCCCTGAAACAATCTTACGGGGGCTTTCTTTTTTTGTCTTCCTTATTGGGTGCAGTTCAGGTGCAGTTCAGCAGGCTGGTCTTTTCTTTTATGCTGAGCAAGCCTATCGATCTTTTGACGCCTAATAAAATTTCAGAAAACTCTTTATTCATCGCTTCCACCTATAAAAGCAATCTGCCGCAACGGATAGCTTATCCATCGCGGCAGACTGTTTTCTTCAGCTGACTTGCTGCTTATTCGAGAAGTGCGCCCGGACTTTGGCCGCGATCTGGTTGTCAGTCATTTTATCCACGCTCTCAGCAGCCAGGATATGTCCTTTCAGGCCGGCATGTTCAACTCGTTTTTCAAATTCACCCTTGGCCTCGCCCGGCCCAAAAATCTGAATGTTATCGGCGTCATGAAGCAAGGCGATGACTTCATCGTAATAGCTGTTTATGTTTTTCATAAACTTCCGATCTCTCGCATCTTCCGAAGTCACCTCTTTTAATCCTTCAGGCGTCTTCGAATGTGAACTGCCCGAATAGCGCAAATGTTTCTCACTGTCTGAACTCAAATGCTTGATATCTTCTCCATCATCCGTGACGGTAACGATAATGGCTTCACGATGGTCAATCCACAAACCTACTTCCTTTTTCATACGATACTCCTTTGTTAAGTCATGAAAAGCCGGATTTCATGCAATTTCCAGAACTGGTTGTTTAGGAATATTTCTGGGGATTTTACTGATGGCTGAATTCGCTCATTGTTTTCAAAAAGCTGATCACGTCATCCCGACCCAGCACACCTCTTATTTGATTTCCAACCAGGACAGGCAGCTGGTTGACACCGTCCCTGTCCATTTCTCCAAGGGCCTCCGCCAATTCAGCATCCGGTCCGATCCATTTCATTTTCTCCACCGGGATCATCACCTGGGAGGCAGTTGTGGTGAGTCTGTCTTCAGCCGGGATGGTTTTGACATTATGCAGTGTTACCAATCCAAGCACCTGCTCAGCCTGTTTGACAACCAAACTGCGCTGACCATTACCGAGAATATGCTGGTTGATCAACTGCTCAAGGCTGGCGGACGGTAAAATCGCGGCGTAATCCAGCCGCATCGCGTCCGCGACGTGGTGACCAGCCAGCAAGTCATGAATCGTTTGTTGGTTAATCTGGGATGAAGCGGCATTTTCCAGGAACCAGCCGATAAAGGCAATCCACAGACCATTTCCGAAGTTTCCGTTGAACACCTGCAAAGCGCCCACGCCGATAAAGCCATACGCGATAATACGTCCCAGGCTGGCCGCGATAAAGGTAGCCTTGCGCAAATTATGTGTGACGCCCCAGACAATCGCTCGAAAAACCCGGCCGCCATCCAGTGGAAAGCCCGGGATCAAGTTGAAGAGTGCCAGCGAGCCGTTGATGTATGACAGGTACTCTGCCAGGGCGAACAGCGGAGCGATGGCCCCAACCAGCCGCTGCAACAAACCAAAGATGAGCGCCAGGGCAAAACTGGTCAGGGGGCCGGCGATGGCAATCCAAAATTCCGCAACAGCGCTGGGAGGTTCCGCCCCAAGTTGGGCAACCCCGCCGAAAATGAGCAGTGTGATGTTGCGCACGGGGATCTTATAACGAAGTGCCACCACTGAATGTCCCAGCTCGTGCAGCAGCACACTTCCAAACATCAAAATAACCGTGAGCGCCGCCACCAGCCAGTATTGAGCCGCGGGCCAGTTGCTGAATTCAGCCGGGTAATAACTGGTGGCCAATGACCAGGTCAGCAGAGCGAAAATCAGGAACCATGAATAATCCAGGCCAATTGGGATTCCGAGAATTTTCCCCAGGGAAATTACACTTCGCTTCATTTTTTCATCCTTTCTTGCGCCGATGCCTGTATATTGCGCCCCAACTGATGCGGTCCAGGTTCAAAACATTTTCTTTACACTGTTTGCGGCACCATGTAGATCCCAAACCGGTATCCCAACCACGCAATTCCCAGCCCGCCCAGCGGGTCAACCAGGTAATGTTGGTGCGTAAATAACGTTGAGAACACTACGATCACAACAATAAGTATCCAAAACCAGGGATGGTTGGGATACTGGCGGTTGAAAAACAGGCAGAATAAAGAAGTCTGGTAAACATGCCCGCTCGGAAAGGCATTGTAGGCGCCATCGTTTCGATAAACCATTGTCAAAAGCTGCGCTGTCCAGCCATTCCCCTCCACGACCGGGCGTTGAACATAGGTGGGAAAGACATAGTAGAACAGGGCAGCCGACAACAGGACAAATAATACCGAACTGACAAATGCCTGGAAAAGGGCTTTATTCATTTTCCAGGCAGCCCAGATCAAGCCACCCAACCAGACCGGCAGGCACAACAAGTACGGGATCACCCACCCCGGCCAGAGCGGTATCCAGGCATCCAGGGGAGTGGAAAGGTTGAACCCACCGGTCAGTGAATGATTAAGCGGGAAATACAGGCTGGCCGCGGCTGCGATAAGGACCGTCATTCCAAATCGGAATTTCATAGTATCGCATCCCAAAGGGCCTGGAAATTCCCGGGCTTACTTGGCTGATGCTCGTTGAATAAAGGGTGCGTGATAAGCGGTGCCTTCCTGGCGGGCAAGTTGTTTCAAGCGCCGGATATAAGTTCGCTGTCCGGCGGATAAGCGTTGTAATTTCGACAAATCCAACCTGGCAGGCTTGGCAGCAACTTCCATTTTCGCGGCGTTGACTGCCGCGGAAGCTTTTACAACTTTGGCCGGTTTGACCGGTTTGGCTGGTTCACTTACCTTGACAGGAGTAACCTTTCTGGTTGGCTCGGTGGGTGTTAACGCTTCGGCTTTCTTATCCTTCGGCGCAACCTTGACGGTCCTGAGGCCCCTGGCCGTTTTGGCTACCTTGGCCGGGATGGATTTCTTGAGTGCTTTCGTGTCACTGATAACCGGGGTCACCGGGGCCTTTTTCTCAACCCTGGTGGCCGGTTTTTCCTCAACTGGTTTGGCTGTCTTTTTCGCTTTGGGTTCCATGTGTATTTCTCCTTTTTTGGATAACTTTTTATCTGGCAAGATCCGGGGTGGACTTGATCCGGTTCAATCGATGCAGGTGTGGGCCGTCTTTGTTCTCCAATTTCACAACTGGAGCCGTCGACATGTCAGCACACGAGGTTACAATCCGTGAAAAAGGCAGAAACATAAAGATTTAGTTCTGCATTCCCGGAGACAATCCGAACCACTCATCAAACTCTGCGGCCGGAGATCAGGCGCAGGAGGATCACAAAAATTACCGCTCCAACAAAAGCCACGATAATCGACTGAACGTTGATACCTGTTACCGGGTCGCCCATGTGGAGGAAGTAAGATGCCAGCCAGCCGCCCAGCAGCCCGCCAATTACGCCCACAACGATGTCACCAACACATCCATAACCGCCACCCTTGACAACCAACCCGGCCAACCAGCCCGCGATCAAACCAACGATAATCCAGGAAAGTATTCCCATGCTCGGCTCCATTTCTCTTGATGAATAAGTACATCAGCGATCAATTGCTGTTCTTTCCTCCAGGCGATTATGGAAAATTCGCCCAGGTAGGATAAATTTGCAGCCATCAGCCGCAAATTTATCTTACAACAAAGGCTCCCCGGTCACATCCTTCGACCGGGGAGTTTTCATCTCCGCCAACTGGGGGAGGCTTGAACTGATTTTGAAAATGGGCTTTATGCTTCCACGGGCACTTCATGCGGCAGCCCGGTGAATTCGAGTTTGCCCGCCACGAGATTGACCTGGATGGCGTCACCTTCATGGAACTCACCCCCCAGGATCTTCACCGCCAGCGGATCCTGCAATTCGCGCTGGATAGCCCGCTTGAGCGGACGAGCGCCATAATCGGCATCGTAACCAACCTCGGCCAGGTAAACGCGCGCCTCCGGGCTGATTTCAAGCCGGTAACCGCGCGCTGCCAGCAAGGCCGAAACATGCCGCAGTTGAATTTCAACCACATGCACCAGGTTTTCACGGCTGAGCGCATGGAAAATAATGATCTCATCGATGCGGTTGAGGAACTCCGGCCGGAAATGCACCTGCAGCACGCGCGTGATCGCGTCGCGTGTCACGCTGCCAGCCTTGCCGCCCAGCCACAATTCCCCGCCCAGGTTGGAGGTCATGATCACCAATGTGTTGCGGAAATCCACCGTTCGACCCTGCCCATCCGTCAGGCGGCCGTCATCCAGCAGCTGCAGCAGCACATTGAAAACATCCGGGTGGGCTTTCTCAATTTCATCAAAGAGCACCACGCTGTACGGACGGCGGCGGACCAACTCGGTCAACTGGCCGCCTTCCTCGTAGCCAACATAGCCCGGAGGCGCGCCGATCAAGCGGCTGACGGTGTGCTTCTCCTGGTACTCGCTCATATCAATGCGGATCATGGCATGCTCATCATCAAACATGAATTCAGCCAGCGCGCGCGCCAGCTCGGTCTTGCCCACGCCGGTCGGTCCGAGGAAGATGAATGAACCAAGCGGGCGGTTTGTATCCTGCAGACCGGCCCGCGCACGGCGCAGGGCGTTGGAGACGGCTTTCAGCGCCTCTTCCTGCCCGACCACTCTTTCACGCAGCCGGTCTTCCATGTGCAGGAGTTTCTGCGTTTCGCCTTCCAGCAGCTTTGAGATCGGGATGTGCGTCCAGCGCGAGACGATCTGGGCGATCTCCTCGGCATCCACTTCCTCTTTGAGCAGCGTCCCGCCCTGGGCCTGGAGTTCCTTCATGCGGCGCTCGCCGTCCGCCAATTTCTTTTCCAATCCGCGCAGCGTTTCATAACGCAGCCGGGCCACCTTCTCCAGGTCGGCCTGCCGCTCGGCATATTCAATTTCCTGGCGGGTCTGGTCAATCTGCTCTTTTGTGCCGCGCAGTTCGGCGATGGCCGTTTTCTCGGTTTGCCAGCGGGCCTGAAGTTCGTGCGATGTCTCCTTCAGGTTGGCCAGCTCCTTCTCGATGTTTTCCAGCCGCTCCTTGGAGGCTTTGTCGTGTTCCTTTTTGAGCGCCTGGCGTTCTATTTCCAACTGCATGGTCTGCCGGTCAACATCATCCAGGGCCTGCGGCTTGGAATCGATCTCGGTGCGCAGGCGCGCGCCAGCCTCATCGATCAAATCGATGGCCTTGTCCGGCAGGAACCGGTCGCTGATGTACCTTTCCGAAAGGGTCGCGGCTGCCAGGACGGCGGCATCCGTGATGCGGACACCGTGATGGATTTCATAGCGTTCTTTCAAGCCGCGCAGGATGCTGACCGTGTCCTCCACGGATGGCTCGGCCACCATCACAGGCTGGAAGCGGCGCTCGAGGGCCGGGTCTTTCTCGATATATTTGTGATATTCATCCAGAGTGGTCGCGCCGATCAGGTGCAGTTCGCCGCGCGCCAGCATGGGTTTGAGCATATTGCTGGCATCCATGGCGCCTTCCGCGGCCCCGGCCCCAACGACCGTGTGCATCTCATCCAGGAACAGGATCACTTCGCCTTCAGATTCGCTGATCTCTTTCAGAACCGCTTTCAGGCGTTCTTCAAATTCGCCGCGGTACTTGGCGCCTGCCACCAGTGCGCCCATATCCAGCTGCACCAGGCGCTTGTGCTTGAGTCCTTCGGGGACATCACCTTTGATAATGCGCTGGGCCAGGCCTTCCACGATGGCGGTCTTGCCCACACCCGGTTCGCCGATCAGGGCCGGGTTGTTCTTGGTGCGGCGGGAAAGGATCTGGATCGTGCGGCGGATCTCTTCATCGCGCCCAATGACCGGGTCCAGTTTGCCCTGGCGGGCGCTGGCGGTCAGATCGCGGCCGTATTTTTCGAGCGATTGAAAGGTGCCTTCGGGGTTCTGCGAGGTGACCCTTTGTGAGCCGCGCACCTGTTTCAAGGCTGCCAGGATGGCATCCTTGGTCAGGCCGAACTGGGTCAGGCGCTGGCTTTCGGAGCTGTCGGCCAGACCAAGCAGCAGGTGCTCGGTGGAGACATAATCATCCTGCATGCCCTTGGCGTAGCGCTCGGCGCCAGCCAGGACATCCGCGGTTTGGCCGGAAAGGTTGACATCCAGGTTTCCGCCTTCGATCCGGCCCCTTTTTTCCAGTTCTCCGGTCAGTTCGTCCTGGATGGCCTGGGTTCCACCGCTGGCCTTGATGATGATGGCCCGCACGATGCCTTCCTCTTGCTGCACGAGCGCGAGTAATAAATGGATGGGCTCAACCATCTGGTGGTGGTAATCCTGCGCCAGGTGTTGGGCTGCCATAATGGCTTCCTGGGATTTTTGGGTGTACTTATCGAGATTCATCTTACCCTCCGTAAAAAATTGCGTAGCAAGCTGTGTTCATCATTCCCTGAATTCGAGCTCAATCCAATTAGCCTCGAAATAATCTTCGTGGTAATGCGTCAGGCGCAGGTTCTGGCCGGCGGTCTGGGCAGCCAACTCAACTTCCAACACATGCAGCTGGGCTTGAAGTTCCAGCACCTGGGTTCGTAAACACAGGATCGCGTCTGCGGCTGCATCCTCGAGCCCCAGGTCGGTTTGCAAGCGGTGTCGAATGCGCGCCTCAAAGCCCTGGCGGGGAATATACCAATATCTTGTGGGAGCTAAATTATCGGCACTCATATCTTTATTTCCTCTGCTTGCGCTTGCACCCGCTTTGAGCGGGAAGTGGTCAGCCCCCGGATGGTTTCAATTTCTTCGGCAGTCAAATGTTCAGGCAGAACCAATCTGACCAGGGCAAACAGGTCGCCACGTGTTTTTGGATCTCCAAGATGAGGCATGCCCTTGCCGCGCAGACGGAAACTTTGGCCGGCGTTGGTCAGAGGCGGAATCTTTAATATCAGCGGCCGTTCCAGGGAGGAAACCCGAATTTCCCCACCCGTGACGGCGGTGAAAAAATCGAGCAATATTTCCGTGTGCAGGGTGTCGCCATCCCGTTCGAAGGTTGGATTGGGCAGGATGTGTACATTCAGATATAGATCGCCCGCAGCCTGGGGGCTGACGCCCGGCTCGCCCTGCCCCGCCAATCGCACTCTGGATCCGGTACGCACACCCGCCGGAATACCGGCTTTGATGCGGTGCCCGTCAATTTCCAGCAAACGCTCAGCGCCATGAAACGCCTCTTCCAGGGTCAACTCAACCTCGTACTCAACATCCCGACCGGGCCGGGGACGAGCCTGCGCGGCCTGACCCCTGCCGCTCCCGGGAGCCTGATTAAAAAGGCTGGAAAAGAATTCGGAATAGGGCGATTCGCTTCCAAATAAATCTTCCATATCCTCGGCGCTGGCGTATTGGGTGCGCGTCTGTTTACCGGGGTCTGGATTCGCCGCGCTTCCAGCACGCGAAGCCGGCCAATTTTGCCAGTCAAAATCCTGCTGGCGGTGGCCCGCCTTTTGCCATTCCAGGTATTGAGCCCGTGCCTCGTCATATTTCTTGCGCTGTTTGACATCGGAAAGCACCTGGTAAGCCTCATTAAAGGTTTTGAACTTCTCTTCGGCTTCCTTGTTTCCCGGGTTGACATCCGGGTGGTGTTTGCGTGCCAATTTACGAAAAGTCTGCTGGATAACCTTCTTATCCGCAGTTGGTTCAACACCTAATATCTCATAATAATCTTTAAATTCCATGGGGCACCATTCTACTGGTCAGACTGGTCATCATCCGACTTAGCGCTTCGCACACCCTGCCATTTTTTATAAGCCGCGGCGATCTCTTCGGCTGTGTGGCTGCTGCAGGCTGCCAGCGGTTGTCCGCCATCCGGCACAATCTGGCCGCCCGGACTGGTCACCGTGCAATCCAGCAACTTGCCTGCCGGTGAATAAACAGCCAGAATGTTGAATATTCGACCGCAGACAATACAACCGTGGGTTACTTCAACCGTGCGATTTTCAGCCATGGTTGGCGCCCGGCGTAACCAGCCTGTGAGCACCTGCCGGCAGCCTGTACTTGTTCTGCCATGTTTCCGAATACCGCGGTTCAGGCCAAACTTCCCCGGCGATAAAATCAGAACATTCCACGGGGAAAATGCCGCCGCCGCGGTCAGGATTTTTCCACCCAAATTCAATTTCGCGATCGCAGCCCGCGCAATTGACATAAAACTCGTCACTATCGGGGTCGCTCTCCGGTTCGATTATTTCGTAATTTTCAGGATCCGAATCAGAGTCATCCACTGCAAATTCATCGAAATCCCCCCGTTCAGCCTCATCGTTTTCATCCTGATCAACCATTTCCTTGAATTCAAATTTCCAGTGGTGATCGGGGTTGAGCGGACCCCATTCCTGCCAGGTCTGGCTTTCTGGCCCGGCCAGGGTTGTCCAGGTACGCCGGACGATCAATTCATGCGCGCCGCAAGTTTTACAGGTGAATTCCCAGGTTTGATGTTTCTTCATAGCCGTACTCCTTTTCCCATTCTTTCTGTTACAAATGCAGGTGTCTGTGCAGCGGGAAAGCCGGCAGAGCCTCAACCTGCTGTTTGTCGAGGCTCAGGAAGACGGTATTCCCGCGCGTTTCACCCAGGGCTGAAATAGGGATAATCACATCCTTTTTTCCCCAGAGATGACCTTCACGCATGACCAGATGGGTAATGTGGCTGTTCTCCGGGTCAACTACAAATTCGTCGACCTTCCCAACCAGGCCATCCGTTGCCTCGACATGCGTACCTCGATGCACGGCCAATTCTCCAGGGGGAATTTGCGGGCGCGCAGCATAAACCGGCACCCGCACCTCCGAAGTCACATAAGGCATGTAGTAACACGAATCCCGTCCGGTTACCCCGCCGCTGTAACCGGCATAATTCAAAACCCTGTCCTTGATATACTCATCTTTTATGAATACTGGCAGCTTTTCCATCTCTGCGGCAGTGCATCTCAGCCGGATCAATTCGGCAGAGGTCTCGATCACCATATCAATCGGGACAATGTATTCAGTGTTGGGTATGTTATCAATTTCCACCACCAGGTGAGCCACCTGGTCCGTGATCGGGTTGATCAGCACAAAAACAGAGTGCCCAACCGGATGCCTGCCATTTCCATCGGAACACTCAACCTGCACATCCAGGGGGATTTCCATAATAATCTCCATTATTTTTTCCGGGTTTATACGTTACGCAACCCGGTCGGGCGAACCAGAAATCTGACTCTGAACCCATCTTACAACAAGGGCTCCCCGGTCACATCCGTCGACCGGGGAGTATTGTTCTCCGCCAGGTGTCGGGAGCGTGGATCAGATTGGGACAGGCTTTTGAGGATTGTTCCCTGAAACGGGTCACCCCACCGCCTTTACAATCACTCCGCGGTTATTTTTTTGATGATCAATCCACCAGCCGATTGAAGAATGTGCGGTAGTGCTGTAAAACCATGCGCAGGTTCTCCGTTGAAATCTCATTGTTGTGATGCCACTCGCTCTCCAATGAGTTGTGGTCCTCGACAAGAATATTGGTTATTCTTGAAACAAGGTCGGATACCAGCGTATCAGCCATTTCAACGGAAGAATGGGGATCATCCACAAACCGGGCCTGGATTTTATTCCAGCGTGTGCGCATCAGCTCTGATTCGACCGGGTCAAGCAGGGGTTCCGGAAAAACAGTGATCTTTGCGCTCGCCGGCGTCAAATCGAGGTTCGGATCATCCAGGGTGTCATAAACCGGCACGCTTGGGCTTTCCACTGAAGATTGCGGCTGCCGGCTGACGGTTATTTGATTTTCCTCAGGCAGGGGACTTAATAAACCAACAGTATTTTCCCGGGCCAGACCGGTCCCATCCAAAATTCCTGATGATGCGTAGTGCTCTCCAAAATTTTGTTCATCCATATTTATTTCTCCTTACGCCATGACTGCTTGTGTTTCAGGTTCGAGAAGCTCATTAAACAAAGAGCGGTAATAAATCATTGCCTGTCGTAATTCTTCGGTATTGGCTTTGTGCTCCTGGTTTTTAATCGCGATCACCCGCGCGGCTCGATAATTGCCCACCAGGGCCGGATAACTGACCGAGACATCCGCCGCGCGCTGCTCGAAATCGGAAACCGGATAGGCACGCAACTGCATCACTTCCATGATCAGGTGATCGGCTTCAACGATAGCCTGCCCGGGCTGGTCGACAAATTTAGCCTGAACACCCGTCCACGTCGCCAGGTAACGATCATGATCGTTCATGGAAAGCGGATGAATATCCAGCGAATCGACATGGTTCTGGCGTTGCTCCAGTTCCACCTGCGCCTTCTTTTCATTTCCCAGGGTTTTCAGGGTGTGGTCATATTCGGTTCCAAATTTTTTCTGGAGCTTGCCAGTTCGGTTGCGATTCATAAATATCGGTGCCAGGATGGCGCCTACGACCGCCAAAACCAGCACGACAACGATAATCATTGTGTAGGTTGAATTCATGTTATTCTCCTCTTATAAGTCTGTGAGATTGCCATCTGGAAATCTGCCAGATCATACCAACCACGGTTCAGGAATAGTTACCGTCCCAATCCAACGACACCGCCCAGAATGACAAACAAGAGCGCTATTCCCAAAAAGAAGCCAAGGTTATATTGGCTGCCATCGTTATGGACTTCATACATCTGGATCGGGGCATCCTTGTTCAGGAATGAAAGCACCAGTGTAACCGGGGAAATAAACCCATGCCAGACACCCATCAGAATCCCGGCCGCGCTGCCATTTAAAGCGGCGGTGTTGGCTTCGGGATTCGGGCCGGGCGGGTTGAGCTGGATGCTTACCGCCGGCAGGTTCACCTGGCCAGTGGAAGCAGGTGTGCCGGTAATATTGGCCTGCCCCGGCTTCTTGACCTGTACAAGCGGGCCGGTGGTGCAACCGGCAAGCACTGCGAGCAAAAGCGCAAGCAAAACGAGCATTGATAGTATTTTCTTCATTCCAAGTCTCCGGATAAAAAAGCAAATGGGCGCGTCAGGGATTTGGTTCGATGACATCTTTCCAAACCCTGCTACAGCCTCATTACCATCCTACAACAAAGGCTCCCCGGTCACATCCATCGACCGGGGAGCCTTTATCTCCGTCACCTGGGGGAGATCTTCAATTTTCACGCTCCAATGGAGCCGGGCAGGACGCTGCTGTCACTGGCTGAGAGAGCCGGCAGCCCGGATGGTTCGTCCGGCAGACCGGCTTGCAGGATGGGTTCGGCCTTGTTGATCAGGTTTTTGAGCCGTTCCATTCCGATGGACACCAGGGCAATGGGCGGCTCCTCCATGGCCTTGATGTTGTCCCAGGCTCGCGCCTGGCGCTCTTTCAAATCTGAAATTTGCGCCGCGGCTCCCGATACCGCGCGATTGCTGAAAAGCCGGTTCCAAAGGATCTGGCAGATCGCCGAAATCGGCGGCGCGACCAGCAAACCGATCAAACCAAAGGCGTCTGCCATGGCCAGCAGAACGATCAAAGTCAGGATGGGATTGTCCCATCTGCGCCTGAAGAGCCGCGGCTCGACCCAGACCTGCAAGGCGATCAGTACAAACAGGGTGTAAAGGGTCGTCAGCAGGCTGAGCTGCACACTGGTTATGAGACCCAGCGAGAACGGCAGGATGAGCGCCATAAAAGCGCCTGCGACAGGGATTAGCCAGGCCATAGCGCCGATCAGCGCCAGCAGCGCCGGATAGGGAGATCCAATCAGCCAGTATCCAAGCCCCAACAATATCCCTGCCAGCAGGCTTTGAACGAATTCACTGCGCTGGTATGCGCCGAGTTCAACCTCGATTGTCCGCCAAATATTCCGCGCCTGTTTGCGCTGATCTGACGGGAGCAGCGAAAGCCAGAGCCGTTCAAAATGAATCTGGTTAATGCTCCAGTAGATACTTAAGAACAGGATGACCAGAAAACCGCTTATAAATTCTTCAAGCCCTTGAGAAATTCCAATAATAGCCGGCAGCACTAACTGACCCTGATCGCCGGTGAAGGCGACAAAAAGTTTGCTCGGGGGTGGGAGCTGGGCGACCACGAACAGTTGAAAAGGACTGCCCTGCAGCCAGACTGGCAGTCTCCACGCATCCTGCGTCGAAACTGTCTGGCTGAATAATTGAATTTCCAGCATGGCAGCTTCACCCGTCAGGAACAACAACGCGCCAAAACTGATCAGGCCGGCAAGGTAAAGCACCATCCAGGCCGCGCGCACCAGCCGGCGGCCTGCAACCAGGCGGGAAACCAATGGACGCAGCGCAGCCGCAAGAGCGAGCGAGACCATGACATAGATGACAACAATCCGGAACTGCCACAGGAGCAGCAGCGCCAAAAGGGTTGTCAATACCGCGGCGCCGACGAGCGCAATGCGCTTCAACACGGCGCACCGGATGGTGGAACCTGGGCAAGCAGCCCATCAAGATCTGTGGCGATGGTTTCGATTTCATCCAGCACCTGGTCGATCTGCCTGACACGCAAATCCGAACCACCTTTTTTGAGCCGGGCCTGTTTGCGCAAATCCTGGGCCAGGTCCTGGGCCTCATAACGCAGCCAACTGGCATAGTCGCGCCCGGTCGACACCTCGGCTTCCATCTGCGCGGGGTGAAAAACGAAGCGGTCAAGCAGTAACTGGAGAATGGCCGCCATGGGGATCGCCATGAGCGCGCCGCCAAAACCGAGCAGCGAGCTAAAAGCAAAAAACGCCAGCAGTGAAACAAACGGATTTACCCCAACGGCCTTGCTCATGACACGCGGTACAAGCAGGCTGTTTTCCAACTGCTGGATGATAACGGTCGCGATGATCACCCAGATCAGTTTATCAGGCCCCAGGGAAAATGCCACCAGCCCCGCCGGAACGGCGCCCAGCAGCGGTCCAACCATCGGCACGGCCTCCATGACGGCTGCCACGAGCGCCAACACCAGGGCGTTCGGCAGGCCGATGGCCAGATAGGCTGCCAGTGCCATGACGCCGATCACCAGGCACAGGATGGCCTGCCCGGCAATATAGTGGCTAACCTTGGTTTCCATGGCCGCGATCAACTCGGCAATCCCCTCGCGCCGTTCCTGCGGAAGCAGGAATAAAAAAGTCTTGATGGTTCGCGACCCATCCAGCGTCCAATAAAAGGCCAAAACCGGGAAAATAATGGCGATAAAACCGATCTGGGCCGCGGCGGTCACGTAATCCAGCGCCTGTCCGGCCGAAGCCATCACTTCCGCCCCGGTTTGTTGAACGGGTGTGAGACCTGGCAGCGAATCCGGGGTAAAACCGCCCAGCCGGATGATGAATGTATTGGGAGAGCTGATAAACCAGCCGCGCAAGGATTGATAATAGCCGGGAACTTCCCCGGCAATGGTGGTACCCTGCTCAACGATCAAGGGAAATAACAACAGTGCGAAGCTGACCACCAGCGCCAGCAACACAAGATACACCAGGATAATCCCCGCTATGCGGGAGAGTCCCCGCCGGTGCAGCCAGGCCACAGCCGGTCTGATCACCGTCCCCAGGACGAGCGCGATAAACAGGATGAAAAAAACCTGGCTAAACCGGTATAAAAGCCAGAATCCCAGGCTGACCATGACAAGCGTGAGCGTACCCCAGACCACCTTCTGGAAAGTCCAATCGTCTGGTTGTGTAAAAGGTTGGTCTGTCATACCGGCCCTGGTGTGTCCATTTGCCACGCTTCTCCCGGCTTATTGATCCAGATCCAAATTCTTCACTTCAATCACGACATTCGGGAGGCTTTGTGTGACCGTTTTGGGATCAGCGGTCCCGGATTCGATATCCTTGAAAACATTCAAATACGATCCAACGCTCCGGTCAACTTGCGGTTCGTCAGATTCAACCGGCTTCAACAACGCAGGCGCGTTTGTGCCTGCGGCAGCCGGTTTTTCGCTGAACAGGACTTTCACGACCAGGCTGGGTTTGTCCGGATGCGGATCAATCGGTTTTGGCAGCTCATCGATCTGACCGCGCTCAAGGATGAAGGCGTAACGCAGCCCATCGTTGGTGGAATACACGATCTGTACCTGCAGCTCGGTTTCCAGGTCACGCAGCAAATGAGGGTCAAAATAATTGCTGAAGGGGGTGGTGGTATGTGAAGCGATATATTTATTGTCCAGCACAGCAAACAGGATCACCATACCGGTTTTCGGATCCTTGGCCAACCGCCAGCGCTTAAATTTGGCCACCAGCCCCCATTGAGACAATAAGACCGGCATCTGAGCCTTGATCTGGCGCGCAGTTCTAACGTGGTGCTGTGGATCAGCTGGCTGGGTGATCATCTTCATCCTTCTCTCTGGCCAATAACTTGTGCCGGGCTTCTTCCAACCACCAGTATGTATGGTCGGTAGTCGGCCTTGCAAGCGGATAAGTCACGGGTGGGTTATCGTTGACCGGTTGGACTCGGTGTTCAATGATGACCGGCGCTTCAGCTTGCAGCTCAATCAATTGCTGGTTTTCGCGAATTGACATCCAGCGCCAGAAAAACAGGAGCAGCACCAGCGCGATGGCCACAATAAATAACGGCGGGCACCACAGCCAGAGGAATGTGAGCGGAGCCTGGCGTTGGGCATCACGTTGGCGCGCCTGATCCGCGTACCATTGGGTCGTCGCCAGTGCGGATTGAGTCTGTGTGGCAATCTGGTTATCGACTGCCGTTTGAGTGCCTGAGGCGAGCAAGTTGTTCTGGTCCTGTGTCTGCGTGGCCAGGGCGTTCTGTGTGGCCACATCGGCGGTCATCCGCTGGCTGTTCTGTTCCGCAAGCTGGCGCATGGCGTCCTGGGTCTGGGCAGCATCCTGGGTGGAGCCGGCTGAAACCAGGGTGGCCCTGGCATTGGCCCGTAGAATCGCAGCCGTGGCAGCCACCTCGGCTGCCACGATATTGGCATTGTTTTTTTCCTGCGTTTGCGCCGCGGCCACGGTCAAATTGACGGCATCCAGGGTCGCCTGGGCCTCTACGCGCATAATAGCAGCCGTGGCAGCCGCACGAGCATCAGAAGCGCTTTTTTCCTGGGTTTGCAAGGCTGAAAGCGTTGCCTGGGGGCAGCCATCACAACCAACCGGAGTGCTGGCGTCATTCGCCATCGCCAGAAGCAGCGGCTGCCCGGTGGAACCCACAGTTGGAAAAACAGCCGCAGTGCTGCAGGCCGCCAGTGTCAGCAAGGTCAGCAGCAGGGCGAAAACACCAGGGAAACTCAGTTTACGGTTCATCGATTGCGCAGCTCAAATGAAAATTAAACAGCATTGAGGGGAAGGGCAGCGTCTTATATGATACCCAGCAGGTGCAGAATGATCAGGATGACTGCGATGACGATCAGGGTGTGGATCCAGCCGCCGGTTTGGGGAATGGAGGAATGGATGCTCGAGCCGAAAAAGCCGACCAGCCAGAGGATGAATAAAATTACGATGATTGTCCACAACATGTTATTTCTCCTTGAGTTTGATGTTGCCCGGCGCCTGAAAGTGCCAGTCACCGGCGCAAAAGCTTGAAAGTCTGCGGCCAAAAAGTTGGTTGGGCCTGAGTTCATCATATAACAAACACTCCCCGGTCACATCCATCGACCGGGGAGTGTTTGCCTCCGCCACCTGGGGGAGGGAGTTAGAAGCCGAACAAATGCCAGAAAGGATCCACAAGTGTCACCAGAAGCCCCCAGATTGAACCAAGCACCATACCGGCCAGGACATCCCTGGGATAATGGGCGCCCACATAAATACGCGTAAAACCAACCAGGACAGCCAGCATATACAGGGCGACTATAACGCCAAATCCGAGCTGGAAATGCTGGGCGAACAGCATCACGAGGAAAAAAGTCTGGCTGGTATGCCCACTAGGGAATGAATCGCCTTTTTCCTGCCAGCCAATGACACGTGTATTTTCAAGAGAAAGAAATGGACGCTCCCGGTCGGTCAGGGTCTTAATGATTTCCACTAAAAGCCAGAGTGTCAATGTGCCAAAAACGATTTCCAGGGACAGGCGGCGATCACTCAGAAGGAAAAACAGCAGGGCAGCAATAAATGCGGCCAACATATTGCCCAGCTGGGTTGCAAACCACATGATACGATCCAACCAGCCGGGATACAGACGTGTGTTCATGAAGGTAAATATTTTAATATCAATACGCTGACCCGCCGACCAAATCAAAGATAGCGTCACCAAAGCAAAGATGGAAAGTAGCGTAAACAAACCTCGTTGAGCGAGCAATGCTGCCCAAAACAAGACTCGGGCCGCGTCCGGCAACCATAATAGGAAACCAGCCAGACCTGTGATCAGAATGAACAGGAATGCGGGTCGCCTGCGATGAGCAGACCAAAAGGAAATCCTGGATTTCAGGCCTGGAGTTGGGAGCGGCTCAGAGATTTCAGGATTCATCAGGTTTCATAATTGATTCGACCCTAACTGGCTGAACAGGGCGCTGTCCGGTAAGTTCTTTGCCCGCCATGACCGTCATGGCCCGTGGATGGACGTGAATAGAAGTCTCAGTACCAGATCCAATATGGAGCATGTCTGGTAAAGTATGTGTCCCTGTTTGTCCGATAATTGCTGACGAACTTAATAAAATGCCATCGGCCAGAACCGGCATTTGTGGTTCTGAAACAATTGAAAGATGCTTGGCGCGAAAATGCTTAATGCCCGCCTCTTCAAGTGGTCCGCTGCGCGAAAGCATGGCAAAGGAAATCATATTGAGTTTGCTCATATCCGAAAAGGTAAAAACATCCAGATGACTGTCTTTGAAAGAGACATGCGGTGAAATCTGGAAATGTGGGCCGATAAAAGGCATATTGGAAACCAGCAGCATGTGTGCATTGGTTGTCAAATGCTCTTTCCCATCCAGGTTGATCGTCAGGCTCGAAGGTGTGGCGGAAACAAGCGTAGAAAGCAGTCCACTGATCTGGCTCAGATCCCCATGCTGGATTCCATCTGCCATGGGGTATAAATCTGATATAAGGCCAAGAGCCACGCCCTCCAAAAACCAGTGACGGGCATGGCCAAAATGTACTCGACCGACATCGATCTTCAAGCGGCGTCCATGCCGTAAAAGGGCAACAGAATCAGCGATATCCCCGGTAACCCCCAGATTAAAGGCGACATTGTTTCGAGTACCGGTGGGTATGATACCGAGAATTGCGTTGTTACCGATCATAGCGCCAAGGATGCTGTCGATCGTTCCATCGCCACCCGCTACAACGATCAATTTGATGCCAGACTTGATGGCATGCTCAACTACCCGTTCAAGCTGGCTGTCTGGCTCGGTAAGATAAACTTCCGGCAGAATGTGTTGTTTTTGCATCTCCGTGAGAATCCTGACCAGTTGTTGAGGCGATTCGCCAGGTTGACCGGAACCGGGGTTAAATATCAGCTTTGCCCGGAGCGGCCTGTGAAGATTCGTTTTAAGTTTGCTGATTGTGCCGGTTAGCATATTTTTTTCTCACTGCCTGGAGAACCGGGCCCGAGTGCGCAGTTATTATTTATGGATTGGTGATGATTACTTTGAGTGCATGGGAATTGGCGGCATCACCAAAAGTGTCGTAGGCCTGCATGAGTTGATCCATGGTGAAATGGTGTGTAATTAACAACCCGGGCTGCAGTTTGCCGGATTCAACCGTTTTCATCAGCATGGGTGTCGAGACTGTATCAACCAGCCGGGTGGTCAGGGTAATATTTTGCGACCACAGTTTATCCAGGTTCAATTGAACGGGTTTTCCATGCACACCCACATTGGCTATCCGGCCTCCAGCAGTCACGATTTCCTGGCAAATATCAAAACTGGCTGGAATGCCAATGGCTTCCACCGCTACATCTACGCCCCGATTCCCGGTCAGCGCCATGATCTTCTCCGCGGCATTCCCCAGGCTGTTGTTGATCACCTGGGTGGCTCCAAAAGTTTTAGCGATTTGCAGGCGGTTATCATCGTTATCAACCATGATGATCTGCGCGGGTGAGTAAAACTGGGCTGTCAGCAGGGTGGCCAAACCGATTGGACCGGCCCCGATGATCGCCAGGCTGTCACCGGGCTTTATCTGCCCGTTAAGCACGCCACATTCAAAGCCGGTGGGCAGGATGTCACTCAGCATGACCAGCGCTTCTTCATCCACCCCGGCAGGAATCGGGTACAGGCTGTTATCGGCAAAGGGAATGCGCACGTATTCCGCCTGTGTGCCGTTGACCTTGACACCCAGGATCCAACCACCGTCATTCTGGCAGTGGGAATACATGCCTTTCTTGCAGTTATCGCAGCGTCCGCAGGCGCTGATGCAGGAGATCAGCACGTGGTCGCCGACTTTAAAATTGGAAACATTCGAACCGACCTGTTCAACAATCCCAACCCCTTCGTGTCCGAGGATGCGGCCGTCGGTAACTTCGGGCACATCCCCCTTCATAATATGCAAGTCTGTGCCGCAAATGGTGGTTTTTGTAATCCTGACGACGGCGTCGGTCGGTAAAATGATCTCCGGCATGGCCATGTTTTCCAGGGCGCGTTTGCCTGGTGCGTGATAAACGAGTGCTTTCATTCTATTTCTCCCAAAATCAGAACCAATTTTTCCAAATTGGAATTACCTGTAAAACTTTCTTAATATCCCAGATTTTCTTTAACCAAAATCATGGTTGTCCGACCGTGAACGGCTTCATCGTTAACAATCAACAGTTTGCTGACGCTGCTTTTCATTCCATAGGCGATCAGCGCGCGGGAATTTTCAAGGGGAAGGGTATATTCTTCGATCCGTCTCAGCCCAATTTCGACGGTTGGGACGATTTTCTGCGTGCCCGCCACCCAGATGACATGGGCAGCACCGGCGGCGTAACCGGCCAACTGGCTGCCGGTCTTTGAAGCGATGACGATCTGGCCTGTTTCGGTGACGGCGTGGACACTTCCGATCATATAATCGGGGGTCGTGCCCATCTTTTGCATTTCGCGGCTCTGGGTTTGGCGATCCATCAGGGCAAGTTTCGCCCGCACAGAGTTATACCGGCCGGATTTGTCGACCTCGGCCGAGATGCCCAGGCTGTCGAGGGTAACCGAGCTGGATGTAAATACCTCGGCATCTTCAGGAATGATCGCGAGGACGGCTTCTTTGGCTTCAGCGCCGGTTTCGACAACGATGACGTGGATGTCATGGGATTCCAGCGCCCGGGTGGTGCGCACAATTTGGTCATCGCTGGCGAGTACAGCAAATTTACTGATTTCAAGTACGTTTGGTTGGAGCATGTTGTTCCTCAGACTTGTTTTTGTGTGGCGGCCTGGCCCCTGCCAGCCACTGGCCTGGTTGGTTGATTAGCCACCCAGGCTGTCATTGGCCATTATTTTGTTCTTCCAGCGTTTCTTTTATCTTAATAGCCAGAATGGAATGAAGCGCAACCCCGGCAATGGCTTGATCAGGCAGGCCTGCGTTTGCATTGAAGAGTACATCCCGCGGGCAGTAAGGGTAAGGCGGCACCCAGCCGGCATCCGGGGATCGAAATGCAGATGCGTCAAAGTCCGCGAACCTGTTACCATCATTACTGCTGATGGTGAGAAAACCCGAGAATTTGGTCAGGTAACGTACCAGATCGACAGATACGATGATCTGGCGTTCCACGGGTCGGGCCTCATTGTTGCTCATGGCCCGGAACTCTTGCAACTGGTCGGTAAAGCGTCCAGCCAGAAGCATGGCTGTCACCCGCCGGTTGTCCGGATTGATGATGACCTGCCGGACAATACCTGAGACCCCATTTTGAAAAAGGATTTCCTGGCCAATGGCAGGCTGGTAAACAGGTGTTTCCTGAAGTTCCGAAATAACCCCCAGGACGCGCACACAGTTGATCACACCGCGCACATTGGAATTTTCCGCAACACATTTCCCTGCCAGGGATTTAATGATTTCATTCTTCACATTTCCGTGCAGCGTCACCACCCCATTGGTCACACCGGTAAAAAACTTGCACTCGTAAAGGTGTTCCAAATTCGCCAGGGCCGAAGCCACTTCGGTTGTGAGTTGATCATCCAGGACGAGATGGTTCTGAAGACCCAGGATCAAGGGGATGGATTTGATCGCTTTTTCAACCCGGTCATTACTGGTGGAGCTGGTGATGTGACCGTTCAAGATAACCACGCGGTTTTGTACCCGCACATCCACCTCGTAATAATCCATGGCCCTCAGGACTTGGTTTTCCCATAATGCCTGGTCAACTTCGCGCGCAATGGACGCATCCATCTGGAGGTTTACTTTATCAGGCGCCGGTCCTGGCCCGGTCAAAATGTTTGAATCGCCACATCTCGAAAAAAGATCGGGGGCGGTTGTTTGTAATTGTTCTGTTTGCATGTTTACATTCCATTCGATGGCAAATCTTTTTCAACGCATCATTGTGGGGATACCGATAAAAATCAACAGGCCACCTGACCAAACAGATCAGGTGGCTTTTGAGCTAGCGCCCCATGAGGATAAAAACGCCGGCTGCGATGGCGAGAATTGACAGAATAATCCCCAGCCCGCCAATTGCCGGAACGAAGGCAGCCAACCCGGTGAGGATGAGCCAGATTGCTAAAAGCAGAAAGCCGATATTCTTTGTGATTTTCATAATAGTCTCCTTGAATGGTTATAAAAAAACGGTGGCTGCGATATCGCAGGTTTAGGAACCGAGATTGGCCTTTTTCCACGTTTTGGCGGCTGCGGACACCGTCTCCAGCTGCTCATCCATCAAAGCCTTGCTGCGATGGACTAATTCGTTGGTCCTGCGCCGGCCATCCCGCGCAATTTTATTTTTGGCCAGCCAAACCTTCGCAAGGGCGATATCCATGACGCTGGTGGTTTCATCGCGCAATTCGATGCTTTTTTCCTGGATTTGTTCCCTGGTTCTTTCGCCAGATTGCGGCGCCAGCAGCAGCATCGCGCCCGCGCCAGCCAGCCCGCCGATCAGCAGACCTGCCATTACATTGACAACATTACGGTTGTGGTATTCGATGACTTGATATTCGCTGTTCATTTTGGTTTTCCTTTTCAGGCGGGCGGAATATATTCCGCCCGCAGACTTGTTCCAGATTCAGGCGCTCTGGATGGCCTTTTTGCCGGCGTTGGCAGCCTCAGAGACTTTTTCCAGTTGTTCGACTGCCAGGGCCTTTCCCAGTTGCAGCAATTCCAAAGCCTTCTGACGGCCATCCATGCTGATCTCCTGTCGATCCATGCGTACCTGGGTCATGGCATCATCCATCATGACATTGGCCTGATCGCGCAGTTCGATGCTTTTTTCCTGGATCTGTTCCCTGGTGGCTTCGCCAGATTGCGGCGCAAACAGGAGCATGGTCACCGCTCCCATCACTCCGCCGACAAGCATGCCTGCCAGCACACTCAATACCTTGCTGCCCTGTGCTTTGTATTCCCGGTTTTCGTTAATCATGTGATTATTTCCTTATTTTTGATCTTGCTTGGGTTGACTGGCAAAATCTGCCAGGAAAAACTCACCGGCTTATCCTTCACCGGTTCTTTATTCGCGCCCTTCGCCGCCCAGGTAGACACCAGCGTTATGTTGTTCTTCCTGTGTCGGATTGAATAACATAACCAAACATTCGAGAAAGTTGTTGAGCGCCGGCAGCCGGGCCGACAGGCCTGTAAATGGCCGTGTTTCCATATCTTCGTTTTGGATTAACTCATCCATGCTTGCCTCCGGCAATCTGCGCTGTAAATCTCAAGTTCAACTGGTGGGCGATCTGGTCTAAATAGCTTTGTACAGGGTGCGATAACGGGTTGTTTACGGATTGATATGGTGTTCGCTGGTGGTTGTTTCGGTGGTGCCCACGGCAGATTCACGCGGGCGGTAAAAAGCCAGCCACACTATTCTTTCCAATCCCCAGGCCAACAGGGCGTAAATCACCATCGCGAACATGGAAGAGAGTTCGAGAACCATGTCGCCGGCGGCTGGTGAGTTGACCACCCCGCTAAAGGGGAACAGGAACAGGGAGGTGAAGCCATAGATCATTGAAACGATCAGGCTGGCGGGATTGGCGCCAATCAATCGCAATCCGATGCGGATCGCGATCAAGGCTTCGAGGAAGCCCAGCAAGAGCCAGATCAGTTGGGTGACTTTAAAAGTAAAGATGCGTTGTTCCCGATCCGGTTCACGTTGCGAGGTGGTAACCTGCGTCATTCTATTGTCTGTGGACATTTTTGTTCCTTCTTTCAGAATCGCACGCCAGTGAAGGACTGTGCAGATTCATGCTTGATGTTATTGGATGGTGCCAGGTTTTACTTCTGTACCTGTCCTCTCTTGATGAAGGGAAAGATACAGCAAGCTGGCTACTTGACAGGGTTTGGCTCAGCCTTGCTTCTCATATCATTTTCGTAGGCTGTCACGTGCTTGTCGATCTCATTGGCGGCGCGTTCGCGGGTGTAACCGTACTTTTCTTGAATGATGCCAGCTAAAATATCGAACTTGCCGGCGGCTCGATCCAGGTCATCATCGGTGAGTTTGCCCCACCAGGTCTTTGCCTCGCCGCGAAGTTGTTTCCATTGCCCTTCAAAAATATCCTTATTCATGGTTTAGTACTCCTTTTTTATAATAAAAAACCTGATTGCTGCCCAATTTAACGCCGGCGCCCGGAGAAGCTCTGGTACGCCAGATTTTGGTTCTCGCAGCCGTGCCCCCGTGTGTGATTCGGAGGAGAATGTTATGGTATTCGAATGAATGCGGCTGCAAGCTGCAAACGTTCAGCCACGCGCTCAGGCGTTTCACCTTTACTGATAAATGCATCGGCGCCGGAAGAGATGGCGGCTTGCTGTCGGGCATCCAGGTGGCTGATGAGCACAACCACAATCGCGGTGGGACAGGCCTGTCGCAACTCTGAAAGGGACTGCAACCCCAAATCGATAGGGAGCAAGTCCCAGTCCACCAGGAGCATGTCCAGCCGGGTGGCTGGGGCATTGGCCAGGGTGGTTTTCCAGTTATCCGCCTCACCCACTACTACCATTTTCAGGTCAAGCAGCAGCAAGCGCAGGGCGGATCTTTCTTCAAGCTTGGCATCGGCTAAATATACGCGGGTCATGAACCCATCTTATACCTAACACTCCCCAGCCGCATCCATCGGCTGGGGAGTGTTTTTCTCCGCCACTTGGGGGAGAAAAAAGCAATTTAATTATTCACGGGAAACGAAAAGCGCAAATACAAACAGGAGCCTGGGGCCGCCGCTATCCCATTCAATCAGGCTATTTCGAATATGATTCAAAGATATCGTTGAAGGTCTGGTGATGATCGATGAAGGTTGCATGCATCAGCGGGTCAAAATGCTCCGGCCGGGTACGGCCATCTCCATGCGTCATGATATCGACAGCCTTCAGATGATCAAAAGCAGGTTTGTAAGGGCGTTTGCTGCGCAAGGCATCATAAACATCACAGATATACATGATGCGCGCCGCAAACGGGATGTTCTCCGCCTGCAAACCATTCGGATATCCGCCGCCATTCCAACGCTCGTGATGGTTGAGCGCAATTTCCGCACCCAATTGGAGAGAAGGTGATTTGCTGTTGCCGAGAATTTTTGCGCCGATGCGGGTGTGTTCCATCATAATCCGCCACTCCTCCCCGGTGAGCTTATCTTTTTTGAGCAGGATGTGGTCCGGGATGCCAATTTTGCCAATGTCATGCATCGGGCTGGCGAGCGCAATCAAATCGATGTGTGCCTGATCCAGCCCCAGCAGCAGGGCAAATTCACGGCAATATTGGCTGATCCGGCGCCCGTGCGCGCCTGTTTCTTCATCTTTGTACTCTACCGCACGGATCAACGAAAGAATGGTTTCGAGGTAACTTTCTTGAAGCTCGGCGGTTCTTTCCCGAACGTGTTGTTCCAAAATGAGGTTGGCGTTCCGGGCGGCTTTGTGCAACAGGCGTACTTCCAACATGTTATGAACGCGTGCCTGCACTTCCGCCAGTTCAAACGGTTTGCTGATGAAATCCTTCGCGCCGGCTTTGAGCGCGCGCAGTTTGTGATCCGGTTGGGCTGTAATGACCAGCACAGGCAGGTAGCCATCCGGCTCAATTTTTTTGAGTGCTTCCATCACCTGGAAACCGTCCATGCCGGGCATTTGCAAATCAAGCATGATCAAATCATAGCTGTCGCGGGTATGAAGCGTGCAAACCTGGGCCGGATCCATGGTGGAGGAAACGGAGAGATAGCCGGCCCCATTCAGCACCCTTTCAAGTAAAAGAATGTTGACCTGTTGATCATCCACGATCAAAATTTTGGCCTGTAAAAAATCCAATGAATTAAGCATGGTAATTTCCGCTCTTATTCAACCGCTTTCGGTTTTATGCCGGCAAAATCCAGCGCATCTGCCAGTGCATCCATAAATTCAGTCAGCTTGATGGGTTTGGTAATATAGCGCAGGAAACCGGCCTCCAGACCTTTGCTGATGTCGCTCGGCATGGCATTGGCGCTGATGGCAACCACGGGGATTTTGGCCGTTTGCGGGTCCGCCAGCAGGATCTTCAATGCTTCAAAACCGCTGATGTCGGGTAGATTGATATCCATCAGGATCACATCCGGGAGGAAACTATGCGCGAGCTCAACACCGCTTCTACCGTTCACGCTGGTCAACAGGAGCATATCTGAATGGCGCGCGATGATTTGCTCGACAAGTTTTAAATTGGCCGGATTATCTTCGATATACAATAATTTGTGCAGCCCGGGTTCCCGCGTGACGCGCGGCTCCGTCATTTCCTCAATATCGTCGTTGGCTAAAAGGCGCGGCTCGACTATCGGTTCAAGTTCAAACCAGAATACACTTCCTTCCCCGAGGATGCTGCCCACGCCGATGGTGCCGCCCATTAATTCAACCAGCCGTTTGGCTACCACCAGTCCAATGCCGGTTCCTTCCACGCCCCTGGCTTCCTGCCCAAGACGGTTGAAAGCTTGGAAAAGCTGGTTCTGTTGATCCGGAGAAAGCCCCGCGCCGGTATCCTTGATGCTGACACGGATGCGCCCTTGACCGGTTTCATGACATTCCACCGTGACGTTGCCCTCCTGCCGGTTGTATTTGATGGCGTTGGAGAGCAGGTTGAGGAGAACCTGTTTGACCCGCGTTCGATCGGCGTGTACAAAATAGGGAGACTTGAAGGCCGGAAAGAACAATTCAATGCCGGCCTGTTGGGCCTGGGTCTCGATCATATCCTTGCATTCCAGGATGATTTCAGCCATTGACACGGGCTCAGGCGAAAGCGGCACCCTGCCAGACTCAACCTTCGCGAGGTCGAGGATTTCATCGATCAACTTCAACAGGTGCCAACCCGCCTGCAGAATCTGGGTAATGCTTTGCTTCTGGCTGGGGGTGGGTGTTTCTGGATCCGATTCCAGCAATTGTCCAAAACCCAGAATGGCATTGAGCGGGCTGCGCAGCTCATGACTCATGCTGGAAAGGAATTCGGATTTGGCCAGGTTGGCTTTTTCCGCCAGGGATTTGGCGTTCTCCAACTCCAGGTTTTTATCCTGCAAGACCTGGTACAGGCGGTTGCGTTCCGTCACATCCCGGGCCGCGGCGAAAACGCCCTGCAGCCGGCGTTCGCGGTCATAAAAGGTGGTGGCATTGTAAGAAACCACCGTTTCCTTGCCATCCCTGGCCCGCGCCGTAAGCTCGTAGTTGCTGACCTTTTTTTCGTTCAATACCAGCTTGATACTCATCTCGGCCTGTGCCGGATCTGTGAAGAAGCGCTTGAAGGGCGCGCCGATCAATTCGTCACGAGTGCAGCCTGTCAGTGCTTCCATCTGCTTGTTGACGTCCGTGATGATGCCGCCCGGATCGGTGGTAATCAGCGCATCAATATTGGCTTCGAACAGCGAACGGGTGTAGAACTGTTGGTCGCGCAAGCGTTGGCCGAGTTTTTCCTGGTCGGCTTCGATCTGCTTGCGGGCGGTGTTGTCAGTGCCAATCAACAGGTAGCCGATGATGATGCCGCGCAAATCCCGCAGGGCAGTGACCGATACGACTGCCGGGAAGCGGCTGCCATCCTTGCGGATATAGGTCAATTCATAGATATCTTCGATGCCGCGGGAGGCCTTGAAAACCAGGGCTTCAAAACCGGGTGTGATCGGTGTGGAGAGTTCACGGCTTAAAGCCCGGGCGCGCTCAATCACTTCCTGCGGGTCCGAAATATCGGCCGGGGTGACCTTGTTCAAGACCTCGGCGGCGGTGTAACCCAGCATGCGTTCCGCGCCGACGTTAAAGATTTGGATGACGCCCTTTTCGTCGGTGGCAATGCTTGAAAAATTGGCGCTGTTGAAAATTGCATTTTGGAGAGGGTTAGCCTTAAGTAAAGCCTCTTCGGCCAACTTGCGGGCAGTGATGTCACGAATATTACATTGGATCACTTTTTCTTCGCCCACCAAATAAACATTGCTGACGAATTCCACCTGGATCAGCTTGCCATCTTTTGTTTTGAGTGGCAGGTCTTCGTAGCGAATGTACTCATTCTCTTGCAAGGCTTCAAAGGCATTCTGACTGGCTTCCATATCCTTGAAAGCGCCCATTTCCCACAACTTTCTTTCCACGAATTCTTCACGCGAATACCCCAATAACTCTACCAGAAATGGGTTGACATCTCTGATCATGCCTGACTTGGCATCCAGAAGCAAAATTCCATCCTGGGCTGTCTCAAACAGGCGGCGGTAACGGAGCTCGGATTCTATTAGGGCTTTCAAGAGATTGCCTCTGCTTTTCTGGTTCTGCTATGCGTTGTTTTCAGGTATTTACCCATGGTGGAACAAAAATTTATGATCTTTCAGCAGGCATTTCTAAACCTTTTCCACGCTGGAGTCTCAGCCCA
>CAIWAX010000145.1 GCA_903910795.1 uncultured Anaerolineae bacterium
AGACTTTTTCTTTTAAACACAATTCCCGCGAGATGATATCAAGCGGGTTTTGCGTTTAAAACCACCGATTAGCCCCACCCTGCCGCAGAAGCAATCGTCACTCATGTCATTGCGAACGAAGCGCGGCAAATTGATAAATAAAAGATCTCTTCAAAAGCCCGCCAACATACTTTTTTGAACAAAATTTTAAGATTCTGCATTTATAATCGGCGGAAATCTGCGGATAACGAAGTGTATGCTGTGCATAATGTATTTACAGCGATGACTTTAAGAAAACCCTGTGGTTTTTTCCAAATCTTCCTGATGTTAATCTTCTGAATTTCTACATGTGCAGTTATACTTGTCATATTATTTCAGCGATTTGAACATGCCTACTACCCCAACCTTCCCTTCCATTGACATCGACCTCCTGCCTATCTCCCCTGCCCTGTTAAAGAGCTTCAGTGACGGGGAATTTGTCAGCCGCGAGCTGTACCAATTACGCCTGCTGGCCGAACACGCCTTGCTCGTGAGCGGATTTGATGAGTTGATTTGCTTAAATCTGCTCCAATTTTTGCCGTTCGATTACCAGATAAAGGCTGCCCAGACTATGCTGCGCCGTTTTCGCGGGCGTGGAATGCTGTGTGATGAGGTTGGGTTGGGCAAAACCATCGAGGCGGGGCTGGTCATCAAGGAATATCTGGCGCGCAATGTTGTCAAGCGTGTTTTGATTGTTACGCCAGCCGCGCTGGTGGAACAGTGGCGGGAGGAACTGATTTCCAAGTTTCATCTGCCCGGGTTTGTCACCAGTGCTGCCCCGGAATTCCGCGCCGCTGGCGCCGAAGCCTGGCAACGCTTCCCGCTGGTGATTGCTTCCCTCACGACCGCCCGCCGCGTAGAGAATCGCGCCCGGCTGGCGGATATTCCTTTCGACCTGGTTGTAGTGGATGAGGCCCATCATCTTAAGAATCGTAACAGCGCCTCGTGGAAGTTTATCAACGAGTTACAGCGCAAATACATCCTGCTGCTGACCGCCACCCCGGTCGAAAACAACCTGGATGAACTCTACAATCTGATCACTCTGCTCAAGCCCGGACAACTCGGCACTCCGCGTGAGTTCCGCAAGCAATTCGTTGTCAGCGGTGATCCGCGTCTACCCAAAAACCGCGGGCAGTTGCGTGCCCTGCTCGGTGATGTGATGGTGCGGCATACTCGCAGTCAGGTCAATCTCAAACTTCCGCCGCGTCAGGCCAACACCATTCGCCTGAACCTTTCTGCGGAGGAAGACAGCTTTTACCAGGTTGTCAGTTCCTTTATTCGTACCCATCTAAAAGGCCGCGCCAGTGTGGAAGATGAGGAAGAAGCGCCTGAAACTGAAATTGCCAGCCTGCGCCAGGTGGATCGTTTTGCCCTGCACACCCTGCAGCGCGAAATTGGCAGCAGCCCTTCCGCCGCCGAACCGACCCTTCGTTCTCTGGCCGCCCGCTCTGGTGATTTTGCCCCGCTGCTGGCGCTGGCCGACCAGGCCACGCATATCCAGTCCTGGGCTAAGGCCGATGCGCTGGAAAAACTGTTGACCAGCCTGCTGCGCGACCCAACTGAAAAAGTTCTGATTTTCACTCATTTCCGCCGCACGCTTGACCTTCTGGCCGCGCGCCTGCATAAACTGGGACTTTCGCTGGTGGTTTATCACGGTGGCATGGATACGCCCGCCAAAAACCAGGCCATCGACGATTTTGAGCAGCATGCCCAGGTTTTGCTCTCCACTGAGGCGGCTGGCGAAGGCCGCAACCTGCAATTTTGCCGGACACTGATTAATTTTGATATTCCCTGGAACCCGATGCGCATTGAGCAGCGTGTTGGGCGCATCCACCGCATTGGGCAAACCCGTGATGTGCGCATCTACAATCTATCTGCGCGCGGCACGGTCGAGGATTTCTTGCTCGAAATCCTCGACCAGAAGCTCAATATGTTCGAGTTGGTCATCGGCGAAATGGATATGATCCTCGGCCAGCTTTCAGATGAGCGCGATTTCGAAGATTTGCTACTCGATATCTGGGTGCAGTCGCAGTCAGCCGCTGAGCTGCAAACCGGCTTCGCGAAGCTTGGCGAAACGCTGGTCGCGGCCCGCCAGGTGCACCAACAAACTCAGGAATACGACGATATCCTGTTTGGCGAAGATTTCGCGGCGGAATAAGCATGTCCTCAACCATCTCCCTCGAAGATCTGGTTCTTGGCTACATCCAGCAGGTGGATGGCTTGGTCGAGCCGCCCGCCTATGGCGCTTATGAAGTGCTGCTCCCCGACGAAATCGCCGCGCGCTGGGGCTTGCCTGCCCATCAGCGCATGGCCTTCGCGCCCGAACCCGAAAATGCCAACTATATCCACTTTGGACATAACCTGGTCGAGACGATCGTTGACGAACTGCGCACAAAAACCGCCAACGGGCGCTTTTTTATCAATAACATCCGCCCTGAAAAGCCCAAACTCTACGAAGTCATCGAAAAAGCCATTTCGTTGCCGAATGCCAAAATGTTTCCCATGCCAGGCGCCAAAGAGATCGTCAGCCTGCACCATTACGCCCGTTTCAATTTCAAAGTCAGTTTGATTGCGGATGAAAAACGCGAGTTAATTTTGCCGTTGTGGATGGATTTACAGGCTGGATTTTCCATAAAAGGGCTGGATATCGAGCGAGTGTCGATTCTCGATAGTGAGAATTCCTTTCCGGATATTCCAATCGCGCCTTTAGCCTGGGGCAGCGATCCGCCGCTTTCACTTAAAGCACTGGCAGCTCTATTGGAGCGCGCCCGGCTTTCGGTGGCGAATGAACTGGGCGATACACTGGATACCCTGCAAAAGCGATTGCAGCGTTTCCTTGAACTGGATCGCGCACGCCTGAATGACTATTACGATGATCTGGAGAAGGACACCTCGCGCCGCCTGCAAAAAGCCGAAGATGAACGCCGCCCGGTACTCGAGGCTAAGCTGACGGCCATCGAAGGCGAGAGAAAATCTAAACTGGCAGATGTCGAGCAGAAATATCATTTGCTCATTCAGTTGGAGCTGGTCAATCTGGCGATGATTGCCCAGCCCAAACTGGACTTAACTGTTGAGATTCGCAAGCGCGATGTGGCCGTGAAGCGCCGTGTGAGTTGGGATCCCCTGTTGCATGTGGTCGAAGATCTGGTTTGTGATTCTTGCGGCAGGTCAGGAAATTCGCTTTTCCTGTGTGAGAATGGGCATTTGGCTCATGCCGAATGTCTTGCGCCGCAGTGCGTGGACTGTAAACGTACTTTTTGCCAGAAATGTGGAAATGAAGTCCAAACCTGTGTGGTGTGTGAGCGCCCGGTGTGTGTGCACAGTTTAAATCGTTGTAAGAAGTGCGGCCGGGGAACCTGCCAGAAGCATATTGACCTGTGCCATGCAGATGCGGGCCAGCCGCTGAAAGAATCCAAACCCAGCCCGGAGATGGCTTCGAAAGCTGCGACAGGCGACAGAGTGGAAACACCCGCCCCTGGCACGGAAAAAAGCGCGAATAAAAAGCCTCCGGTGAAACGGGAAGCACCCAAAGAACGGGCAGTATCCAGAAAAGTTGTCGAAAAACCACGCCCCGCCGTGGTCGGGGAATGGTTGGATGTGTATTCCGATCCGGCAGAGAGTGTGATTTCTGCCACGGTCATGGCGAAAAAACGAGAAGTTGCCACCCGTGAGTGGCGCATGGGCGATGAAGGCATTCAGGTGGGCTGCTGGTGCGAAAAAAGCTATTGCACCGAACGGGGGACTGCGTATCGACCGGAGGAAGCGGATAAGTTGGCCGCGCAAATGAGCGGCTTGATTGAAAGCTTTGCCGCGGAGTATGATGTGCCTGTAAAGAAAATCCATTTCTTCCAGGTGCGCCAAGGGCAGCCGGTCAGCGAGGTGAAGCTGAAGATTCCCGCGATTTGGAGGGAGCCTGAGACATTGAAACGCGCCTGGGCCGGGTTCGAGGCGCTCAGGAAGCGAAACAGGGGTTATTGACCAGGCCGTCCACGAATGAGCCACAAATGGATCACCTGCGGTTAGGGTAATGGTGCACACGGCACACCGTATTCGTGGACGGCTATTGACAGACCATCCACGAATGAACCACGAATGCACGAATTAGACGGCGGACCGTATTTGTGGCCCTTATTCGTGGACGGCTTTGACCCAGGCCGCCCACGAATGAGCCACGAATGCACGAATTAGCGTATATGGCATAATCACGGCTATGGGATTATTGTGTCAGGATCAAGCAGCGGCTCGCGTTTTTTTTAATCCTTGCGAGCCGGGCTGGTTGATAGTATAATAGCTACGTTCACGAACCAGCCCCATCTAAACTGCATTCAGGCAGTCAAGGAGTTGAGCAGGAGTGGCCTAATTTTGAAGATGTGCAAATGTTCATCATCATTATGAATGCGCCCTGCCTCGGCTGTGATTCGAACAGTCGAGTTTTTTTATCCTTGATGAGATGGGAGGTGATTTCGCATGACGCTCGTTGTATTACGTGCCAACGAATCGCAAGAGTCTTTACTCAAGCGCTTCCGAAAGAAAATTGTTAAGAGTGGTATTCTCAGCACCGTGCGCGGCAAACGCTGGTTTATTTCCAAGAGTGAACAGCGCCGCATGGAAGACAAGAAGGCTATTCGCCGCCTCAAGCGGCGCACGGTGAAGGTCACAGAATGATGACCGGAGGTTTGTATGGCAAAGGAAGATGACAAGCTGGTGGTTGAAGGGATTGTGATCGAGGCGCTGCCCGGTACACAGTTCAAGGTCAAGTTGGAAAGCGGGCATGTGATCCTGGCTTATCTTTCAGGAAAAATGCGCAAGTTTTACATCCGCATTTTGCTGGGAGA
>CAIWAX010000146.1 GCA_903910795.1 uncultured Anaerolineae bacterium
AAAATCATTTCAAAGGTTGACTCAACCTTTGAAATGATTTATCCTTTTCTTGTGAATTTCCTTACAGCCTGCAAAACAGGCCGACCCCTTTTGACCCTACTCGCGTGCCTGACATTCTGCGCCGCCATCCTGGCTGCCTGCACGCTGCCCTCCGCCATCACCAGTCCCTGCGGGCTTTCCACCCTGACCGTCACAAAGACGGAAGATACCAATGACGGTGTCTGTAATGATGCCGACTGCTCGCTGCGCGAAGCCGTGATCGCATCCAACACCTGCAGCGGTACGCATACCATCAAGCTCCCACCCGGCACGTATAAACTGACACGCACCGGTGCCAATGAAGAGGCCGCCAACACCGGCGACCTGGATATCAACTCCAGCATTGTGATCCAGGGCAGCGGCGCCAAAAGCACCATCCTGGACGGCAACCTGAGTGACCGAATTTTTGATGTTAAAGCAAATCAAACCTTATTTATCAGCGCTCTGACCCTGCAAAACGGCCAGACACCCATGTTTGGCAGCGCCATCGCCAACCAGGGCAATTTGGCGATGGATCACGTCATCATCCAGAAAAACATCCAGACCGATCCAAAAGGCTCCGGCGGCGCCATCTTCTCCTATGACCAGGGCAACAGCGTGGAGATCCATAACAGCGCGGTCGTGAACAACACCGCCATCGTGGGCGCGGGCGGGCTGTATAACTTATCGGGCAACATGACCATCGAGAACGTCACCTTTACCGGCAATACGGGCTACGCAATCGCCAACATGGGCGGGCAAACCGTCATCACGTTCAGCACGCTGGCCGCTGACATTGCCGAATATGAGATCTGGAACCCGTTGAACGGTCAGGCCGTCACGATCAGCAATTCGATCCTGGACAGCCTATCCAAAAATGGGGCCTGTCTGCAGCCGCTCAGTTCCGGCGGCTTCAATCTGGATAATTCTTCAAGCAGTACGCTGCACACCTGCGGCCTGACCGGTATGGAAGATCTGGTGAATACCGACCCGCGCCTGCTGCCGCTGGGTGATAACGGCGGAAATACCCTGACCATGGGGTTGGAGCCTGCCAGCCCGGCCATCGATTCGGCCAACCTGCAGACCTGCAGCACCACCGACCAGCGCGATGTCTCCCGCCCGCAGGGCAGCCAGTGCGACCGCGGCGCCTTCGAGTTGGAGAACCCGCCCGCGCGCCCGACTGCCACGCTGGTGCCCCGCCCCACCCGGGCGCCGCTGCCGACTTCCACCCCCCGCCCGTCCGGCGGCCAGCCGCACGATCCGAACGAGACCACCTTGACCTTCCAGGCCAGTACGAACTGCCGCGAAGGGCCCAACGCCGGGTTTAAACTCATCAACGCCTTCTCAATCGGCCAGACGGTCAGCGTGCTGGGCCGAACCCAGGATAAAACCTGGCTGAATGTAAAAGTACCCTCCAGCACCCTGACCTGCTGGGTGACAGCGGCGGCTGGCAGTCTGAACGGCCAGGGCCCGATTTACACCGTCATTCAAATTCCGACTCTGCCGCAAACGCCTGACTCGTTCGCCGACAGCACAACTTGCAAAAACGGCCAGCGCAGTGTGGTGCTCAGTTGGACGGTGGATGCCCTGGCGACAGGCTATAACATTTATCGCAAGGACAAGTTGATCACGACCCTGCCCACTCACGAGAGTTCTTACACCGATGACCCGCCCTATCAGAACGATTTTGAATATCAGATCGAATCTTTCAACCAGTACGGCATTTCCGCCCGCGCCGTTACCCTGGCAAAAGGCTGCCCGTAGCCCAACAGCGCACAGGTTTTTTTTGTGGTTTGATGCGAAACCATCCACGACTTCACTGCAAAAAGAGCTTTCACCGCAGAGCGCGCAACACCTGCCCTGGCGGACGGTGCCAGGGAGAACGCAGAGATTTTTCAAAGAATCAGCGTAACTGCTCACCCATGTCTTGGTTTAGGCCATCAGTCACAAGTTAAGCATTCTCGATTTATGTCAAGATGTCTTTTTGCCTGCCCCGCCTGGGGCTGAAGCCCCGGCTCACGCCATGAAAGCCCTTCGGGCTGGTTACCGAGTCGGCTTTCGCCGACTTCCACGACATGAGGAAGGGCTTCAGCCCGCCGGAACCGGGAAATCAATAGCTTTATATTC
>CAIWAX010000147.1 GCA_903910795.1 uncultured Anaerolineae bacterium
GCGTCCGAACCAACAAACCCGCCGATCAAGGGCGGCAGAGAAACCTGAACGTGTTCGGGGAAGATGCCATCCATTAGGGGTGAGGCATCCCGAATGGATGCGCTGGTATGCGGTTCAAAAGGCATGACAGCCAATTTGGTGATAGGCAGGCGTGCCAGCAAATGATGCATGGCTACATTACAAACGATTGTCACGCGTTGAATACGGCCGCGCACGCGTGCAGAAAGTTTTAATGCATCTACTGCCTGGTTGATCGAAGCCAGCGCCAGTCTGTGCAGCCGTTCCTTGCTTTCGGCGTTGGTCATAGCCGCGTTTAAGCGAGAAATCACATCTGCACCGTAAACTGATTGCTGGTTGAGGCTGGCAGCTCCGGCACATACTTCGCCATTATCCAGAATCGTAAGGAAGGCAGCCGCAGTCGTTGAACCAAGATCGATTGCCAGACCAAGCGGGGAATCTGTCAGTTTATAGCGATTGCTGCTGCGGAAATTCTTATTGGAATATACAATGATTGGCGACAGGACCACCCGGGCATCAGTTTCGATGTGGGCACAGCAAGCCAGGCGGTTATCCAATGCCAGCTCGCCAGGTGTTAGATGTTTTCTTTCAATTTCATTGGGATTTGCAATTCCAGCTTCAACAAGCACTTTGCATTTTCCGCAAGTTCCACGACCAGCGCAGGGTTGTTCAAGCGGCAGTCCTGTCTTCGCTACAGCTTCACCAACCAATATTCCGGCTGGTACTTCCACTGTTTTTGTTTCGTTTCCATAAATTACGGTCAAAGTAGGCATGGTTTTAAACTTTCCTCGTGGAGAAGAATGCTGGCGGTTGGAAGAAAAATAAAGATCACTTTTTGGGAGATTTTATCATGTGGGCAATGCAAATATCTGTATTGGGATGCAATTGCTGAAAGCTTCTAATCGCGAATGAACTAAGCCTGTGTCAGGATTCCCCCAGGCGGAATAAGTAAATATTCTCCACCAAGTTTGTCAAAGTTTCCCGCAATTTCTACCAGAGTATTGAAATAATCATCGCTCCCAATAATTTCATCATACTTCATCCCAAAACGAGCGCAATATTCTGCCACTTCCAGGGCCTTGGGGCGATAATATGCCAGTTCTTCCGTGCTACGGGCGACCAGCATCAAGCGTTTGTAGTTATGGTACTGGTACTCCATCAACCAGTTGGCTTGATCCTGCCCGTATTTCTTTTCCAGATCCTGATATTCTTGAAGTGGATTTGATCCTGCTTCAAGCCAACCCTTTGAAAGGTAATAAGTTCCCGGCTCCTTATCCATTTCCCTCTTATACGCCTGGTAGGAACCCAACAGCATGGCAATACAGTCATCTGTGCGAGGGATGAGAAGATAATGCTTGCCAGCGTTGATATTGTTTAAACCATTTCCACAAAGACCATAGCCCAGCAATATCATGCTGGGCTGGTCGATGCTGTCGATTGCGTTTTGGATGGTCTGCCGCAAGTTTTTTGGAACTTTGTGCAAACCGTAATCGAAAAATGTAATGTTATTATCCCACCCGGGCAAGGAACGCAAAATAACTTCCAGCCAATTTTGGAAAACCTGGCAGGCTAAAACTACTTTTGGGCGGGAATAGGGATTCGATTCGTTCATCAAGCGGCGTTCTTTTCCTTTTCCCGTTTGCGGAAAGCCTTGATCCAACGCATACCGTATTCGTCACGTCCCATGGAAAGATCAGCCGCCAGTACAGCAGCATTGACTTCAACCAACAGTGGGTTAGTGATGGGGCAGGTCAGCCCGGCGCGGATCGCCATCGCGATGAAAGTGGCATTGATGTATTTGCGATCTGGCATACCAAAGGAGATATTACTGGCACCCATAGAGATATTGACGCCAAATTCTTTTACCACAAGCTCTATGGTATCCAGTGCTATTCGACCCGAATTACTGTCTGCACTCATTGCCATAGCCAGGGGATCGATCACCACGTCTTCCATTGGGATGCCAGCTCTCCCAGCACGCTCGATGATGGCGGCGGCAACGGCGAAGCGTGCGGCAGCAGTTTTTGGTATTCCGTTGTCATCCATGCAAAGTCCGATGACTGCGGCGCCAAATTCCTTCGCCAGGGGAATGACATTGTTGAGAGATTTTTCCTCCCCGTTGACTGAATTGATCAAGGCTTTGCCTTCATAAATTGCGAGCGCGGCGGCGAGCGCTTTCGGGTTGGCAGTATCGAAGCAGAGTGGAACTTCGACAACTTCTTGAACATTCTTGATGATTTGCTGGATCAGAACGGGTTCGTCAGCTCCAGGAACACCAGCGTTGATGTCCAAAACGGCGGCGCCAGCTGAAACCTGGTCGATAGCGTCCTTCCGGACAATATCAAAATTGCCAGCCTGAAGCGCTTCTAAAACAGCTTTTCTTCCGGTTGGGTTAATACGTTCGCCGATGATCACAGTTGGCAGATCACGGTGAATCTTTACAGTCTTGGTCTTTGACTTTAGCAGAGTGGTCAGGTTTTCGGTCATATTGCCTCTTGATAAGAATGGTGTTGATTTTTTTTCTACTAAATGGAGGGAATTGCATTGTGAGTCATTTCCCGGTTTTCGGCCTGGGCCAGGATGTTACTAATTTCCTCGGTTACAGGATCGGCCAGGGGAACAGGTTTGTGATTATTCAAGATCTTTTTTAATTTATCTTCCAAAACGCGGTCTGTTGTTTTACTGCCCTTTTTCTCCCATTGCGCATAAGGGTTTCGGTCAAAGATGGTAGGAACCCATGCCTCGGTTCGGCACATCGCAACTGAGCGGGGTTCGGATATGAAATTTCCTTCTGGCCCAATCTTTTCGAGTAAATCGAGCATAATGGTTTCCGAATTGACCTGTACACCTCGCATGATCCGGGCCGCCATACCTATTAATTCATCCGTTAGTATGAGATAGGATAGCGAGCCAATATCAGCGCAGTCTAAAAAGCCAACATCGTGAACCAGGGAGGCCCCGCTCAGCGCTGACATCAAAACTTGCAAGGCGCCTTCCGCGCCGGCTTGAGCATCAATAGCTTTGCTTTCACTCGCGCCGGCAGTGCCCATAAAGGGTATTCCCAGGTAGCGGGAGATATCCACCGCGGCAGCACTGTGCAGGCTCATCTCGGGAGACCCATAGGCCGGCCGGGCTGTACGTAAATCCATCATGGAAGGCACCCCACCAATGACCATGGGGGCACCGCGTTTTTTCAACTGAACCATTGCCAGGGCAGCTAAAACACTGGCTAAATGCATTACCAGAGCGCTTGCGCCACTGAATGGCGATTCCAGCCCCACAGTTGGGCCGCCCAGGCAGATGACAGGTACATTATGTTCAGCCGACCAGAGCATATTGGAAACTGGTCCATGTGCCAGCCTCAGTGGGGATTCATAGGTTGTAAAGAAGGCAAAAATAGGCTTTCGCTTCAGAGCTGTTTCATTTCCTGCTGCGGACAGGGCTATTTTGTAGATGTCTATCAAGGTGTCAGTTGTGTTGGCCCAGGCGATGATTGGTTTTGTTGTATTGGCGAGCATTTCGGCAAATTCATAAACTGGCGAGAGCACAGCCGTTACATCATCAAAAAGACTCAATCCCATCGCATAATCAATATTAGGGAGGGCATCACAAACCAGGGCGGTCAACCCGGCATCCCCTTTTTTTGCCCGACGGTGTTCCCCGGTGAGAGGATCTGTAAAATATGTGCAAGAAGGGCCTGGGCCAAAATGCACCCGATCGGGCGCGACTCGTATTTCATGCTGATAATCGCGTCCCCAAATTGAGAAAGTTCGAGGTGTGCTGGCAATCGCATCCTGAATTATGTGAGCTGGGATGCGAACCTGGTCACCTTCCATATCCGCACCTGCCGCAACCAGCAATGCCTTGCCTTCTTCGTTCTGGATGCGGACGCCAACTCGCTTCAGGCATTCCAGTGTTGCATTGAATAATTCACGGCATTGGGTGTCTGATAGTACCCGAAATTGGGGTGTCTGGTGATCAGAACTATTGGCAAGAATCATGGAATGAGCTCCAGGGTAGGCGATAAATTAAAAAAGCTGCTAAACATATCCGAAGTAATCCCGATGTACTACAACGGAAAAAGCATAATCAAGCAGGGTGCCCCAGCTAAAAATTGGAATCTCGATAATTTTTTGCAAAGCCCGGGCAAAAGGCGGAAAGCCTGTGCATTCCAATAACATCGCTCCCATATTTGGATATTGATGAAAGAATTCTACCGCGACTTCCAAAAATTCAGCTTCTGCTTTATTATATTCAGCAGATGGAGGCTCTGTGCGCAAGCCGTTCGTCCAAAGATGATCAAATTCCTGACATCGAAATTCATTCATTGCCCCGCCAATCACAAAATTTGAGCCGGGCTGTATCCCTACCGCAGATAAGTGCTCCTGCGTAAGATAATCTGAATTTGCGACTAGTAATCCAACGACTTTATCTGGTCCAATCAATTGCTGTGCCATGGGTACTTGTAACATGCTTGACATGAAGACCGGCACATTTAAGTTCGCGGCAACCTGACGCTGAAAATATGCGAAATATCCGCATTCACCTAATATCGCCCTGCAACCCATCTCTTCGAGGTGCCTGGCTGCGCGTAGAACCGGCTCAAGGCAGGGTGATTTATCTTTCTCCACAACCAATCGGTGTATATCAACATCGCGGGCAATTTCGTATTGAATAGGAAACGGGTACGCGCTCGGATTCCGAACATCCCCGGGAAACCCCGGATAAACATCATCGAGAAGGATTACTCCAAGACCCATTCCATAACTGCGGTGGTTTTTACGCGCAACGATTCGTTGGATATGTGGATCGTGGGATTGATTCATATAAGCGATAAAGAAGCGAGGCAGGCGGCGTTCCTGAGTTTCTTCCAGGAACAATACCTGCCTCGCAATGTAATTTACAATTTCGCCAATGCCTGATCCAAATCGGCGATGATGTCCTCCGAACATTCCAGCCCAACGGAGAGGCGGATCAGCCCATCATCGATCCCGGCTTTATCGCGCTCGGCCTGGGTCATGTGTTCATGCGTAATGCTGCGTGGGTGCATGCAAATCGTACGGCTTGTGCCAAAGGTGACTGCGTGAATAATCAATTTGAAAGAATCCATGACCGTACGCGCACTTGGAATGCCTCCATCCACTACAAAAGAAAGCATACCTCCACCGGCTGTCATCTGCTTTTTTGCCAATTCATATTGGGGGTGAGTTTTCAGGCCTGGATAATTGACCAGTTTAATTTTTGGGTGTTGTGAGAGGAATTCGGCTACTTTTTGAGTATTGGCGCTGTGTTTTTCCATACGCAGGGAAAGGGTTTCCAAGTATTGAAGGGTCATCCATGAATCGAATGGCTGCATGATTGCACCGACAAATTCAGTTGTGTTCCAGCGGATGTCTTCAGTCAAGTCTTCTGGCCCCACAATAGCGCCGCCCAGGACGGTGGCGTTGCCTGCCAAAAACTTGGTGATGCTCAATAATATAATATCTGCACCCAGTTCCAACGGCCGCTGGATGGCGGCTGTGGCAGTTGTATTATCAACCATCAAAGGAATTTTATGCGAATGGGCGACATCAGCGACTGCCTGGATGTCTGTGACAAAAAGTGCCGGGTTACTCGGTGTTTCTACCCAAACCATGCGGGTTTTAGAATCGATTTCTTTATCCCATGAACGTGGATCAGATGGGTTTTCTACAAAACGGAACTGCACATTGCAGCGTTCGGGAAAGATTGAGGCAGCCTGCTTATAGCCTTCTCCGAAAATGTTCAGGCTGGTCACAATATTGTCACCAGGCCGGGCAATAGTGAATATTAAGTTAAAGAGCGCCTGAGAACCTGACCCAGCCGTAACCGCCGCCTGCCCCCCTTCTAGTGCAGCCAGGCGTTGTTCCAGAATATCTGCGGTAGGCGTTTTTGTTCGGCCATAAACTGGATAAGGTATCTCGTCAAAGTTTTTGTAGGGATAAGTCATCGAAGGGACAATCGGCGGCACAAAGGCGCGTAGATGTTCAAGGTCATCGCTGGGGCGAAAACCAGCGTGCAGCGATCGGGTTTCAAAACCAAGAGAATCACCGGTTTTGGCCGGTTTCTTAAAACTCGGATCAAACGCCCACGGATCCCGGATAAAAAATTGCTTCTTTTCGTGCATAAATCAAACCTCCAAACGAAATACCCGGATAACTCAGCTTTTTAAATGGTCCAAAGCTTCCGGGGAAAGATGGCAGTAGATCAGATGGCCCTCTCCCATATCTCTTTTGGGAGGTTCCTGTTGTTCACAAATTGAACCAATTTTGAACGGACAGCGAGTGTTGAACCGGCAACCAGCGGGAGGGTTGACAGCGCTTGGCACCCGTCCGCTTAATCGGACACTGGATGCAGGCGCATCCGGGTCTGGTCGGGGTACAGCGGCCAGTAAGGCTGTCGTGTATGGGTGATTAGGGGAGTGATAGATTGTTTCGCAAGGACCAATTTCCACAATGCGGCCGAGATACATAACCGCAACATCATCTGAGAAGAAACGGACAGAACTCAAATCGTGAGAGATCAGAATGATGGTTGTATTGTGCGTCCTTTGAATTTCTAAAAGTAAATTTAAAACAGCAGCCTGAACGGAAACATCTAAAGCAGAAACTGGTTCATCGCACACAACCATGGACGGGTTGGTGGAGATTGCGCGGGCGATTCCAACGCGTTGTTTTTCGCCACCGCTAAGCTGGCGTGGTAATCGATTGTAATAACTTGCATCAAGCTTGACCGCCTGGAGTAAACGTTCAACCTCGGCATGCACTTCACCTGGTGGGACGGTATGGAAACGCCGCAACGAAAAGGCGATCTGGTCGCCTACACTGAATGACGGATTCAGTACGCCGTTTGGATCCTGAAATACCATTTGCAGTTCGCGTATGCTATCAATACTACGTTTATTTAGTTGCTTGGTAATATCAACATTCAGGAATTCCACCTGCCCATCAAAGACTGGCTCCAGACCAACAATTGCTTTGGCAATTGTGCTCTTTCCGCAGCCGGATTCACCAACAATGCCCAGGGTACGTCCGCGTTTAATCGCGAAGCTTACATTATCTGAAGCGTGAACATACTGGCGTTTTTCCATGCCAAATAAGCCCGCAACTGTTTTAAAGGGAACCGGATAATATACCTTGGCTTCTTTTACTTCGAGAACATTTATATCAGAAGGTTTTTCGCGCTGAATAGGTGCCTGTTCATTCAGAGCATCTGAGGCGGCCCAAATATTTTTAACCCCTTCCCAATCGGCTCCACGACGCAGGCAGCGAACAAAATGGCCTGTTTCAATCTCCAACAGAGCCGGATGAGCGGCAGAACAACCCGAGCGGGCCTGTTCACAGCGTGGCGAGAAAATACAGCCTGAAGGTAAATTGGCCGGAGAGGGAACGCGGCCCGGAATGGGATGTAGCACACGAGTACCTTTCGGCGCATCTACATCGGGCAAACAGCGCATCAAACCCATTGTGTATGGATGCATGGGGTTATGGAAAATGTTTTCGGTAGTGGCGATTTCAACGATTTCACCGGCATACATCACCGCCACTTTATGCGAGACGCGGGCCACAACGCCGAGATTGTGACTGATATACATAGCCGCTGTATTGTATTTTTTTTGAAGTTCAGAGATCAAATCCAATACAGCGGCCTCAACAGTAACATCAAGGGCCGTGGTGGGCTCATCCATGATCAAAAGGGATGGATTATTGAGCATGGCCATTGCGATTAAGAC
>CAIWAX010000148.1 GCA_903910795.1 uncultured Anaerolineae bacterium
ATTCAATAGATTTCAAGAATTGTTCAGCCGTTGCGCCCCTGGGCCCTTGCAGAGTACGCCCATCCGGCAAATGAATTTCTACGCTTTCGCTTTGTTGAACGAATTGTATTTCGGTCATTTTCACTTTCAGTTAGAGCCTGGCAAGCAATTTTTCAGGCTTTTGAGCAAACTCATCCAGCGGGATTTCCCCAACGGTCATATCCAGCAAGGTTTCGGTAAGCAGACGGTTGACAGGGGTGGGCACACCATATTTGTCCCCGGCGCGCACAATCGCACCATGCAAATAGGTTACCTCGCTCTTGCCGCGGCCAGAATGCAGATCAATATGAAAAGACGGCATCTTGGCGCCACGCCCGGCGCCCGCCGCTTTGCTCAAAAAAGGCTTTGAAAGCCACAGCGGCAGGCTGGCAGCCAGCGCCAGCATACGCACAGGCGTACCCGGCAAATCAACCACCCCAATGCCCTGGGCCTGCATGACCGCCAGGCATTCCTTCAATTGCGCTATCTCCAGCCGGTATAGGTCAGGATTTTCAAAGACTTGCGCGGCAGTCATATCAAGGATGGCAGAGGTCGGGTTGGCCAGCAAGTTGGTCAGCAGTTTTGACCATTTCATGTCTGCTGCTTTGGGGAACAGCCGCGCATTCAGATAAGCGCCATCCAGCGCCTCCGCCAGCCGCTGAGATAAAGGATGCCCGGCGGCTAGACCCATGCCGCGATTTTTTTCAAGCACAATATCCCCAACACCCCGCCGCCCAACAGCCGAGGTGACGGTTCCCGGAATGACTTTACCCTCTCCAAGACGCGCCGCAATGGCAGGCTCATTATCCACCCCATTCTGCAGGCAAAGAATGGGTGGAATTTTATCCAAATAAAGAGCCATCCCATCCAGCGCGGATGAGGTGTCGTAAGATTTCAGGGCGAACAGGGCCGCATCAAAAGGCCCGAACGATAAAGCCTCAGCCAGGGAGCCCGCAAATTCAACCGCAGGCGGGAAGAGTTTATACTCTGCCTGTCCCTGCCTGCGCGGATCAAGCTGCAAATTCAGCTTCAAACCTGTGGACCGCAGCAAATCTGCGGCCTGGGCTTGCTCCACAAAAACAACCCTGTGGCCCGCCAATGCCAGGGAGCCACCGATAAAAGTGCCAATGGCGCCAGCGCCAAATGAAAGTATTTTCAATGGCTGCATATTCATCCGCCTCGCAGATGCGAATCCCGTTGAAGCGTAAGGCGCAGGCCCTCTTCCAATGGAATGGATGGCTTGTAATTGAGTTTCTGACTGGCATGGGTCAGGTCAGCGCACATGCGTGAAACACCCGCGGAAGTTTTGGGGTTGTAGATAACCTCCACCCTGTTTCCGGTAACATCAAAAACCTTTTTAACCAGTTCGCGCACGGAGGTTTCTTTGCCACTACCGACGTTTATCACGGAACCATCCAGATTGGGCGCTGTGGAAGCGGCCACCAGCGCAGAAACAACATCGTCCACATACACATAATCGCGGGTCTGGTTCCCATCCGAATGAATCACAAGCGAACCATTATGGGTTGTCTGCCGGAGAAAATAGGGGATAACTGGCGGGTGAGAAGCCGTCAGGTGCTGTCCGGGGCCGTAGGCATTGAAGACGCGCAGGCTGACCGTGTCAATTTTCCAGAGATCACCGATCGTGTTGACATAATATTCGGCTGCCAGCTTCGAGACTGCATAGGGGGAACGCGGGTTGGGTGGCACACACTCACGCAATGGCTGCTCCGCCTGATCGCCATAAATGGCCCCTGACGACACCAGCACCACCCGCCTCACGCCTACATCGCGCATGGCTTCCATCAAGCTGACGGTGCCGCCCACGTTGACGGCGTTGTATTCACGTGGATAGAGCACTGATTCTTGCACAGAAACCCGGGCTGCCAGGTGATAGACGCAATCGACTTCTTGAAGCAGGGTCCACAGCTTGGGACGATCATTCACATCGCCGCGGGTGAAGTGCACATCAGGCGCCAGGGCCTGTGGATCGCCCGTGGATAGGTCATCAAGACCGCGCACTTGATGGCCTTCACGCGACAATTGATTTGCAAGAGCGGAACCCAGGAACCCGGCTGCGCCGGTGATCAGAAAATTCATTTGTTGTTTTCTTTCGGGGTGGCAAGGTGGACAGGAATTATAGCATTAACACAATTCCCCGATCAGTTGACCGCCTCATCGTAGGGTAATCGTATGTAGAGCCCATTTCATTATTCAGAAGTAACTGCTCACGGGGTGCTTCACTTTAGAGGTGCAACGCTCTTGTAGTAACGGCTTCAGCCGTTTGATTCGTTGCAAAGCAGTTAAAAGCGACTGAAGTCGCTACTACAATTTCATAAGCGCACGATTTCAGCGGGCTGACCCACAGGGCAAATGTAAGTTCAGTATGGAAAGTACCCATAAGTTCGGTATGGAAAGTACCCATAAGTTCGGTATGGAAAGTACCCACGATTTGCTAAGCAAATCGTTCAGTATGATGATGCCCAAACCAAGACACAGGTGAGTAGTTACGAATTAGGATATTTTTTGTTTAAAACCAACATGGGTGAGCAGTCACGTCCAACCTTTATATGACTACTACAGGTCTTCAGGATTTGATTTTGTTGTTGACGCTTAAGAGCGTATCCAATAGCTCGGCTCGCAGCGTTTTGGCAATCGCTGGCTGTTTGGGATAGAGATCATTCATTTCTTCCAGATCAGTTTCATGATCATAAAGCTCAAAGGATGCTTCACCTTCGTAGCCCGTGTAGTAAATGAGTTTATACGAGCCTTTACGCATGGCGACTGTGGCCTTGGTAATGGGGGCAAAAGCCGGGTTTGTTTTCGCTTCGACTGTGAAAGTGGAACGCTGCGCATCGAAAGTCCCGCCCAAACCCGGCAGCAATTGTCCTTCACACCAGTCAGGAATCTTTTGCCCTGCCAAAGAGAGTAAAGTGGGGAGAACATCCACGCTGCTCGTGGCGGTAGTGATATCGGTGCGCGAGGTTTGCCCGGGCGAGGAAATAATCAACGGCGAATGGATGACCGGGTCAAAAAGCAGGGGCGTTATATGACCATCCTCGCCACGCTCAAACATTTCGCCATGATCAGAGGTAATCACAAGATAGTTCTTCTCGAGCAGACCATCTTTCTCCATGAAATCGAGAATACGACCGAATTCATTATCCACATTGGCAATATATTCATCATAATGCGAGCGGTGCGTGCGTAAATCGCTGGTCGAAATGTCATTGGCGAAGCGATGAGCCGGCTTGGTGTTGGGCTTATAGTTATCAATAAAGGTATTCGCAAACTGCGGCGTCGGCCGGTAAGGGCCATGCGGCGCCCACAAATGATAATAGGCCAGCCGCGGCAGTGCGCTTGAGGTGCGCTTCAGATGCTCGAGTACCCCATCCATCACATCTTTAAGCTGAAAGAAAAGCGAATAGTTGGATGTGCGCGGCGGGCCGGCAGGATAATCGGTGTTTTTATACAAAGCAAGTTGGCGGCGCAGTAAGAGACGCGAAATCAAACCAAACACAAGCGAAGCAGGGATTTCGCTATTCTCGGTTAAAAAATCATCGAAAGCGCGGTAAGCGGCATCCCGGTCATGTGAAAAATTGGATCCAATAACCTGGTCAACCACGCTGAATGCCTCCGGGTTGATCAACTCATCAACATCCTCACCAAATTGATCCAACTGGTAAGTCACATAGATGTTTTGAGAGTAAGCGATACGATGAAAAGATTTCCCAAAAGCGTGAAAAAGGTTATTGTTAACATATTTACGGGCAATCAAACCGCTGATATTGAGAGCCCGGTGCGTCCAGGGGTAAGTCCCGGTCAGCAGGGAAGCTGTGCCGGGTGTGGTGTAATTACCGGCTGAATTATGGGCATGAAAAACAGTTGAACGGGCAGCCAGACGCTCAAGGTTGGGCGTGGTGGCACGTGGATAGCCATACACCGAAAGATCACGAGCTGTCATTGCATCAAATACAAAAATAATGACGCCTTTTTGGTCCGGGCTGGCCGCCAGGCTGCGACCCTGCGTAAGCGTCTCAATACCGAACTTTTGGGTACTTCCCATTGCGGCAGCACCGCCGGTCAGGGCAGCCAGTTTGAGAAAATCGCGGCGGGTTATTGGTGGCATTGGATTTTCCTAAAAAATTACGCGCACAAGTATCACCAGCAAAGCAAGCAAGCTGAGCGGGATGGATATAAACAGGAAAACGGTGGCCTGCTCAGAGATAAAATCAATCGCTCTGGTCAGGAATTTCACCCTCCCAACAAAGAAAGCTACAACCAGGCTGGCCAATAAAACAATCGGGAATAAGCGGATAATGTTGCCGGGATAATCCTCCCGGGAATTAAATTGGGTCAGGATGTATGCGGCAAAACCAAGCACTGATAAGACCACGATCACGCCCCGGGAAACAAAGACATCCAGGAACCATTTACGCGGGAGGATAACGCCCAATCCGAGAGGCAGGCATAGAATCAAAAGGCTTTCGAGCAAGTTTGTGGCGAATGAATAAGCATAGATCGTCAGGATTTCGCCAATGGACAGAAAAAATAGCCAGCTTGGGAGTTTCCAAAAAGACCATAAAATCGTCCAGATATAAATCACCAGGACGATGACAGCATAAACTGAGGCAATTTGCGATAATTTTGGCAGGCGATTGAAGATAACCAAGATCTTTTAACCTCTTCTCAATATTCCTGATAAGTGGCAGGCAGGGAATGTGTGACCCAGTTTAGTTGTTTGTGACCCGGTTGCGATACAAGGACGGGTTGGGAGTGGCAGCCATTTTATCCACATTCAGCGTTCCTCCGGCAAATTCAGCAATTTTCGCGCAGGCTGCTTTCGGGTCGCTGAGCATGCGGTTATAGCTGACATACAACACATCCATATTTGGCTGGCGCGCCAGCCAATACTTGATGGCCGCCAAATGCTCCTCAAACTGATTGTACATCTCGGAATCAGAAACTTGAGACTGTTCCTGGCGGTTTTTGAGCATTTTTTGCTGCGATGCCAGCACTTCCTGCAATTCACGTTCCATGAAAATAATTTTGTAGTGATGTTCGCGCGGCAGGTATTCAAGCAGGCTGGAGATAATCTTCACAACTTTTCCATCAGCGTTCGCCAACCATTGATGATGGCCAGCCGTTAATTGCTTTACCGGCTCAAGTTCAAAATAACCATTGGGGTTATCCTCATCTGCACCTCGAACCGCATCGCTTATTATCTCCAGACCACCCTCCGCCAGCATCTTCATCATCATGGAAGTACCGGAGCGTGGTAAGCCTGAGACAACCACGATCGGAAGATTTTGTTTTTTTCCCTCTTTTGAACGAGAAAATATATTTTTCAACATGCTGGCTACTCCGTGATGAACGAGGCACTGGCTAAAGCCAGTTGTGGCGTTCATCTTTTATCGTTATTGTAACTGCGGGTTCTGACAGATTTAATATGTTTATCGTAACTACTCACGGGGTGGGTGATTTTTGGCAGAAACCCATCCTCGCCAAGAACGCGCGAGGTGAAAGAACCCTTCCCAAAGTCGGGAAGGGGGAGACGGTATTTTTGCGGGGAAAACCAGCGCTTATGGTTTCACTTGGGCATTAAAACGTGATGGAAAGTACCCACGCTTTGCTCCCGCAAGGGCATCGGGACGATTTTAGCAAATCGTTCAGTATGATTATGCCCAGGCCAAGATGCGAGTGAGTGGTGACATGAATTATAAAACAAAGGCCACAGTATTGTGCCACATCGATCAGTTTCCCATTTAGGTTGATAACGCAAACTGCGTTTATGACCATGCGTAATCGCGAACAATGAATTTGCTCGCCTCAACGATCAAAATGCAATAGAATTACCCGCGTTGACTTTCCCAGGTTTTAAAGGAAAAGTTACCAATTCTGTATCCATCAATCTATACCCTTCAGGGTCACAAATTGCGGTTTTTTGCTTAAGTGGAAAACCACAATTTGTGACCGAGGGCATTATATAAAGAAAGTCGCAAAATGAAAAAATATCAGATTTTTCAAGCCATCAGCGGCCTGACCATTTTAGAAGGTCTGGTCGTGATTGCTGCCTATTTTGGAACTTCCTCAAGAACGGGCAATACCGTATTGGGGTCTTACTCTGCCTGGCGATGGATGGTTGGCATCGGATTAATAGGTATCCTGGTTTTTTTTCTCTGTTTGTGCGCGGCATCCATGATCTGGCCTGCAAAGCTAAAAACCCTGGCAGCCCGAATCGAAAATGGAATGAACTCCGACATATACAGGCCAATGCTGGTTGTGCCTATATTTTTAAGTTTGGGCATCAACTTGCTGGCTTTATCTATTCACTTCTTCCCCGCAACTGGCTGGGCGATTCCAATCATAAGAACTTATGCCCTGATTTCCGTGATCACCGAAAGGCTTTATCTTGCCCAGATCTGGATTGTCCTGATCCTGACTCAAACCATCATCGTTTTTGTTTTGACCGGTGAACATCTTCCTCGTAAGCATCAATTACCATGGCTCTCCAGAACCGCAATTTACGGCTGGGTTGCAACCGCTGCCATATTGGCATTCTCGATTTTTTGGGGGGTGATTGCCAGAGATATATCTTTCCAGTTGTTCAATGGCCCAGTTTTTAAGCTGGCAGGAATCTCTATTTGGCTCACAATCTGGGCTTATGGGGAACATAAAAACGATGCCTGGGTAAAAAAACATTGGAGATTATTTCTTGGCGGCAGCGTTTGGCTGGTCGTTTTTTCGCTGGTTTACCTCCGGCTCCCGCGATGACCACGCGACGATTCTTATTTTCGGCGTGGGACTGGAATCCGTGGGCCATCGCCTTGTGCCTGGCCGTGTGGATCGCCTTCGGCGGCTGGCGCCGGTCGCGG
>CAIWAX010000149.1 GCA_903910795.1 uncultured Anaerolineae bacterium
CAATAATGGAAGGTTTTCCCCACGAAAAGTACTGTCTCCCCCTTCCCGATTTTGGAGGCCGGGGTTCTTTCACCTCACACGTTCTTTGCTAGGATAGGTTCTTGCCTAAAAGTATACAACCCGTGAGCAGTTATGCTTAAATTAGCGTGAAATTCCAAACAAAAAAACATTGCGTAAATTACCACTTTCCCATAAGATTACATGATGAATAATAATGAACGCGGTTTCCGCTCAGCTATGAACGATTTCAATTCTGTTCGTATGCAGGCTTCCATGCAGGAAATCCTGGCACGTTTGACAGGCAAATCCAACGAACTTCTTTCCTATGAAGAAGTCGCCCAAAAATTAAAATTGAACGTGCGCGCAGAACGCGGCGTTTTTGATATACCGGTCAACTCCATTGTTGGCAGCGTCGGTCGCTACAGTGATTTTAATCGCAGCTTTCTGCCTCTTATGAGCAATCAGCAGGAAAGGGAACGCTGGGCGCGAGTGAAAGCTGCGATTGATGATCCATCCGGGATTGGTTGGCCGCCCATAGATGTTTATAAGGTCGGCGAAGTTTACTTTGTCCTGGATGGCAACCACCGCGTCTCGGTTGCCAGGCAGGAAGGCTTCACAAAAATCCAGGCCAACGTGATTGAAGTAAAGACAGATGTGCCGCTAACACCCGATATTCAGCCGGATGATTTAATCGTGAAAGCGGAATATGCAGATTTCCTGGCTCAAACTGATATCAAAAGCCTGAGGCCGGATGCTGACCTGAGCCTCAGCGCGCCAGGACAGTATAAGCATATTCTCGAACATATTCAAGTGCACCGTTATTTTATGGGACTGGATTTCCAGCATGATATTTCTTATCCAGAAGCCATCACGCATTGGTACGATAACGTTTATTTATCAATCCTATTTCCCTTACGCGAGCGCGGATTATTGCGCTGGTTCCCCGGGCGCACCGAAACAGATCTGTACTTGTGGATTTCAGAACATCGCGCCGCCCTGGAAAGTGAATTAGGCTGGTCCGTCCGCCCGGAAGTTGCAATGGTTGAACTGGCTGTCCAGGAAAACCACCAGGCCGAGGTGGATGTAAATGAAACCGGTCAATGGCGCATTAATAAATTGGTTGATCGCTACACTGACAGGCTTTTCCAGGATATTCTGCTCCCATTGAGCGGCGAACCTGAAAGCTGGCAGGCCTTTCAGCAGGCTGTGCTGGTTGCCAGACACGAATCGGCTAATTTACACGGTATTCATATCGTTACTGACCATAACCCAAAATACCCAAAAGCCGGCACGACCTCCAGAGATGGCCCGGCTGAACTGTTGGCCATCCAGAACAACTTCAGCCACCGCTGCGCACAGGCAGGCATACCGGGCAGCCTGGCGATTGAAAAGGGCGAGGTTCCCGACCTCATTTGCCAGCGTGCCTTATTGACGGACCTGGTCGTATTAAACATAGCCCATCCACCCGCCCCTGGCCTTTCCAGCCTGGGTTCGGGCTTGCGTTCGATCATCTGGCGTTCAGCCCGCCCGATCCTGACAGTTCCCGGCAAAGTCAGCCCCATGGATAGGGCCCTGGTGGCGTATGACGGTAGCACAAAATCCAAAGAAGCTGTTTTTATCGCTGCTTATCTGGCCGAACGCTGGAAAACCGCCTTAACCGTCCTGACCCTATCTGATGATCCCAGTAGTTCGATTCAGGACTATCCTCGTGATTACTTTGGCTTGCACGACATACAGGCGGAATATATCATAAGAAGCGGCTCGGACGAAACTTTTTTGAATGTAATGAAAGAGCGCGAAATCAACCTGGTTGTGATGGGCGGATACAGCGGCAGCGCCTGGCAGGAAATCATCATCGGCAGCGCCGTCAACTTTATGCTGCGTAGCGCTGAATGTCCCCTTTTGATTTGTCGATAATATACTGAACCTACATTTGCCCTGCGATTTGCTAAGCAAATCGTGGGTACTTTCTAGTGAGAAAACTGATGGATGAAACCGAACTCTACCAATTCCTGGCTGAACATAATATTGATTATCAACGGGTGGAACATCCGGCGGTTTTTACTTGCGCGGAATCAGAAATACATCGCCCGTCTTTGCATGCCGTTAGCACAAAAAACCTTTTCTTGTGCAACAAAAAAGGCCAACACTTTTATCTTGTGGTGACCGCCTGTGAAAAAACGATTAATTTTGATCACTTGGTACAACAGCTAAATGTTCGAAAGTTGAAATTTGGATCGGAAGAAAATCTTGAACGTCTGCTGGGCGTTACGCGCGGATCGGTGACCATAATGGGATTGGTTAATGATGCTGAACATCAAGTTGAATTGTGGGTGGATGCAGGAATATGGAATCAAGAGACGTTTCTTTGCCATCCCCTTGTCAATACCGCCACATTGATAATATCAAAACAAAGCATCCAGCGCTTTTTTGATACGACCGGGCATACACTCCATTTGTTCGGTGCGTAAATCCCTTAACAGGTTTTGGATAAAAATATCAAAAAGGTTAAACAAAGAAGCTGGTTTGACTCGGTTTTACCAGCAAAAACTTCACCAACATCGGTTGGGTTTGCGACAGAAAAGAATTGGTGATTTCCGCATCATAAATTGAAAGCCAACCGTTATACATCACTTCCAGGCTGCTTGTCAGCGAAGATGAGCTCGCAATGCGGACATGCCCTTTGACAATAAAACCGCCCATAATGAGAGAAACTGGCGCGTTTAATCGGTTTTTTTCATTTGGATCATAATCCAGCGGCTCATCCAAATGCGCGGCTGCATGAAATCCAATCAAGTTGGCTGTCGGAATAAAGATTTCAGCCTGAGAGAAATGTTTGGGAGCCGGTCCACCAAACAGCAGCACAGTGGGATTGAATATATGAATCAAATTGGGTACACCCATGCTGCGCGGCCAGATGCCCACCCTCATTATTTTTTTGGTTATTAATTCGCCACGCACCAGCATATTCGTGGTGTAAACCATCACTGTGGTTGATTTTTCTTCAGGTTCCAGTTGATACTCCATGATTACACTCCTTTTGAAATCTTCCATAGTGCTGCACATCAGAGACTGGCTGGAAGAATTTGACTAAGCTCATCAGGTGCATCGCTCCTTACATCATTCCGAGGCCCTTAATGCACTAATCACAAAATCATTCCATCACACAAATCATACTCCATCGCTTATACTACTACAGTGATAAATCAAAAACGGTGGTTCATTTATCCTATTCTTTCGCCCGAAGCTGATAAAACGCTCGGGAAATATGATCCCATTCTACGCCAATTGTTGTACAACCGGGGAATTTCCACGGATGTCTCGGCGCACGCATTTTTAGAAGCCGATGCCCTTTTTGACTATTCCCCTTCTCAATTGCTTGGCATGCCCGAGGCCGTTGACCGCATCCTCTTAGCCCTGGATAATCACGAAATGGTGGCGGTTTATGGAGATTATGATGTCGACGGCGTTACCGCCACCGCCCTGCTTGTCCAGACCCTGACCGCTATAGGCGTTCAAGCCGAAGGTTACATCCCCAACCGGTTTGAGGAAGGCTATGGACTGAATAATGAGGCCTTGCTAAACCTTCAAAACAAACAGGTAAAATTAGTAATTACGGTCGACAGCGGCATTCGTTCACTGGATGAAGCTGCTTTTGCACGCCAGATTGGGTTGGATATGATTATTACAGATCATCACCAGCCTGCCGAATATTTACCGCAGGCAGTTGCGCTGATCAACCCCAAACAGCCTGGCGACCCATATCCGGATAAAGATTTGGCCGGGGTGGGGGTTGCTTACAAGCTGGCTCAGGCGCTGTTGGAAAGATTGGCGGCCGTCAACCCACCATCCAGCAAACCTTTCCATTTCAAGCTGGAAAGCATGCTGGATCTGGTGGCCCTGGGTACGGTGGCTGATCTGGCGCCATTGGTGGGTGAGAACCGCATCCTGGTGCGTAATGGTTTGCGTTGCATTCGATCGAAATCCCGTCAGGGGCTTCTGGCATTGGCAGGTGTAGCTGAACTGGACCTGGCCAAAACAACGGCTGTCAACATCGGATTTGTGCTTGGCCCACGACTCAATGCCGCTGGCAGGCTGGAATCAGCCCTGGCGGCTTTTGATCTGCTCACCACACCAGATCCTCAACTCGCTGGCAAATTGGCCCAGGCTCTCGAAATACACAACCGCAACCGCCAGGCTATCACCCGTACAACCCAGGCTCAGGCCGAAGAGATTGCGCTCAAGGATGATCCCGATGGATTTATCCTTTTTGCGGTGCATCCCGATTTCAACACCGGTGTGGTAGGGTTGGCTGCTTCGCGCCTGGTTGAAACTCATTATCGCCCCGCCATTGTAGGACAGCGCAATGAAGAAACTGGATACACACGCTGTTCATGCCGCTCCATCCCGGAATTTCACATCACAGAAGCCTTGGATCAATGTGCCAGCTTATTGGTTCGCCACGGCGGGCACGCAGCCGCGGCAGGCTTCACGGTAAAAAACGAAAACCTCCCCGAATTACAAGATCGCCTGAGGCAAATCGCCCGGGAAAAACTCTCCACCATCGACCTGCGCCCAACCATTTCTGCAGACATGACCATCAACCTGGCAGACATGACCGGGCAAATTATCAATACCCTGGAAAAGCTGCAACCTACCGGCTACGGCAACCCCGAACCGGTTTTTGTCAGTCGTAATGTGCCTGTCAAAAGTTCGCGCACCGTTGGAGCAGATGCCAAACATCTCAAATTGACACTGACAGCCGGCAAACTAACCTTTGATGCCATTGGTTTCCGGCTTGGGCATTTGCATCCGGTACTCCCTGCTGGAACCCTGGTCGATCTAATGTACACTTTCGAAACCAATGAATACATGGGCCGCAGTTCCCTGCAGCTTAATCTTAAAGATGTCAAATTGGCCGGTGAACCCGATAACAATACTGAACGATTTGCTTAGCAAATCGTGGGTACTTTCCATTGACATTACTTGAATTTTTTGTATTCATCAGCCAAAGCTCAAACAAACCTTCCAAGTTGCCCGGGTTGCCCCTCCTTCAAATCGCTCTTTGATTTGGGGCTGATCTCGCCTGCGTGCTCTCACGTGCCCTGTGGGTCGCAGGAAGGCCGGGAGGGGGTCGAGAACCAATGTTGAAAAATGGTAACTACTCACCGGCGGAGCATTTCGGCCAAAAACATATTACTTTTGGTATAAAAATGAGACCTAATCGTTTGTTTGCTCCGCAAATGGTGTTTTCGCGCAGCGGCCAAAC
>CAIWAX010000150.1 GCA_903910795.1 uncultured Anaerolineae bacterium
CCGTAACGTACAGTTTAAGGATGTATTTTTTCATAGCATTATTTACCCTTTGAATATTGGCCTGAAATGGATCAAATCAGGACGGTTTGTAAAGCTGAATGTTGTTGCGAGTCTGCCGACATGATACACGGCCAGGTTTGCAATGATGAGCCGCGTTTCCGCCGTTTCATCAGGTAGCGGGTAAGGCTGACTCTACCGTTTGCTGTAACTTTACAGGCATGCTTATATCCATCAGGAATTGATGAAATATCTATCAGAAGGTTCCAATAATTTGACAGAAATGATCATTTCTCAGGCAGATTATTAGTTCTACCGCTTGACGTCTTCTTTTGGCGGCATGAGGGGTATCGAAACGAAGAAGGTTGTGCCCTTTCCAACTTCGCTTTCCAGCCAGATCTTTCCACCGTGACCTTCTACAATCCTTTTAACGATCACCAGACCCAGCCCGGTACTTTTTTCTCCAGCAGTGCCGGTCTTTCCGCGCTGGAAAGGTTTGAATAAATTTGCGCTTTCTTCAGCCGAAACACCCGGGCCTTCATCTTTTACACTTAAGCAAAAAAGATCGCCCGTCCTCACCAGCCGTACTTCAATGTGGCCCTCTGCCGGTGAGAATTTGATGGCATTTCCGAGAAGGTTATTCAATACTTGTTCCAGCTTGGCGCTGTCTAGCAAGGCAGTCGGCAGACTATCTGTAATCAGGTCAATTTGGATTTTTTTCCGGGCAGCAAAAAACCTGTTTAAGGTCACATTCTTTGAAACCAGTCCAACTACATCCACCGGGGAATAATCTAATTGCAATTTTCCGGATTCAATCTTGGCTACATCCAGGAGATCATCGACCAGGTGAGCCATGAACTCACTCGATGAATAAATGCCTTCCATAAAATCGTGGTAATCTTCTCCGAGTGTTGCCGGGTCTTCTTCCAGCAGGTACGAGCTAAGGTTCAGAATGGACTGCAGCGGGTTGCGCAAATCATGGGCCGCCATACCCAGAAAACGATTTTTTTCCTGGTTTAAACGCTCCAGTTCGGCATTCTTCTTGGCTAATTCACGCTGCATTGACACCAACTCATTATTGAGCCGGCTGATCTCGTCAAACAGGCTGTCATCTTTTTCAGCGCGGCTTTGATTCTTCAGCGCGGTTCGCAGGGCGTTCGTTTGCTCATTGCTCATTTGCATCATTCCTTCAAAAAGTTCCTGGGCAAAGCTGCTGTTCTCTGCTCCCACGATGAGTATGTGGTGATCCATTTTACTGCCGGTGAAGTGTATTGTTTTGGCTGCCTCCCCTGTGGAAATATTAATCTCCCAATCAAAAGTTGCCCCTTGTGAGTTGATTTCAGTTAAAAAGGATAGCGCTTTGGCTAAACTGCCGGGTGCCGCTATGCGCGCAAATGGCGTACCTGGTTGAATATTCTCGCCCAACCGCAGCGAATCATTCAGGATTTTTGTAACATTGCCGTTTCTATCGCACAGTACTGCGAAGCCTTCTTTCATTGTCATGCCTGGATCAGCCGGTCAGCTTCCAGCACGGCAGTTTCGGCATCCGGTGCGTAACCATCCGCCCCGATTTTTTTCCACAGTTCAGAAGAAAGGTTGAATGGATACCCGCCGACCAGGACGCGCGTCCTGGCTGGGGACTCTTTGGTGCGCAAAAGGGAAATAATCTCGGCTACTTTGCTAATGTGAAAAGTCATGGTCGCAGAGAGCGCCAGAATATCGGCTTTCCTTTCCAGCACAGTCGCGACGATCGTCTCTGGTGGTGTGTTCGCTCCCAGGAAGTAAGTGTCCCAGCCTTCCATTTCAAAGAAATCCGCCACCATGCGTGCGCCAATTTCGTGCAGTTCACCGCCTACACAGGCTGCTACCAGGCGGCGGTCTTTATGTTCTCCTGAGAAAATATAAGGGTAAAGCTGCGACATGACCATCTGAGTGGCCGCGGTGCAGTAGTGTTCCTGCGCCACACTGATCTGGTTGGTTTGCCACAGGCGTCCAACCTCGCGCTGGGTGCGCTGGAAAACCTGGATATAAATTTTCTTAATGCTCTCTCCCTTTTGGACATCATTCAAAATCATCTTACTCGCATTCTGCCGGTCGGCGCGCAGCAGCGCCTCCAGATATTGGCGGGCCAGATTGTCGATGGATGTGTCTCCTTCGATGTAGGTGGGCAGAATGACCGGCGCTTCCTTCACGCTCTGAATGCCTTTATCCAGGATCTCCAGCAGGCGCGGCTGTTCAGAACTGGGAAACTCTTCCACCAGTACCTCGCGGGTACAATCCAATGTGGAGATCAACACCTCTTCCGGGAAATTCAAACCTGCAAAAAGCACCTTCACCCAGGCCAGGTACTCAATATACAGAGCAGAATCGTCAGCATCCATTGCTTCCGCCAGATAGCTGAGGTGGTATGTGGCATCGCGCACACTTTTTTCGCGGCCTGGTTGGCCGTAGGGTTTCCAGAAGGCAGCTTGCCGGAAATATTGCAAATCAACGATTTTTTCAGCCAGGGCGTGTTCCTGCTTGCGCAGGGTGGTGCTCGCTTGATTCGACATAATATCCGCCACCTTTTATGAGAATCCATCCATAAATTAAAAAAACGATTACGGAAAAGCCAGAAAAATAAAAATGTCTGTGATGGAGATTGTCTAGTTAGTATTACGGCACGTTTATTATCGCATATTTTCGTATTTAATTGCAAGTAAATGGTTTTGATTTTGCTGTCATGTCTATATGAGTTGGTGGTCGATGCGCTGCGATTCAAGCTGTCCTGAATTTTCGATGCGCGTAGTCTTATTCCAAATTCATTTCAAATTTGTTGTATAATGAAAAGGTGAGAAAAATTTGCAGGCTTGGCGGGATCATTTTGATAGTTTTTTGCCTGCTGGCTGCCGGAAGTGGGAATAGTGTTCAGGCACAGGGCAGCCAGACCTGGCAATATTTTCCCGACACCGGACACAACATCTCTGGTGAGTTTTGGAATTATTATCAAAGTGTTCCCAACGCATCCCTTGTATTTGGCTCCCCCATCACTGAACAATTTACCGATCCCCGCACAGGTCGTTTGATCCAGTATTTTCAGCGCGCCTTATTTGAGTTTTTTCCTGAAAATCAGCCAGGTCAGCATGTTGTGCCGGCTGCCCTCGGGGTTACTGTTTATGGGCATACACCGCAAAACGCGAGTGTTGCCCCCGATCCTACGGTCGGCTGTGGTTATTATAAGGATACTGGTTTTCCTTTGTGCTACGCGTTCCTGGAGTTTTTTGAAAAAAATGGCGGTGAAGCCACCTTTGGTAAACCAATCTCACCCTTCATTTTTCATAATGATCGTATTGTGCAGTATTTTGAGCGCGCCCGCTTTGAGTGGTATCCCGAATACCAGGAAGGGCAAAAGGTGGTTCTTGCCCAGGTTGGGCGCATCACATTTGACCTGATCCGCGAGGATGCCAACCGTTTGCAGCCAGTCAAGGCCGAAAACGCTCCTGGTGATATCAAGTCCATCCATACCCGTGCTTTTACATGGAAGGCCATGACACTGGCCAACGATCAGCAAATGATTTATGTGGTCGTACAGGACCAAATCCGTAATCCCGTGGCGGGCGCGACTACCGTGGTAACAGTTACCTGGTCTCAGGGCGACCGTCAGAGTTTTGCGCAGAGCACCAACGCCAGCGGCGTGGTGATTCTGTCTGTTCCGGTCAAAGAGCAGACCCACGGTAGCCTGATCATGGTTGATACCCAGGTAATGTATATGGGTTTGTCCTCGAATACCAGCACTTCTTTTCGCATCTGGCAATAACGATAAAATTCCCCTCATCTAATAAATATCAAAAACAGGGCCGTCTTTGCAGGCCAGTTTAAAATCCCTGCCAGGCCGCAAACTGACCGCGCAAACGCCGCAGTCAGCCAGACCGGCGCAAGGTACGGGTGTTTCCACCAGAACCTGGGCGCTGTTGCTGCGTGGTGCAATAGAATTTGTCGAAGAAGGCCTGCCCGCAGGGTACATATTACTGCGTTCCGGGGTCAATAGATTCAATAATCCGGGCAAGTGTTCACGGGGTACCTGGCAAGCCAGATAATCGGCCCAAATTGTAATTTCGAGCAGCGCTGCCGCAGGCAGGATTTCAAGCGCCGCTGGCAAGTCAGCCGGGGGCTGGTCGCAGCACATCACCACGCTTGCATTCTGTGCCAGTGCTGGTTCAAGCAGCGCCAGAACGCGTGTGCCATTTCCAACCGGGGCAGCCAGCGCCACCTTGCGAGCCTGAGCCGGCAGGTTGAACCCGCGTCCCAGTGGCCCGCGCAAATCCAGGGCGGTGCCAGGCAGCCAGTTTGCGCCATTTGGAAGAGGCGCCGCTACATAAAAACCGCCAGGATAGTTTCCGGTTGTATACACCGGCAGGGCCAGCGGCACAGCCGGATTGGATCTGGTGCTTGCCAGCAAGTATTGGCCGGGCCCTGGCCTAAGGTCTGGTGGGCAGCTTAGGCGGGCTGCCCGGCGTTCATCCAGGTAAATCTGATCAATGAACCCTTTGGCTGTTATCATATTTAAAAATCAATGCTATCACGTTATAATGAAACCAGAAAGAAGGAGAGAATTATGAATATTGCTCAAGTTGTTCAATATATTGCGACTGCCGCCTGGCTATTGGTAATTGGATTGGTTCTGTTGTTGGTGACCCGTTCCAGCCGCGGCCAGCAGGTCAGAGGTTTTTCCACCGCAGTCGTCGCCATGATTGTTGTGGCAATTTTACTCAGCCTGGCTGGCGCCGGGATCGTTTTCATCGAACCCAACCAGTTGGCGGTGGTGGTTTCTTCCCGCAGTTCCAGTGGCATTTTTGCGGAACCTTTGATGGCAGGTATCCACTTCATTTTCCCAGTGCTTGACCGGGCCGAATATTATTCCATCTTGCGCCAGACGTACACCATGTCTTCCACCCCGGCTGAAGGCCAGGTAACGGGCGACGACTCGATCCAGGTGCGTACCAAGGACGGTCAGCAAGTGTTTATCGATGCCTCCGTCATTTATGCCGTTACCCCCAACAAGGCGGTTGATCTTTATCGCACCTGGGGCACAACCTATGAACAGGGTCTCGTGCGTCCTGTCTCGCGCGGCATCATCCGTGATGTTGCCTCGCAGTACGGTGTCGAGGAAATTGTCAGCACCAAGCGCGCCGAGATGGAGAAGCAGATTACCGACCAGATCACCACACAATTTGGGGATAATAACCTGACCTTGCAGGATTTTGTGCTTCGCAATATACGTTTCAGCGATGAATATGCCAAGGCCGTCGAGCAGAAGCAGATTGCTGAACAACAGGCCCAACAGGCTGCTTTTGTCGTTGAATCCAAGAAGCAGGAAGCTGAGCAGGCCCGCCAGACCGCGCAAGGCGCGGCGGATTCGGCTGTCATCGCGGCCAAGGGTGCGGCCGATGCGCGGGTTGTCCAGGCAGAGGCCGAAGCCAAAGCTTTGCAGTTGATCGCGGATGTACTCAAGCAAAACCCATCTTTGCTGCAGTACCAGTACATCACCAAGCTCTCGCCGAATGTCCAGATCATGCTGGTGCCCAGTAACGCGCCATTTATCCTGCCGCAGATCCAGACCAACCCGGCTGCCAATCCGACGGTTATTCCCAGCCCCGTTCCTACAACAACGCCTTAAGTTTTGCTTGGGGCGGCCCTCATGGGCCGCCCCAGGGAGTTTTTATGTCATCCACTTACCCACCCACAGGGCACATGTCCGGCCGCCAGGTCAGGCTCACCAGCCTGTCCAGTTGCGCTGGCTGAGCTTCCAAACTAAATGCGGAAACGCTGGCGCAGGTTCTGCGTCCTGTATCAGATATCTTCAAGCCGGGTGAAAACCCGGATTTGTTGATTGGGTTGGATGGGCCGGATGATGCCGCTGTTTGGAAGCTGGATGAAGACCGCGCCCTGGTTGTTACCACTGATTTCTTTACCCCCGTTGTTGACACGCCCTATGAATACGGCGCCATCGCGGCTGCCAATTCGCTTTCTGATATATATGCCATGGGCGGCACGCCCTTTCTTGCGCTCAATATTGCGGCATTGCCGCCCGATCTGCCGGTGGAAATCTCCAGTGAGATCCTGCGCGGCGGTGCCGAAAAATGTCGCCAGGCCGGGGTGGTCGTGGCAGGCGGACACACTGTTCAGGATAAGGAACCAAAATTTGGCCTGGTTGTTCTCGGTTTTGTACATCCCCAAAAAATGCTCACTAAAAATGGGGTCAGGCCGGGCGATATTCTCGTGCTTACCAAGCCGCTTGGTTTTGGCGTCACAACCACAGCCATCAAACAGGGAAAAGCCAGCGAGGCCGACACGTTGGAAGTGATTGGGTGGATGAGCCGTCTCAACCAGTTGTCCGGGCAGCTCGCCAGTGAGTTTGATCTGCATGGCGGTACCGATATCACCGGCTTTGGCCTGCTGGGCCATGGTCTTGAACTTGCCAATTCATCCGGCCTAGGTTTGCGCCTGCGTTTTGAGAATTTGCCTTTCATAACCTGTGCCCAAAAATATGCCCAGGATTGGACTTTCCCTGGCGGCGCCTCCGACAACCGCAGCTACTATGGGCCGCAGGTGCGATTCAATTCCGAAATCACCGAAATGAACCAGATGCTGACCTTTGATCCTCAGACCAGTGGTGGTTTGCTGCTGGCTGTCCCGCCCGAAAAGCTGAACGCTTTTCAAAAGCGCGCTCGGGAATTGGGCCAGCCTATCTGGCTGATTGGTGAAGCTGTGCCGGGCAGTGGTATTGAGGTTTTTGCATGAGTATTGGTTTTGAAACGCTGGTCATCTTTATCCTCATCCTTCTGAATGGTGTTTTTGTTTTATCTGAAATTGCCGTTCTTTCGTCACGCAAAGCCCGTCTGCAACAGAGGATAAATGAAGGCGACCAGGGTGCCCGGGCGGCACTAAAGCTGACCGAAAACCCCAATATCTTCCTTTCCACCACCCAGGTTGGCATTACTCTGATCGGTATTCTGACCGGCGCAGTCGGCGGAGCAACCATCGCGGATGCGCTCGCCATCCAATTTGAGGCCATACCCCTGCTTCAACCCTATGCTCATTCGGTCGCGCTGGGAAGTGTGGTGGTTGTCATCACATTTTTCTCGCTGCTTCTCGGGGAACTTGTCCCCAAACGTCTGGCAGTCCACAGCCCTGAAGACATCGCATCGGCCATCGCCGGGCCCATGAATCTCATCTCGCTGATTTTCTCCCCAATCGCCCGTCTCTTCAGCGGCTTGACTGATCTCATCCTTCACCTACTTGGCGTTCAGCCCAATGATGAGCCGCCGGTTACTGAAGAGGAACTCCAGGTCCTTCTCGACCAGGGTACTCAGGCCGGTGTCTTTGAAGAATCTGAGCAGAATATGGTTGAGGGTGTTTTTCGCCTAAATGACCGCCGGGTTGGCTCGCTAATGACCCCGCGCAATGAAATTGCCTGGCTGGATGTCAACGACACCCCGGATGAAATCCGCCTGCAAATTGAAGAGAACCCCTATTCACGATTTCCTGTTTGCGAAGACAGTTTGGACAATGTTCTCGGCATCATAGAAGCCCGCGATCTACTCCTGGAAAGCTTGCACGGCGAACCTCTCCAACTTAAACGTAATTTGAAAGACTCGGTCTATATTCCCGAAACTGCCCTTGCCTCCAAATCGCTTGATCTGTTCAAGTTTGGCACGGCTGAGATGATGCTGGTAGTTGATGAGTTCGGTTCCACCCAGGGTCTTTTGACCATTTATGACATCCTCGAAGAAATTGTTGGGGATATTGACAATGACCCCCAGGCCACGCAGCGGCAGGACGGTTCCTGGTTATTGGATGGCATGCTCACCAGCGAAGACTTTAAAGAAATCTTCAACCTTCGTCACATGCCCGATGAAGATGAATACGAAACTCTCGGTGGTTTTGTCATGCTCCACCTCGGCCGCGTGCCCCAGGTTGCCGACCGCTTTGAATGGGGCGGTTTGTCTTTTGAGGTCATGGATATGGATGGCAAACGCGTTGACAAGGTTATGGTAAACCTCAAGCCGGTCACACCTGAAGAGCCGGAGACGAAAAAGGGCAAGGAAGACAAAGCAAGCAACGAAGATAAAGAGGCCCGGGATGACGAGTTTGCCCGGTAGGAAAACGGGCGTTACCGTGTCCAGGTCTGCCGAACATTCACAAGTGCTTCCAGCAGGCTGTTTTGGTAATCTGGAATGGTGGTTCATGCGTGGGTAAAGGTTCTGTACCGGTTAAATCTAAATTGACTTGACAAAAATATGCTATAATATTTGAAATCCCCGAACGGTAAAAAATTGATAAGGTAGTTTTGGGGCGTTGCCGGGTTACGTAAATTATTAATGCCAATTTCCCAGTATTTTAAAAAGTGAATCATTCACTGCCTCATTCCTTGAGGCAGGTATTTGTTATTTCCATCCCATCCCATTCTGAACCCCTGAGTAGAGACAACCACATGATGAATATTTTGGAACTTGAAAGCAAGCCTCTGGCTGACCTTCGCAATATGGCAGCCCGTGATTTTGGCATTCAAAATGCCAACCGTATGAAAAAAGAGGCTCTTGTACTGCGTTTACGGCAGGAAGAAGCTGCCAAGGAGGGCCTTGAAATCCGTGGCGGCATACTTGAGATCATGGATGAAGGCATTGGTTTCCTGCGCTCGGCGCGTTACAGTATCAGTGAAGATGATGTCTATGTCTCTCAGGCCCAATTACGCCGTTATGACCTGCGTTCAGGTGATCTAATCCTTGGGCATGCCCGCGCACCGCGTGAATCCGAGCGCCATTGGGGTCTTTTGAAAGTGGAGAGCGTCAATGGTGTTGATCCTGAAGAAGCCCGCCGCCGCCCAAAGTTTGAAAACCTGACCCCGATCTTCCCCGACACCCGGTTTGACCTTGAAACCAAAGGCGATATTCTTGCGACACGCATGATTAACCTGATCGCGCCCATTGGGCGTGGGCAGCGCGGCCTGATTGTTTCCCCACCCAAGGCTGGTAAAACTACCATTCTTAAACAAATTGCCAACGCCATTTCCACGCAGTATCCCGATGTGCATTTAATGGTGGCACTGATCGGTGAGCGCCCCGAAGAAGTCACTGACATGGATCGCTCTGTGGATGCCGAAGTGATCGCGTCCACTTTTGATGAACCGGTCACATCGCATGTGCGCACCGCTGAGATTGCCCTTGAACGCGCCAAGCGCATTGTTGAGATCGGCCGCCACGTTGTAATTTTGATGGATTCCATCACCCGCCTCGCCCGTGCCTACAACTTGACAGTCAATCCTTCCGGTCGTACACTGAGCGGTGGTATGGATCCATCCGCGCTTTACCCCCCCAAACATTTCTTTGGCGCAGCCCGCAATCTGGAAGAAGGCGGTTCATTGACCATCATCGCCACCTGCCTGGTCGATACCGGTTCCCGCCTGGATGACGTGGTTTATGAAGAGTTCAAAGGCACCGGCAACATGGAATTGCACCTGACCCGCAAACTCCAGGAACGCCGCACTTTCCCGGCTGTCGATCTTGAGCGTTCATCCACCCGCCGCGAAGATCTTTTGCTGGGGCCCGATATCCTGGCGCGTGTATGGACAATGCGCCGCATGTATTCTCAAATGACTGCCAACCCGCCGTCTGGCGCCGGAATGGATCAGTCGATTGCTACTGAAGCCATCATTAACCGTATGTCAAAAACTCGGAATAATATGGAATTTCTGGAGAGACTGACCGACAGCATGTAAGCTGTCTTTGATTTGTATGGAAAAAATAATGAATTCGCGTTGGTTTAACTTGATCAGTTGGGGGGTCACAATTTTATTGGTTCTGGCTGCCGCCGGATTGGCTTTCTGGCGTGTACAGGCCGCGCAAAGCGTTCCTTCAACTCAGGTCCCTGAAACAACTGTGCCGTCTGCCTCTGCCACCTTGACGACATCCAGTCAGCCGGGAGACGGCATTTCTCTCCTGTCTTTGCCAGCCATTGGGCGTGATCTCAAGCTCAAGACGGTTGTCCCAACACGGCCACGTTATGATGTTTCAGAGCATACCGTGGAACGCGGTGATTCAGTATTCGCCATCTCCAAGGCCTTCAGCATCAAACCCGATAGCCTGTTATGGTCCAATTTTGATTTATTGAACGGCACCCCCGACAGCCTTCGCCCGGGTCAGGAACTCAGTATTCCGCCCACCGATGGTATTCTTTATACATGGAAGGAAGGTGATACCGTCGATAAAGTGGCCTCCACCTTTAAGGCCAAAGCTGCTGATATCATCAACTGGCCGGGCAACAATGTGGATCTGACCAATCCCACTTTTAAAGCCGGGGATCTCATTATGGTACCTGGCGGCAAACGTGAATATGTCGATTGGCTCCCTCTGGTTCCCCTGGCAAAACACTCCGGCACAGCCGGCTTGAATAGTTCGGCCTGTTCGGGTGGGGCAGTTGGCGGCGGTGGGTTTGTATGGCCAGCCGATAACCATTTTCTCTCTGGAAATGATTATTCAGATAGCCATCGCGGTGTCGACATTGCGGCAGGGTTGGGCGCCAACATTTACGCTGCCGATAGCGGCGTTGTTGTTCTGGCAGGCGGTGTCTCCAATGGTTATGGTAACGTTATTTATATTGACCATGGCAACGGCTATTCAACGGTATATGCTCACTTGAGCCAGATCAACGTTTCTATTTGCCAGAGCGTCCATCGCGGCCAGTTGATCGGTCTGGCGGGTAGCACCGGCAATTCAACCGGCTCGCATCTGCACTTTGAAATACGCCTCAATGGTACCCCGGTGAATCCATGGTACCTTCTGGGACAGTAAGATGAGTTCCTTTGACTTCGAATCCGTCCTGCGCGAAATCGCGTTGGGCGGTTTTCGTTTTTACGAGAGCACTATTTCCACCAATGACAGTGCCCTGGAGTGGGCTTCAAAAGGTGCTCCTGACTTCTCCCTGGTTGTGGCTGATGAGCAGGTGCGCGGGCGTGGCCGGGATGGCCGCCAATGGTTTACTTTCCCTGGTGCAGGTCTGGCTTTCAGTCTGGTACTGCGCCCGACCGAAAACGAACGCAACTTTATTTCCCGTTTCTCCGGGTTGGGGGCCCTGGCCCTGGTGAATGTGTTGAAATCGCGCGGTTTATCTGCACAGATCAAGTGGCCCAATGACGTACTGATTGGAAAGAAAAAAACTGCCGGGATTTTGATCGAAACAACCTGGATCGGCTCCGAAATTGAATGCCTGGTACTGGGCATGGGGGTGAATATTTTGCCTGGTTCCCTTCCTCCGGTAGATGTCTTGAATTATCCAGCTACCTGTGTTGAATCCGAGCTTGCTGCTCCGCTATCCCGATATGATTTGTTACGCGACTTACTCCAGGAATTAATAAATTTGCGCATACATCTGAGATCGGATGGGTTTTTGAACGCATGGCAGGCTGCGCTGGCTTTTCGTGGCGAAAATGTGCAACTCTGGCAGGCTGGGAATCAATCTTTCACGGCTGAGTTACAAGGGCTCGAATCTGATGGCAGCTTGCGAGTCCGCATGCAAGATGGCCGCTCGCATGTTATCCATTTTGGGGAAGTACATCTGCGTCCATTTAATGCCGGAACTTGAATTAACAGGCCACAGGCTCTTACGAACGATATGATATACTTAAATTGATCATTATTAAGAGGTGTGTCATGTTTGATGATTTGAGAAATAGTGCGACTGACCAGGGTTTCCCCGAGGATATTGATGGGGATTTGGTGCCATTGAAAGCATCGCAAAACCCGGTCGCAAAGTTAAAAATTAACCCAATAAACTTTTTAGGTCTGACTGCCTTTCAGCGTTTTGTTCTTTCTGCCCTGTTGTTTTTACTCATCTTGATATTAGGTTTTATGTTTCTGATGATTACAAGTTCTACAATGTCAGCCTAGACTGAAAGAATATGGATTTAAAACGAACTCTCGGAGACACGTTGACCGGGAGTTTTGATTTCGAATAGCATCAACGTGAATGAGTGCAGCCCGGTTGGAAGGTCGAAATTTCCGTCTTATCAGCAGTCCTGGATTCAGTGTATTATGCAGATAAGCGGGGGATTTTAAATGAGCCAGCATAAGCCTGTTAATAATGAACATAGATTTTTTCTGCTACTCGCATTCTTAATAAGCGCGGGCATTGGTTTGGTTTCTTTTCTTGCAGCGCGCGCCAGCTTATATCTTGACTCACAACCTGTAAGGCTTCTCCCCATTGGAATATCGGGTGGATTGATTCTGGCAATTTTATTATTAAGCCACCGGCGCGCCTGGCCCCGGATCATTTTTATCGTTTTTGTTTTTCAGGTTTCTGCC
>CAIWAX010000151.1 GCA_903910795.1 uncultured Anaerolineae bacterium
AGGAAGGGCCTCGCACGAAGTGTGCCCTGTGGGTTAGCCCGCCGAAATGGTGTGCTCAGCCTGTTTCGTCAATTAAGAATAAAGTCGGTAAAAGAACTAAATTTCGATGGTTCGCAAATCACCACGAAAAGTACCGTCTCCCCCAGTAATCCCAAATCTGGGGCAAAAAATGTTGATTTCGGAAGCGCAAACAGCGAAAGTCTTTCTGCTGCGGAAGGCTTATTTGCTAAAACTTGTCGAAAACGGTTCGGATTTGGAATTGCTGGTCTCCCCCTTCCCGCTTCGGGAAGGGTTCTTTCACCTCGCACACCTGCACTTGCGTTCCGGTGCGATTTGCCGATTTGCTAAGCAAATCGCAAACCGTGTGTTCTTGGCGGGGGTAGGTCGTCATTGCCCACAATTAAGCAACCCGTGAGCAGTTACGTTTTAAATATGATTTTCCGCGATAATGGCATTCATGGCTTGCCAGACTGGGGATGTTCCATATAATAGGGCATCACAGTATGGGTTTTTTACAAATGGAAATCTGGTTCGCCGGCCTGGGTTGTCAGGCAGGAACCCGGCTCAACCCCCGCAGCTTTTATTTTCCCTGACGATGGCAGCTCCCCTGAGGTATTAAACATGCCCGACCCCACGTCCTTCCTCGCGTCCAATCTAATCCCCGGGCGGGTCTATCGAGTCAAGACCGCCTTCACAGATTTTGATGGGCACCTTCACCCGGTTGGTGAAACCTGGCGATTTGTGCTCAAACATTTCCAGCCGCATGACGACGGCCTGGCATTGATCATTGAACAGGCCAGCGGGCAGAGTACCGTGCGGCTGGAGTGGCTCCCACAAACCCAGGCCGGGCTGATCGAGCATTTTTCCGATTTTGTGGAGCTGCTGCCCGAGACTGGCGCCAGTTTGCCATCGGGCAGGGCGGCCAAATCCCAAAAGAAGGTCAGCCTGTGGGTCAAAATCCTGGCCGGGTTGGGAATCCTGGTTGGGCTGCTGGTTTGCCTGGCGGTTGGCGCGTTTATCGCTTTCGAATATGCCATTTCGTACCGTCCCCCTGCGTCCGATCAGTATAAAAAGGGCCTGGAATACAACTCCACCTCGCAGGTGTATGTCAGGCTCAACCAGGATTTTGACCTGGAATTGTATTTCACGAATTACGACCCCCAACCCAGGCGGCTTGACCGCATTGGCCTGCCAGCCAGTTACCTGGCGGGGGTGACCGTTCGGCAGAGCAGCCCCGCTTTCACAAATTTCACCAGTCTGCCCGGCGACCCGGCTTTTGTTTATTACAGCTACCAGACCGAGATTCCCGCCCACGGGAAATTGGATCTCTTGATCCACCTTAACGCCGTCAAGACCGGCGACTACAACGGTCAAATCAAAGTTTGCATCGACAGCCCCACAAACTGCACACTCGAATATGTGCGCTCGCTGATCCAGTGATGCGCTCATTTCAGACTTCATCTCCCGCCGGACACCTCCAAAAGATGAAAATGGGCTATAACGAGCGCTGCCTGAGAGGCACAGTCTGAACTTACACATGCCCTGTGGTTTGTAAAATCTGCGCGATTTGCTGAAGCAAATCGTCTGCGTAATCTGCGGATAGATTTTGCTCGCGGATGGATCAGACATGCCCGGCGGGTTTTTCCTGTTACACAACAAGGCCGCCTTCTCCCCTGGGGGAAAAGGCGGCTGCTTGATTTAAAGCTACGGGCAGGCTATTTTACAGAGAAGGCGTAAATCTTGTTATTGCCGGTGCCGTTCCCGAAGTTGGAGTAACCCGAACCCCAGTACACGTTGCCCCCGGCGATCGCGGGGCCTGCGTTGCAGGAACCGCCGCTGGCGAAGCTCCACAGGATCTTGCCGGTGGCGGAGTCCATCGCGTACATGTGGCCGGCGGCATCCTGCGAGCAGGCGAACAGCACACCATTGATGGACGAGACAGCGGCTGGATCAGTCGCGCTGCTGGTCGGGTCAGCGGTTTGCCAGAGGATGGCGCCGGTGGCGGCATCCAGCGCGCCCCAGTTGCCAGAGGTGATGGTGTTGCCGTTGACAGTCCACGGGCGGTGCAGGGTATTGGCCGAGGCAAAGAAGATGCTCTTGCCGTCAGTTGAGGAACCCCATTCCAGACCGCCGCCAACGCCGCCGGGAGCTGCCTGGGTCTTCCAGAGCACAGCGCCGTTATCGGGGTTGAAGGCCCAGAATTCACCGCTCTTCTGACCGGCTGCCAGGTAATCCTGACCGTTGCGGCTGTAGAGCATGGCGCCCTGAGCGAAGTCATAATCGGGGCCAGCCGGGGCTTTGCAGTTGGTCGGGTTGACAATGTAGCCGGGGGGCAGCAGAGTCGGGAAGCAGTCCAGGTTGAAGGAGTCGTAGGGGATGCCAGCCGAAGCCCACTTGACCTTGCCGGTCGTCAGGTCGAGGGATACGACCGAGTCGGTGTAGTTGGACGGGTCGATGCAGGCTTTGGTAGCGCTGGGGTCGCCATTGGCGGCCACCACGCAGGCCTGGGCAGCGGCGGGGATGGAGTAGTTGTTGCCGGTGGTGACGTACACGCTGTTGCGCTTGTGGTCGATGACCGGAGTGGAGCCCCAGACTGAGTTGCCGCTGTAACCAGCGGGAGCCATATAAGTCTGCCACTTGACCGCGCCAGTGGCCAGGTCGAGGGCGTACAGGCTGCCGCGGGCGGAACAGCACGGGTAACCGGGGATGAAGCCTTCATAAGCTTCTTCGGAGGAAGCGGTGCCAATGTAGACGGTGCCGTTGTCAACTACGGGGGACTGGGTCAGGATGGTAAAGACGCCGCCAACGGCAGTCTTCCAAACCAGCGCGCCGGTGTTCTTATTGACGGCCAACACATAACCGAGCTGTCCGCCGTGATAACCGGCCTGATCGCCAAGAATAAGCAGGTCACCGGCGATGGTGGGGGTGTCGCGCGCGATATCAGCGGTCAAATGGTAAGTCGGGTTGGCAGCCAGACCAGTGTAACTGGCAATCTTGGCATTCCAAACGGCCTGGCCGGTGGTGCGGTTAACTGCCCATAAGTTGCCGCCCCAATCCGGGAAATAGATGTTGTTTTCATCCACACTCGGGGTGGCGGAAACGTCGCCGCCGGTGGTGAAAGCCCATTGAACCTGCAGGCCGCCGATTTTTTGAGCCTTCAGGCTGGTGTTCTGTTGGTAGTGGGTGTTATTCAAATCGTTGCCAGCGGAAGGCCACTGGTCGGGAGTGCTGGCAGCCAGCACTGGGGTGACAAACAACATCATTGCCACCAGGATCGTAACTACTTTGCTCAGTTTTAACATTTTTTGTCCTTTTGGATACTGATAAGTGGTGAGTGAAAAGCAATCCAGCTCGGGAATTTTGAATGGTTACCGGTCAGGAGGAAGTTGTCAGTTTTTTTTGGTTCTTTCTTTCTTTCCTTTCTGATTTTTGTAAATCCTGTGCGCCGTAGTGTTGCCAATCAGATTGGTCAATCACGAAAGCAACGCTGTCTAAATAAGATAATATTTACCTATTTTATCTTATTTAAAATATTACATTATTTCCAGAAAATATACAAGGTTATATATCCGAGAATTCCCTTTCTTATAAGAATATCTAATAAAGTGTGTTGGTCAGAGAAAGCGTGAACACCGGGTAAAAACCCGCCTTTCGACAAAAACGACAGAGATGCCAAAATACGACTGTTTATCCTATATGTGACCATTACAGAATATCTAATAGAGCGCGCATCTTTGCGGAATACGTCACCCCCAAATGCCGAAGTGGCGCTCAAGCCGCGCTCATTGGGTTTTGCCCATGCTTCGGCTCTGCCTTTGCCGGGCATGGCCGCCCGGCAGTCGCTCTTTGAACTGAGCGCGTATCAGAAAGGTCAGCGTGTGCTGATCCATGGTGTCGGCGGGAATGTGGGCAGCCTGGCGGCGCAGTTCGCTAAAAAGCACGGCGCCTTTGTCTGCGGCACGGATTTCCCCGAAAAAGCCGGTCATATTTCAACCCTGGGCGTTGACCGGTTTATCGATCTGGCGACCAAAGCCCCCGGCAAGATTGTCCCGACGCTCAACTAGGGCAACACTGACGGCCTGATCAAACTTCCGAATTTCGCCGGTTTATGGCGAAATTCGGAAGTTTTTGTTTGCCAGCCTTTTCGCGTGTATTTTCTCAATATGATAAAATTCATCATATTTTTCTTTGATCTTCGCGGAGGCCGTTATGAGTGCTGAAACCGTACTGGTTACCGGGGGCTCCGGGTTTATTGGCTCCCATACTATTTTACAGTTATTAAGCCAGGGCTATCGGGTTCGCACGACCGTGCGTTCCCTGCGGCGCGAACCCGAAGTGCGCGCGCTGCTCGCCTCGGGCGGCGCCAAACCCGGCGCGGATTTGACCTTTTTCGCGGCGGATCTGACCTCGGATGCCGGCTGGGCGGAAGCCGTGACGGGCTGCCATTTTGTGCTGCATATCGCCTCGCCGCTGCCGGTCAGCCAACCGAAAAACGAAAATGACCTGATCATCCCGGCTCGCGATGGCGTTTTGCGGGTGCTGCGGGCGGCGCACGCCGCGGATGTCCGGCGGGTGGTGCTGACGTCCTCCTTTGCCGCGATTGCCTACAGCCAAAAGCTGGTTGACTCACAGTTTACTGAAATAAACTGGACCGACCCGGCCTGGCCGGGGATCAGCGCCTATGTCAAATCCAAGACGCTGGCCGAAAAGGCGGCCTGGGAATATATTTCCACACAGGGTCACGGGCTGGAATTGTCGGTGGTCAACCCGGTCTATGTCGCCGGGCCCGTGCTCGGGGCGGATTACTCGGCCTCCATCGAGGTTGTCAGGCGTTTGATGGATGGCGCGCTGCCGGGCTGCCCGCGTCTTTCCTTTAATATCGTGGATGTGCGCGATGTGGCTGATTTGCACCTGCGCGCCATGCGCAGCCCGGCCGCCGCCAATGAACGCTTTCTGGCGGTCTCGGGGGCCAGTATGACCATGCAGGAAATTGCGAAAACCCTCAAGTCTGGCATGGGTGCGGCTGCCCGGCGCGTTCCGACCGGCGAACTGCCCGACTGGCTGGTGCAGCTTTCGGCGTTGTTTGACCCGACCCTCCGGCAGTTTATCTCTGAACTGGGCAAAGTGAAAAACGCCAGCAATGAGAAGGCCAAACGCCTGCTGGGTTGGGCGCCGCGTTCGCGCGAGGCTGCCATTCTGGCCAGCGCTGAGAGCCTGGTGCGGCTCAAGCTGCTGAAGAATTCATAGAATGAAGGCAGTAGCGCATAACTTGCTTCTTCTAAATGGTTTTTCTCCACGGGTTTAGCGCTAAAGGTTTTCAAGCTGCACTCGTGACGACACTAGAAAATAGCAACTTA
>CAIWAX010000152.1 GCA_903910795.1 uncultured Anaerolineae bacterium
CAAACAGATCTTCAATCCGCAGTGCCTGGCGATCTTTCAACTCTGGTATTCCCACGAAATCCAGATATTGAAAGCGTTCAACCAGCTGCGTCACATACTCAGCCTCGCCATCATAGTGAACATTATCCGCCGATTTTTGCAGGGACTTTTGCAAAGCGCGTAACATTTCATGCTGGATTAAGTCCCGGTAGCTGGATTCATCCATCATAGCCAGGCGCAGGTTGTTTAGATACTGGTGTAAAACCAGGCCAATGGTTTCGGGCGGGGGGATGGGTTGGGTTTTGAGCAAGGCTTCCCATTTGATCTGTTTGCTGGCAACTTCAATCATGCGCTCCAAGTCGGGTTCTTCGGCAAACAGGAGCACTTTAGAGGCTTCTTCGGCCAGGATAGCGGCTGTTTGCAGATTGACGTCACGGTTAAGCATGGCCAGGATCGCATCGGCTTCCTGCGGATTTTTCGCGCCCTTGACCGTCAGCCTGCGCGCCTTCTCACTGGCTCTGGCAAAGGCTTTTTTGCGTTCGGTTTCGGTTCCTTTACCCGCCAAACGATTAAATCGTTCCTTCAATCCAGAATCAATTGGTTCCCATGCAGCGTCGAAGCTTTTTTCCCAAATTTTCTCAACTGCTTGGTAAAGTCCTGTGACAAATAGACCGACGAGTAAATCCATCAACTACCTCCCCACATTCACTAACATCGCATCCAGCAGGCGCTTCTCTTCGCACTCGCGCGGATACAGCGCCGAGAGCGCGTTCGCCAGTCGCAGAAAGTCCGGGCTGCGATCCTGTTCGGTTTTGATCAGCGCTCGCAGGGCATTGCTTTGGCCGCTCTTTTGCAGCAGCAGCGCAGTGTGCAGACGGTCGAGTGTGGTGACTTCATGGTGCGGTGTGGATGCGACCGCCGGCTTGCTCGCTTTACGGACCGCACGCGCGCGTGGGGCCGGATCCGCGTCCGTGAAAAAGCTCATTTGTTTCGGACGTTCCGGGTCGCGTTCAAGCGCATCGGCAAAGGACTGCGCATCTTCTTCACCCAGCAATTGATGCGCGCGTTCATTGACCGCCAGCAGGGTAATGACGCCCTTGTCGCTGTCGATGATGCGCCCTTCCCAGTCCGGCAGGTGAATGCCCAACGGCTGGGCAAAACGTCGCACTACATCAAATGGCAGGCTGAACCCGCTCTTGGTTTTGGCTTTGGGTGTTTCTTCGTCATCATCGTCGGTTTCATTTGTTACCATTGACGGTTGCTTTTCGGCCTTCGCTGCGGGGGCGCTGCTATCGGTGCTCTGCATCGTCCACAGGAACAAAGCGGTCAGACGCGCATCTTCCTCCAGCGCGTTGGCCGTGCCTGTACGCCCGGCGGTTTCGCCTGCGCCGAGCACCTGTTCGAGCGCCATGCGCCCGACTACTTCCCAGACATACGCCAAATAGCCGCGCAGGTGCGGTTCACGCGCCTCGGGGTCGCCGCCCAGTGGGATTTCGCGGTCTTCGGCATCAACCACTTTGGAGTAGCGACTGTAGATTTCGAGCGCCGGCCCAATACAGGCAAACACCAGGTCTGCGCCGCGCACGCCTTCGCTTTGCAATCGCTGCATCCAGTCGCCAACTTTACGCGGCAATTCGCGTGAAACGGCGCTCCAGTCACCAAGAGGAGCATCTTCTGGTCGTGGTCTGCAGACTAAGTGAACGCTAGTAGCAAGGGCAGCCACATCACGCGCATTAAATCGATGCCCCATTTCTGTAGCAATGGGCCAGGATGACACTATTACCCACCCAGCCTTCAACATACCACCTAATAGCGACTCCCACCCTTCTGTCGTCTTATGTGCAAAGACCACACAAGCCAAGCCTTGATCCGACAAGACCCGTCTTCCCTCAGCAAATGCCTTTCCCATTCCACTCTCAAAGAAATTTTTATTTTTAGGCAAACCGTTTTCGGAAGAAACCGTTGTTACGGTTAATTCTTTAGATTTTGGAACAAGTGGATTTTCCTTATCAAAAGGATCGCCTGCAATAGGTTTAGTAATAAAACATCTTTTTAACCAAACATAAAAGAAGTCTGATAAATCAGCATAAGCAACCGCGTCATAATAAGGTGGATCAGTGAACCAAACTTGAACAGACTCATCTGCAAGAGGAGACTCGCACGCATCGGCCTGTTGAACTTGACCAATGGACCATTCACATCCAACTTGAGACAAATTGTTTACGAAATTATCCAGAACTTGTTCAAAACCTCCACTTGAACTAGAAGTTGTAACTCCCTCAGCGAAATCCCAGGTGGCGGGTAAATCATGACGAGAAAAAATAGAGCGGGGACATTCCGCAACTGGTTCCCACCTTCCATTCGCATTGGATAATTCACTTAATTTCGAAATAATCAAACTCAATGGTTCTAACAGATAACTAATGGTTCCAAGTTTCTCTAACTTATTTAATTGTTGGATAAAAATGGACAGGGAGAGTTTTTGACGCGCTGTAAAGTAATCCCCCCAAGCTTTCATACCGTAAATACGAGGGGCCCCGATTGAACGATGTCCGTGCTTCCAAGGCAATGGTTCATCTGGAGTTATAGAAAATCCAGTAGTGGTTTTCTTGGCATTCAATTCACTAAGATAATTATGAGCTAACTGAACAACATCATAATCTTTTTTATTGGCTAATCGATATTGTCTTCCCATTTCACCTGGTCGTAATAGGGCAACAGCAATCATGAGGGCACCACCAATACGATGGCCTTGTTGATCAAAAATCACATCTGCCCCTCCCAGTTGTGAACTCAACTGCACACGGACACGCTCAGCTGAAAGAGTTGTTTGACAACAAAGACAAGTGGCATTAGCTCGTTTGACAGTTCTCCCTTGAACTTCGGATTCGTCTTTTGGAGTAAAAATTGTCAACCCTACTCGCGGAATACTACCAGGTTCGCGAATGATTTCGGTACGCAAAGCAAGGCGACGATTAGTTTTTTTGCATAACCAGAATGACCTTACTAATGGAATTTCTGCGCCACAGTTGGGGCTTTCGCAGC
>CAIWAX010000153.1 GCA_903910795.1 uncultured Anaerolineae bacterium
ATAAAAAATACTGTCTCCCCCTTCCCGATTTTGGGAAGGGTTCTTTCACCTCGCATGTTCTTCGCGAGAATGGGTTTCTGCCAAAAAGTACCCACCCCGTGAGCAGTTAAGTCAGAAATTTGTGTTATTTTTGACCTGGCATGTTCCTATGCGGGTTGGCTAGTATACTACATGCTTCGGATATGAAATCCGACGATCCCCCACCGCTTACCCAACTCACATGGCCCTACGGAAAAAAATCGGGGCAGTCCTGTATGGGACTGCCCCGATCGTGCGCCCTACTGCACTTGCATATGACCTGTGGGTGGGTATTTTCTATCCCAATCAAGTACCGGGATTATTTCATCCCAATCAAGTACCGGGATTATTCCATGCGGGTTGGTCATTATACTTTCACGGAGGTGGGAGAAACCCCTGCCATCCACAACCCAAGTTGCTCACGGGAAACGCTCTTCGCATCAACCGTAGTGACGATTTCACCGCGGTACATTACGGCGATGCGATCCGAAAGAGCCATGATCTCATCCAGTTCAGCCGAGATCAGCAGAACCGCCACGTCACGATCACGCATGTGGACAATTTCCTTATGGATATATTCGATGGATCCGACATCCAGACCCCGGGTGGGCTGGTTGGCAATCACCAGTTTGACCGCGCGGCTGAGTTCGCGCGCCACGATCACTTTTTGCTGGTTGCCGCCCGAAAGTTTCCCCGCGGAGACGTACGGGGACGGTGTGCGCACATCATATTCTTTGATTAGTTTGCGTGCGTTTGTATCCACCGCATTCTGCTGCAGGACGCCCGCGATGCTGAAAGGCGGCCGGTAGTAATCACACAGGATCATGTTGTCTGCAATGGTGTATCCCAACACCAGTCCGTGCTTCTGGCGGTCTTCAGGAATATGTGCCAGGCCGGTTTCGGTAAAGTCGCGCGGTGTCTGATTGGTCAAATTCTTGTCCGCCAGGCTGATTTTGCCGCTTTCAATGCCGCGCAGACCGCTCAAGGCCTCAGCCAATTCGGTCTGGCCGTTGCCTTGCACCCCGGCGATGCCCAGGATTTCACCCGCATGGACATTAAAACTTACCCCGCGCACAGTCTCCAGATCGCGCTGATCACGCACGCGCAGGTTTTCAACCACCAGAACGGATTCCTTGGGTTTGGCGGGCTGTTTATCCACGGTCAGGATCACTTCGCGGCCCACCATCATGGCGGCCAGTTGTTGCTCATTTGTCTCTTTCGGTTTTGCTATGCCCACCACTTTTCCGGCGCGCATAACCGTAATCCGATCAGCGATAGCCAGCACTTCCTTGAGTTTGTGGGTAATGAACACCACCGAAACACCCTGCTGGGTCAGTTCATGCACGATTTTAAACAGGTCATCCGCTTCCTGGGGGGTCAGCACCGCGGTCGGTTCGTCCAGGATTAAAATTTTGGCGTTGCGATACAAAGCCTTGATGATCTCCACACGTTGCTGCACACCCACCGGCAAGTCCCCAACAATTGCTTCCGGATCCAGATCAAAACCATACTGGCGGGATAGATCTCTGACTTTTTTGGAGACTTCCTTGCGATCCAGGTGCGCCAGCGGGCCGTTGTTGGGATGCGCGCGGTGATCAGTCTCTGCGCCCAACATCACGTTTTCGGTGACCGAAAAGACTGGTATGAGCATGAAATGCTGGTGTACCATGCCGATACCTTTATGGATGGCATCTTTCGGGGAAGTGATCGTCAACGGGGCGCCATCCACCAGGATTTCACCCGAATCCGGCCGGTACAACCCATAAAGGATATTCATCAGGGTTGATTTTCCGGCTCCATTTTCACCGAGCAGCGCGTGAACCTCACCGCGGCGCAGATCAAAATTGACCTTGTCATTTGCCAGCACACCCGGGAAGTGTTTGGTGATGTCTTTTGCTTCGAGAACAATCGTATTGTCGGCCATGTTGTTCTCCTTATTTATCGTAGGGCTTGCCATCGGCGGCAGGCGGGATGGTCTTGCCGATGACGCCAGTCAGGATGAGCATGGTCAGAATGTACGGCGCCAGGCCCACAATGTACGAATTTTGCAGCACAGCCAGATTGGGTGGAATCACATCTTTATATTGCTGCAAGTTGATCTGCAAAGCCTGCGCCGCCCCAAAAACCAGGGCCGCAGCCCAGGCTCCGAAAGGCGTCCAGTTGCCGAAGATCATGGCCGCCAGGGCGATGAAGCCGCGCCCATTGGTCATCAGCGGCTCAAACGATGAAATCGATTCGAGGGTGAAGTACGCCCCGCCCAGCCCGGCCAGGAACCCGCCGATGATGACGTTTGCGTAGCGCATGAAGACCACATTGATGCCAACAGTATCGGCAGCGCGGGGATGTTCACCTACCGCCCGTGTCCGCAGTCCCCAGCGTGTGTGGGAAAGAACCCAATAGCTCACAACCACCAGGATCAGCGCTGCCCAGGTGATGGGCTGCTGAACAAAAATGCTTCCGAAAGTTGGAATGTCCGCCAGGAAGGGGATGCTGATAGAGGGCAGAACGCCCGGAGAGTGAGGGATCTGGCCTTTGAAAACGCTGCCAGCGCCAAAGAACATCTGCCGGTTGAGAAAGCCAGTGATGCCAGTCGCCAGGATGTTGATGACGGTCCCGCCGATGATCTGATCCACCTTGAAAGTGATCGATAGCACTGCATGCAGCAGCGCAAACATACCCCCGCTCAAAATTGCTATGAGCACGCCAAAAGTCATGCTCACTAGGGGATCCTGATGGTAGACCGTGTTCATGTAAATTGAAGCCAGCCAGCCAAAGAAAGCCGCGCCCAGCATCATGCCTTCAATGCCGATATTGACCACGCCGGCTTTTTCACAAAAGATACCCGAGAGCGCTCCCAGGGTCAGCGGGGTAGCCACCGCGATAGTGGTAGTCAACATGCTGGTAATGATCAATAGTGGTGAATTCTGGGTGCTGCCGACCAGCACGACAGTCCCAAACATGATGGCTATCACCAATGCGATAATTGCGAAACGACGCCAGTCCATTCTGCCTCCTATACCGAACTTATCGGTACTTTCTATCCTAATCAACTTCGTCCCGACACCTGCACTTGCGTTCCGGTGCAAGTGTGCCTTTACGGGAGACCCAGGATTATTTCATCCGTTCCAACCGCGGGTCAGGACCACTTTTTCTTCACGGCTGCGGATCCGGTATATAAACCGAATAATCGCATCTGCTGCCACGAAGAGCAGAATGAGAGCCTGAATTACGGAGATAATATCGACGGGTATCTGGGTCAGGAACTGCATGCGCGTCGCGCCGTTGCGCATGGCCCCAAACAGGATGGAAGCCAGGATCACGCCAAAAGGATTGGTCTTCCCCAGCAGGGCAATCGCGATGGCGTCAAAACCATAGCCGCTCGAAAAACCAAGCTCATGCCGGTAGTTCAGGGCTGTCACCTCGATCGCGCCAGCCAGACCAGCCAGTGCGCCAGAAATGGCCATGGTGATGATAATGGTGCGCTTGACATTGATGCCCGCGTATTTGGCGGCATCCGGGTTGGTGCCTACTGTGCGTATCTCAAATCCGAGCTTGGTTTTCCAAAGCATCCACCACATCAACGCGGCGATCACCAGGGCCAGGATAAAGCCCCAGTGCACGCGCAGTAGCGGATTGGCAAACAAGGCCGGAATACGCGCATTCATGGCGATTTCCGGCGTGCGGGCCGAAACGTTGAGCGGGTCGTGATCCTTCATCGGGCCATTGAGTAAATAAGAGGTGATATTGAGGGCAATGTAGTTCATCATGATGGTATTGATGACTTCATGCCCGCCGGTATAGGCTTTCAACGCTCCCGGAATGGCGGCCCACAGCGCGCCTGCCAGCATCCCCAGACCAACTGCCAGTGGTATATGGATGTATGCCGGGAGAGTCTTGACTCCCAGCCAGCCCGGCAGAGCATAGCCAATCAGGGCGGCTGTCACTGCGCCAAGTGCCAACTGGCCTTCCGCGCCGATGTTGAACAGCCCACCGTTGAAAGCCACAGCCACGGCCAGCCCCGCGAAGATATACGGGGTCGCCCACACGGCTGTTTCGCTCAGTGCCTTGGGCGAACCAAAGGCCCCCTGTATCAATCCCATGTAGGCCTTGATCGGGTCCCCGCCCACTGAGTAGATGATCAGCCCGCCAACTACCACTGCGGTCACGATTGCCAGCACAGGTACAAGCAGGGGATTAAACAATTGTTTCATTTTGTTCAAGAAACCTGTTTCGTTGCTGTTCTGCATACTCCCATCTCCCGTCCCAAAATCAATCCTAAGAAAGAACCAGGATTATTTCATCCCAACAATTCCATTATATATTACCCTGGCCTGGAAACTGCCTTTTTTCGTAACTTTAAAAGGCATAATTTTTTGCCGGGCAGGTGGAACAAAAAAGGGGAAAGAGGGTGACCCTCTTTCCCCTTCGATTACAGATGGAGCGGGATATTACGGTTTGGCTGGGGCAACGTTCGTCTTGATCGAACCATCGGCCAGACCCTTGGAGATCGCCTGCATTTCGGCATCGATCTTGGGATCAACCTTGCTGGCGAGATCGTGGTACGGAGCGTATCCACCACCACCCAGGAAGAAACCGGTGGTTGGGAATTGACCAGCCTTGGCCAGCTTGACCAGGGCTTCCAGAGGAGCCGGGATCGGTTTCAGAGCGCTGGTCAGCAGGTAGGCATCCGCTTCGGGCAGGGTAGCGTACTGGTCGGTGTCGACGCCGATGGCCAGGACCTTGAGCTGGGCAGCTTCGTCCACTGCGCCGTTACCGGTCTTGCCGCCGCCGCCGAAGATCACGTCCGCGCCCTTGCTTACGATCGACTTGGCAGTGTCAGCGCCCCAGGTCGGGTCAGAGAAGGTCTTATCGAAACCAACATCGCTGTGGTACACATTGGTAACTTCGGTCTTGGTGCCGTTCTTCTTATCTTCGTAAAGTGCACCGGCGCGGTAGCCTTCACCATAGCGCCAGACGGGCGGGACAGCATCGGTGCCGAATACGCCGCCGATCTTGTGAGACTTGGACATCATGGCAGCCAGAGCGCCGACCAGGAAGCCGGACTGATCTTCATTGTAGACCAGGCCGACCAGGTTGGCGAGCGGCCAATCGGTGTGCTTGTCATCTTTCATGAGGAACTGGTCGATACCGATGAACTTGACGTTCGGGTACAGCTTGGCGGCTGCGTAGGTCGGTTCGGTCAGGTTGAAGCCAACGGTCACGATGACTTTGTAGCCAGCATCGCCGAAGGTGGCAATGTTCTTGGCATAGTCCTTGGAGTCGGTGGTTTCGATGTACTGGATCCAATCAGCGCCGCCATCTTTCTGGGTCTGCTGAATGCCTTCCCAAGCGGACTGGTTGAAGGATTTGTCATCAACCTTGCCGACGTCAGTTACAACGCCAACGCAGAAGACTGTGGCCTGCGTGCAATCTGGAGCGGTGCCAGCGGGGGCAGCGGTGGGAGCTGCAGCGGCGGCGCCGGACAGATTGGTGAAATCGGTATCCTTGTAGTAACCAGAGTCAACCAGAGCGGCCTTAACATTGCTCTTGTCAACGGTCACGACTGCGGACGGGGCGGCAGGAACATCAATCTTGCCGTTGTTGTAGGTGTTGGTGCTCTTGGGGGTGCCGCCGCCCAGCATGGTGACTGCGGCGGTGATGGCATCCTTCACCAGGGTGCGGACATCCTTGAAGACGGTCATGGACTGCTTGCCGTCAATGATGTACTGGACGGAAGCCTTTTCG
>CAIWAX010000154.1 GCA_903910795.1 uncultured Anaerolineae bacterium
GGGGAGGGGTATATCTCCCCGGAGACTTCGGAAGTCTTTAAGACTTCCGAAGTCTGGTATGGGCGCGCGCTGGTTGTGTAAGGGCCGGTCTCCAGCAAAGCACCTGGACACTGTCTCGTGCAGTGGTCACGCAGCGCTGGAAATCTAAAGACCCGCCCCACCCGCCGGTCGGTCACAGGCCTTTTTTGGGGAGGGGTATATCTCCCCGGAGACTTCCGAAGTCTGGTATGGGCGCGCGGCACAAGGTTTATCAATAGATGTAGAGCCCTTGCAGCGCGTACATGCTGCGCACGATCATTCCGTCTGCAGCGTCTGCGACATCGGGCTATAATCCAGCCATGAACTCACCCCTCTTCCCTCACCTCGAATTTCTGTACGGAGCCGCCCGCGCGCCGGAACTGCGGACGCGGGCCGAAACGATCCTGACCAAATACCGCGCGCTGATCCAGGCGCGGGATGCGGGTCTGACTGAACGCGACGCCATTCTGATCACCTATGGTGACCAGGTGCAGGCACCGGGCGAAAAACCCCTGCGAACCCTGGCTGCATTTTGTGAAGACCAGCTAAAAGATATTGTCAGCGGCATCCACATCCTGCCGTTTTACCCGTGGAGCTCCGATGACGGTTTCTCCGTGCTGGATTACCGCGCCGTCGACCCAGGCTTGGGGGATTGGCAGGATATCGCCGCCCTGCAGCCGCATTTCCGGCTGATGTTTGACGGGGTCATCAATCACATCTCGGCCGGCAGCGCATGGTTCGAGGGCTTTCTGCGCGGCGACCCGCGCTACCGCGCTTATTTCATCGTGGTGGACGGCGCCCCCGATCTTGCGCAGGTTGTGCGCCCGCGCGCCCTGCCGCTGCTGACGGCCTTCCAGACGCACTCCGGCGCACAGCAGGTCTGGACCACCTTCAGCGCCGACCAGGTCGATTTGAATTATCAAAACCCCGAGGTGCTGCTGGAAATCCTCGATATTCTGCTGATGTACGCCCAACGCGGCGCGGACTTCATCCGCCTGGATGCGATTGCCTATCTGTGGAAGCAGATTGGCACAACCTGCCTGCACCTGCCCCAAACCCACCGCGTCATCCAGTTCCTGCGGGCCGCGTTGGATGAGGTGGCCCCGCAGGTGCATTTGATCACCGAAACCAACGTGCCGCACACCGAAAACCTCTCTTATTTTGGCGATGGCGCCAACGAAGCCCAGCTTGTTTACAACTTTGCGCTGCCGCCCCTGATCCTGCACACCTTTCAGACCGGCGACGCGCGCGCCCTGTCTGCCTGGGCGCACAGCCTGGCGCTGCCCTCCGGGCGCACGACTTTTTTCAACTTTCTGGCCTCGCATGACGGTATCGGGATCAACCCGGCGCGCGGAATTCTTTCGGAGGCGGAGATCGCCGCCCTGGTCAGCCGGGTGCTGGAACACGGCGGGTTGGTTTCTTATAAAAATAACCCGGACGGCTCAACCAGCCCGTATGAACTCAATATCAATTATTTCGATGCGCTCTCCAACCCGCATGATCTGCGTCCGGGGCATCCCGGCGCTGAAAGCCTGGATGTGCAGGTCAGCCGTTTTATGGCGGCGCAGGCCTGCATGTTGGCGCTGCTGGGCGTGCCCGGGATTTACTTTCACAGTTTGTTTGGTTCGCGCGGCTGGCGCGCGGGTGTGCAGCAAAGCGGCATGAACCGCACGATCAACCGCCAGAAATGTTCGCTCGCTGAGCTGCAAAGTGAGCTCGCCAGCCAAAATTCCATCCGTTCAAAGGTTTTCGGCCAGTATCGCCAGCTTCTGAACATGCGCCGCAGCTCGCCCGCCTTTCATCCGCATGGCGCGCAAACCATCCTGGATGTGCACCCGTCCGTATTTGCGCTGGAACGTATAGCACCCGGTGGGGAATCGCACATGATCTGTATGCACAACGTCAGCCAAAAACGGGTAACATTCACATACCCATCCGCGACAGGGCCCCGCGCCTCACACAACCTGACCGGTACGAAGATGACCCTTGATCCTTACCAGATCTCTTGGATAAAACAATAGTTGCTCACCTTATGACTGCCATCGAGGAAATTGAATAATCAAAAACATAATTATCGATGGTTTGCTCCGCAGGTAGAGATTTGACGCTGATTTTGCGTCAAATCTCTACCGAAATTAACCATTCTCCTCCTTCCCGATTCGGGAAGGAGGTAGGGGGGATAGGTCAACAACCCCCCGCCATGAATATAATCTCTCGGTAGAAACAAATCATGACAAAAACGTTGAACCACATTGGCTTTATCTCGACCCGTTTCGCGGGCACGGACGGGGTTTCGCTGGAAACTGAAAAATGGGCGGCCGTGCTTGAGCGCCTGGGCTGCCGTTGTTTTTACTTCGCGGGCGAATGTGACCGCCCGGCCGAGTCTAGCCAGGTGGTGCCCGAGGCCTTTTATCGCCACCCCGAAATCGACGCGCTCAACCAGCAAGCCTATTCGGGCAGTTGGAGCGTGACCGAGGCAGCGCATTCCGCGCATCCGGAAATTGCCCATCTGCAAAAGGATTTCTTTTCCATTTATGTGCGCCCGCCGGCCATGACGCGCCGCATCCATGAGCTGAAGGAATATTTCAAAGCCGAGCTGTATCAATTCGCCCAGCGCTTTCACCTGGAAATCCTGGTGATTGAAAACGCCGTCACCATCCCGCTCAACCTGCCGCTCGGCCTGGCGCTGACCGAATTCATCGCCGAGACGGGCTATCCCACCATCGCCCACCATCATGACTTTCATTGGGAACGGCAGCGCTTCCAGGTCAACTGTGTCGGTGATTACCTGGCGGCGGCCTTTCCGCCCAACCTGCCCTCCATCCGGCATGTGGTCATTAACTCCATCCAGGCCCAGCAGCTCGCCTGGCGGCATGGGCTCAACGCGCGCGTCATCCCCAATGTCATGGATTTTGATAACCCGCCGCCCGCGCCGGATGCTTACACTGCCTCGGTGCGCGCGGATTTTGGTATTTTGCCGGGCGAATTCTTTTTGTTGCAGCCCACGCGCATCATCCAGCGCAAGGAGATCGAACACGCCATCGAACTGGTCAAACGCCTCGAGCTGCCGGCCACGCTGGTGATTTCACACGCTTCGGGCGATGAAGGCACGGAATACGAACGCCATGTGCGCGAATATGCCCGCCTGCTGAATGTGACGGTGCGCTTTGAATCCGAGCAGGTGCAGGACGCGCGCGGAATGACTCCGGATGGCCGAAAAATTTACTCGCTCGGTGACATCTATCCGCATGCCGACCTGGTCACTTACCCTTCCAGTATTGAGGGTTTTGGAAATGCCTTTCTGGAGGCGGTTTATTACCGCCGCCCGATCCTGGTCAATAATTACTCCATTTATGAAGTCGATATCAAGCCCAAGGGTTTCCGGACTGTCTGGTTCGACGGCTTTATCAGCCAGGAAGCCCTCTCAAAGGTTCGGGAGGTGTTATTGAACCCGGCTGAGGCGCAGGAATGGACGGAGACCAATTACCAGCTCGCCAAACGCTATTTTTCCTTCACGGTTTTGGAGCGCCGCCTGCAGTCCATCCTGGCGGACTGCCTGGGGCAGCAGGGATGAAAATTGCCCTTCTGCACCACTCGGTGCCGCCCATCGTGGGAGGTGTTGAGAGCGTGATCGCCCACCATGCGCGCCTGATGTGCGCGGCTGGGCATCAGGTGCGTCTGATCGCGGCGCGCGGCCGGTCACTCAATGAAGATATCCCCTTGCTGGCCCTGCCCCTGGCGGATTCGCGCAGCGAGCGCCTGTCAGAAATGAAGAAACAGCTCAATAGCGGGCAGGTAACCCCGGAATTCGAGGCGCTGCGAGACGAGCTGGTTAATCAACTCCAGGCTGCCACGCTGGATTGTGATATTTTGATCGCTCATAATGTCTGTTCGCTGAACAAGAACCTGGCACTGACCGCCGCGCTTCAGCGCCTGCATACCTCCGGGAGACTGCCGCGCCTGATCCTGTGGCATCATGACCTGGCCTGGAGCACGCCCCGCTATCGCTCTGAACTGCATGACGGCTACCCCTGGGATTTGCTGCGCACAGATTGGGGCGGCGCCCGGCAGGTGGTGGTTTCGGAGCAGCGCCGCGCGGAGTTGGCCGAGTTGATGAAGCTGGCTCCGGCTTCCATCGCGGTCATCCCAAACGGTGTGGATGCCGCCCGTTTTTACAAGCTGGAGGCGCAGACCAACGTTATCCTTGACCAAACCCACCTGCTGGATGCCGCGCCCATTCTGCTCCTGCCGGTTCGATTGACGCCCCGCAAAAATATCGAATTGGCGCTGCTGACCCTGGCCGAATTTCGGAAACAATTCCCACAGGCGGCGCTGGTGGTGACAGGGCCGCTTGGCCCGCATAACAGCGACAATGTTCATTATTTCGAGAAGCTTTTGAGGATGAGAGCCGATCTGGGGCTGGTGGACGCGGTTCATTTTCTGGTGGAGCTTCAAAAAAATTACCTGCCGGATGAAGTCGTGGCTGATTTTTATCGTATTTCAGATGCGCTGTTCTTCCCGAGCCGGGAGGAAGGCTTCGGTATTCCATTGATAGAAGCGGGCTTCAGCCATTTGCCGGCTTTCTGCGCTGACATCCACGCGCTGCGCCAGTTGGGGCTGCAGGATGCGGCTTTTTTCTCCCCGGATGAAGACCCCGCCCAGGTTGCCAACCTGCTGGCGGAGTATTTCCGGTCTTCACCCGTGGCGCGCCTCAGCCTGCGCGTGCGTTCCGAATTCCGCTGGGAAGCCATCTACGCCCGCCAGATCGCCCCGCTGCTGGTCTAAGGAACGCCGGTGCTATGAACAGCTCACAGATTGCTTCACTTTAGGCTCTGACTGACCTAACCCCCTACCCCCTTCCCGATTTTGGGAAGGGGCCTTTCACCCCCGATTTGCCGATTTGCTAAGCAAATCGCAAATCGTGTGTTCTTAGCGGGGATGGGTTTCTGCCAAACAGCAGCCACCCCGTGAGCAGTTACCATCTATGAACCAAAATAAGAAGATTATGGGCAAATTAGCATACCCGTCAGTAGTTACCAAATAACTAAAATTCGATGGTTTTCCCCACAAATCGCCTGAAAAGAACCAACCCGTGAGTAGTTACCAAGGAAAAACCTTATGGAAAAACGCGCGAAATTTTCACCCATCCGCTCCATCTTCATCCCGCTGGTTCACGAAGGCCCCGGGCTGCTGGCCCTGGAAGCCGCCAGCCACCTGGACGCGCACATCACCCTGGTGGGGGTGGTGGTGGTGCCGCCCGCCCAATCGCTGAGCGTTGGCGCAGTTGGCGCGCGCGCCCTGCGTAAACAGTTACGCCATTTGGGCAAAAATGAGCGCATTACCAGCAAATCGCGCATCATCGTTTCCTATCAACCCTGGGAAGAGCTTTCAAACCTTTTGCTCAAAGAGAAGCCCGACCTGCTGTGCCTGGAATGGGATGCCCACCTGACCGCCCTGGGTGTGACCCCCCATGATGTCTTGACGCGCACCTCTTGCAGCGTGGCCCTGGTGCGCGGCAAACTCCCCAATAAACCCAAAAACATCCTGGTGCCCGTCCGGGGCGGCCCGCACGCCGAGTTATCCCTCCGGCTTGGCCTGGGGCTGCACGCCAAAGGCGTGACCGCATTGCACCTGCGCCGCACAAACGACCCGCAAGCGGACAGCGATGCGCCCTTCATCGGCCTGGAGCGCGTGCTGCAGCAAATGCCCGAGGTTCAGAAACAATTCATGGTTACGGACGAGCCCGCGCAGTTTATCCTGGAAAGCGCCCGGCAGGCGGATGTCATCATCCTGGGCACCACCTCGCAGCCGCTCACGAGCCCGGTTTCCCTGGGGCCGTTTGCCGATCGTATCTTAAATGAGGCCCCTTGCGCGGTCATCGCGGTTAAAAGCGCGCGCCCCTTGCCCCACTTCGTGTATGATGAAGGCGCCGGTGTGCAGGCCATCTCCATCCTGGTGGACAAATGGTTTGGAGAAAAAACCTTCCATGTCGATGAATTTAAAAATGTAGATGAATTACTTGAGTTGAAGCGCCGGCAGGGGCTAACCATCAGCCTGGCCCTGCCCGCCCTGAACGAGCAGGAAACGGTCGGCAAGGTCATTAATATGATGAAAACGGCGCTGATGGAAAAAGTGCCTCTGCTGGATGAGATTGTGCTGATCGATTCCAACTCAACGGACGACACCCGCGCGATTGCCGAAAAGGAAGGCGTCCCGGTCTACATCCATCAGCAACTTCTGAAAAGGCTGGGGGCGCGCAAAGGCAAGGGCGAGGCCCTCTGGAAAAGCCTGCTGGTCACGCATGGGGACATCATCGTGTGGGTCGATACGGACATTGTCAACATTCACCCGCGCTTTGTCTACGGCATCCTGGGGCCGCTGCTGGTCGACCCGGAAATTCAACTGGTCAAAGGCTTTTACCGGCGGCCGCTGCGCGTGGGTTCCAAAATGCAGGCCAGCGGCGGCGGGCGGGTGACAGAACTGACCGCGCGGCCCTTGTTGAATCTGTTTTATCCCGAGCTTTCCGGCGTGCTGCAGCCGCTTTCCGGCGAATATGGCGGCCGGCGCGCGGCCCTGGAGCGCTCGGTCTTCTTCTCCGGTTACGGCGTGGAAACCGGCCTGTTGATCGATATCTTTGAACGCTACGGCCTGAACGCCATCGCGCAGGTCGATCTGCTCGAACGCATCCACCACAACCAGCCGCTCGAGGCGCTCAGCAAAATGTCGTTCGCCATCATCCAGACCGTCATTCGAAAATTGGAGAAACGCTTTGGCAGCGCGGTGCTGGAAGATGTCAACCGCTCCATGAAGCTGATCCGGCATAACCCGGCCGGCTATTTTTTGGATGTTGAAGAAATCGCCGAGCGCGAGCGCCCGCCCATGATCGAGCTGCCTGAATACCTGGAGAGCCGGCATTGACCAGATTCTGGCTGGTGCGGCATGGGCAGACAGATTGGAATGTTTCGGGCAGGTGGCAGGGACAGTCTCCCTCCGCGCCCGGGTTAAATGATAGCGGGCTGGCGCAGGCGCAGGCGCTGCGCGAACAGTTGCGCGGCCTGCATTTTTCTGCCATCTACAGCAGCGACCTGCTGCGCGCCCGGCAAACCGCCGCGCTGATCGCTGAACCGCGCGGCCTGGCAGTTACCCTGGAACCGCGTTTGCGCGAAATCCACCTCGGCGATTGGGAAGGGCTGCTTTCGGCTGAGATATTGGCGCGCTACCCACATGAACTGGAAGAACGTCAGCGTGACCCGCTGCACGCGCGCGCGCCGGGGGGCGAAACCGTTGCCGGGCTGGCGCTGCGCGTCCTGGCCGCCGCGCAAGAAATTGCCGCGCACCAGCCTGACGCCCAGGTTTTGATCGTCGCGCACGGCGTAGCGCTGGCGGTCATCCTGTGCCAGGCGGCCGGGGTTCCGCTGGCCGAGGTCTACCAGCACATTCCAGACCATGCCCGGCCGGTTTGCATCCAGCAGCTACCCGCAGCCTTCCGAAATCTTTAAGATTTCGGAAGGCTGAAATGGTCGCGCCGCCCATTTGACCATGTGAAGTAATCCGTGTGCCGTTACATCGGCGCCATAAAATTTACGCCCCTGCCGGTTGGCAGAGGGCGTAGGTTGTTATAAGCCTTTTTCCAAATACTCCTGGGGTGTCAGTACCTTCAGCGATGACTTGCCTTTGAAATGTCGCGCATTCCAGGTAATGAATGCTTCCGCCTCAGGTGCGCGTTCTGCCAAACCCAAGATTAAGGCATCCATAAATGCAGCCCGGTGATCGAGCATTCGCTCGAATGGGCGTTCAAAAATCTCTGCCCGAAATGAAAACGAAGCGGTTGCGTCCTGCGGGTCAACTGGCCAAATAACTGTCAACCCGTAGGCATCCACCAACCATGATTGCCAGGCAGATAAGCGCTCCGCCGATAAATTGAAAGATAATTGGCCCAAAATTTCCATCAAACTGTAAACCGTGATCGCCGGGCTTTCAGTTTGTAACTGCTCCAAAAAAGCAGTATTGACCGGTTGCCGGCTGTCACGCTGAAACGCAAACGCCAACGCCAACAGCAACACGTCTGTGTCTAGGATGACCATTCTCTTCCCCGAAGCTGCTGCATAGCATCATCTAATGAAGTAGTTTCGCTCTTCCCGGCAGCCAGTTCGGTACGTACCTGGTCAGCCAGTGCTTTGCCCTCAAGTTTTGCACTTTTTGAATTTGCAGGGGCGACCAGGTGAACATCCGAGAGTTTGGCCAATTCATCGCGCAAACGCCTCTGTTCTTCTGATGACAAGCGCATAGCCGCCTCAAAGACGCTGCGATAATCTTTTTTTTGATTTCGGGAATGCGCTGCCATCGTCATAGGTTTTTACCTCACTTGATAATTATACAACATTCGTAACTGCTCACGGGTTGTATAATTTTGGAGAAGAACCTATCCCCGCTAAGAACACACGATTTGCTTGGCAAATCGCACTGGAAGGCAAGTGCAGGTGTGCGGGGCGAAAGAACCCTCAACCCGCTTCCCGAAACGGGAAGGGGAGACAGTGTCACATTTTCGCATAGCTGTTATTGCGAGCCACCGCTCCTGTTCTTTCCCGAAGGACAGCCCCGGCAGAGCACCGGGGTGAAACAAGGGACAGGTGCGGCGGCGTGGCAACATCGTGCCCGCTTTTGGGTATCTCCAATTCGGCGAGA
>CAIWAX010000155.1 GCA_903910795.1 uncultured Anaerolineae bacterium
CGATCTATGCCAATACTATCAATACCAACACTGGCAAGGATTTGCTGGTCAAGGTCAACGAGACTGGCAAATCACCTGCCGAAATTGTCCAGGCTGAAGGTTTGGCAAAGGTCAGCGATGATAGTGCCATTCGTAAGGTGGCTGAACAGGTTGTCGCCGAATCTCAAAAAGAAGTCGGCGCGTATAAATCCGGCAAACTGGGTTTGATGGGCTTTTTTGTTGGGCAGGTGATGAAAAAGATGGGTGGAAAGGCTGATGCCCAGTTGGCACGTATGGCGCTCGAAGATTTATTGAAATGATCCGGTTCGTCAGTTTTCGCCAAGACCTATTTCTGGCGCGCCGAAAAATGGCGCGCCTTTCATATTTCAAGCATGAAAGACATTTTTACTGAACTTATGGGTACTTTCCGTACTGAACTTATGGGTAACTTCCATCAGGGCGGTCTGCGTTTTGATTGGAAGGTTACTGGTATCACGGTGATCAGTACCCTGCTGCTGATCGTTGAGAATTATCACATTTTCAGCCCGTGGAAACCATTTGACCGTACAATTTTATATTTGCTATTCCCGATGGCCTTTATCCTGCTTGTTTTTCGTGAGGATCCGCGCAACTATGGTTTTCAAATCGGAGAGTGGAAGGTCGGATTATTGATAACCATGGCTGCGCTGCTGGTTATTTTGCCGGTATTATGGTTTCTGGCCAGCCGAGATCAATCCATGCGGAGTTACTACCAGCCGTTGCTCAATCAGGGTCTTCCGGTGTATACTTTTTTTGACCTGCTGGGCTGGGAGTTTATGTTTCGGGGCTGGCTGACCTTTGCTTATGTCCGTAAATTTGGCCCTGAAGGTTTGTGGCTTCAAGCTGTGCCTTTTGCGCTGGCGCATATTGGCAAGCCTGAAATCGAGACTCTTTCCACTATTTTTGGTGGGTTTGTCTTTGGTTGGATTGCGTGGCGTACCAGGTCTTTTCTTTATCCGTTTATAATTCATTGGGCAATCTTTACTTTTGTGGTTCTGGTTGCGGGAGGCGCATTTGGCTGATACTGAACGATTTGCTAAGCAAATGGTGGGTGCTTTCCATTTCGTGCTGCGTCCGGCGGTGGAGCAGGATTTTCCTGCCATAAAAAAACTCATCAACGATGTCAGAATCAACCCGATAGGGCTGGACTGGCGGCGGTTTATCGTGGCAGAAACGCCTGAAGGTCAGTTCGCGGGCTGCGGGCAGTTAAAACCGCATGGGGATGGTTCGGTGGAAATGGCTTCCATCGCAGTGGCACCTGCCCTGCGCGGGCAGGGATTGGCAAGCGCCATCATCCGCAGGCTGGTCAGTGAGGGACCACGCCCGCTGTACTTGACCTGTCGTTCTACACTGGGGAACTTTTACCCTAAGTTCGGTTTTCGCATAGTCGAAAAAGATCGGATGCCCCGTTATTTCAGGCGGCTAAGCCGTATCGCCGGGTTTGTGAATTCCCTGCATATTACAAAAGATCGAATGTTGGTGATGGTGCTGGAAAGTTAAAATATCTTAAAACAATGGTTACCAAAAACCGCTTTCACCCGCCTGCTTTACTGAACTTATGGGTACTTTCCATTCGAGGATTGGAACAGGCCGGCAGGAACGGGAGGTCAGGATGAAAACTGTTATCAATGTTGTGATTGGATTGCTGGCGGGATTGCTGGTTGCGGGCGCATTGTATGTCACAACACGCGTACCGGTCGGGCAGCCTATTATCTTGTTGCCGACGCCAACAACGCAACCAATTTACGTCTTTATCTCAGGCGCAGTCAAACACCCTGGGGTTTATAAATTACCGTCGGGCAGCCGTTATGTTGAAGCAGTACAGATGGCAGGCGGTTTTTCGAGTGAAGCAGATCTATCGCAAGTAAATCTCGCAAAAAAACTAATCGATGAGGAACAGCTTGTGATACCGGGTGGAACTGGCAATCCTACGCCGGAATTGACAATTGGCGGGAACGGCTTGTTGTACACCCCCACGCCGCCAGCCGGTAAGCCTGTAAATTTGAATACAGCTAGTGCTGATGAATTGGATAAAGTGCCTGGGATTGGCCCGACTGCGGCGCAAAAAATTGTTGAATATCGTACCGCCAACGGCCCATTTACCAGGATTGAAGACTTATTGAAGGTGCCGGGTATTGGCCCGACCATCCTGGATGAAATTAGAGGTCAGGTGACAATCGGGGAAATTCCTACTCTCGCAGTGATTACCGTTACCCCCACACCTTGATATCATGTTTGACCATTTTGATTTTCTAGCCCCTTTTTATGATCGCGCCATCCCGTTTGACCGGCTGGCGTTGATGTTGAAAATGGTTGAGTTGCCTGTTACCGGCATGTTGTTGGATGCTGGTGGCGGCACTGGCCGCGTGGCAGGCGAATTAGCCTCCTATGTGCGCAAGGCCATTGTGGCGGATCTTTCACGTGGTATGCTGTCTCAGGCTCTCGGAAAAGGTTTGGCGGGTGTTCAGACACCGGTCGAAAGGCTGCCTTTTGATGATGGGATATTTGAGCGAATTATCATGGTGGATGCCCTACACCATGTTCACGATCAGTCCAAAACCATAGCGGAATTGTGGCGGGTGCTCAAACCGGGTGGCCGGCTGGTGATAGAGGAACCCGATATTCGGACATGGCAGGTCAAGGTGGTGGCTGTGGTGGAAAAAGTAGCTTTGATGCGCAGCCATTTTATTTCTCCACTTGCCATTGCCCGCTTCTTTCCGGCGGGGGCCAGTGTGAAGATTGAAACTGAAGGTTACAATGCCTGGGTGATCGTCAGCAAGCAGTGAATTATCTGGGTTTCAAGTCTTGTAAATTTAAGAGAAGTTGGTGGGCAATTACCATTCCTTTTATGTAATTACGCGAGGATACGGAAAGCTCGTGTAACTAAATAAAGCGAAATATTGCGCGGAGAAAATTATTCTGCCAGGCCGGCTGTTTGTGTCTTGTTCAATTTATCCAGCAGCATTTGTAAGGTACGTTCTGAGAGCGTGTTGTCTTTGAACCAATCAACATAGGCTGCAACATCGGGGAGCGGCAATACTTTTACAATCCCTGGGTTTTGAGATTCTGGTGGGCGACCGCGATATGCCAGAACACTGCGTACCGTCACGCCAGGAAATTCAGTTTTGATCATCTCGTAGCATAATTGTGCAGCCCGTTTGATCTGACTGTATGGATCGGCGGTTTCTTTCTCTTCTGGTTGTTTGGTCCAATTTTTGATACCTATTGCAAAAAGCCCGGTAGGTGTCAATACCAGCGCGTCAATTTGGGCCTGGTTTATCAATAACCCTTCGAATAAGATTCCCTTGTCAACCTTGATCGTGACATTGTTGAGAACATGTATATTGCCAGACAGTCTGCTGAGGGATGCCAAAAGATCATTTTCGGCGCTCGCACCTGCCATTTCTGGCGAACCCAGTATCCCGCGCAGAACATCGATCTTGTTCAGAACTTCCTGGCACTCCTGACGGGAAAGGTCATCGATCTGGGATTTTTTTCTTTCCATCTCTCTTTTTTTGTTTTGTAGTGGTTGCTCGATTTCAGTGTTTTTCGTCTGAAGGCTGGTTTTTAGGTTAGAAATTTTTTCAGTTTCACGCCGCGAACGAAAAAAATTACGCAGTGGGCTAAATATCCCGTGATCTTGTTTGATGAAATCCAGAGCGGCTTTCGACTGCTCGATGGCCAGTGAGTTATCCTCAGAAACCGCTGCCAGGTTAGAGCGAGCCTGCTCTTCTTCCTGTAAGATTTCCTGCCTTAATTGTGAGATTTCGTTCTTAAGTTTCTGGCGCACCTGCTTGATTTGCTGCTCATATTCGGCCTGGCAATTTCCAAGCAAGGTCTTAATCTCCTCAGGGTCATCGGCCGAGAGATGGATCCCTTCCAGTTTTTTCTTGATGCTGCCCCAATTTTTACCTGTTCCATAATAACTGGTCATTTTTATAACTCCATACTGAACTTATGGGTACTGGTGGATGGCGCATCCCCGGGCCCTTTGCGTGATACTCTTTCATGAATCTTGAAGAAAACATCCATTTCAGCTTTTATAAATGATGATGCGCTTATCTGTTGTAATTTCGATTTTCAGAGTTTTCAGGCTTTTTTCTGCTGGACCGCGCAACAACAGCCCATCCGTGGCATAGCGAGAACCGTGACAGGGGCAAAGAAACCCATCAGCAGTGGCGTTCACTGTGCAACCCAGATGCTGGCAAACCAGGCTGAGGGCGCTGAATTCGCCGTTCTGATTGCGGATCAGTACCGCGGGTATATCCTTGATAATTGTGCGAGTGTTGATAAGGTAGTGAGTAATTGGCCCAACATCGAAGCGTTGGGGGGGAGGCGCTTCAGGTTCATAGCTCAGGAAGCGCACCAGACCTGCCAATCCTAGAATACCGCATAATCCCAGCAAACTTTGAGCGCAAATCTTAACAAAATCACGGCGTGACACGTGCCCTGTGGGGATGACTGGCATTATTTTCGCAACTCCAGGATGGTCAGCATGAGCCAGATAAGGGCCAGCCCGCCGACCAGGATTTGCGCCAGCCGGCCAGTGCGCGGGAACCAATGTCCTGTGCGGTCATCAGACCGGTTTATGGGAAGATACGGCAGGCTTGCCAGCACGATCAGTACTGTGCAAGGGATGGCGACACCCATCCAGAATGCATTGCCATAGCGCAGCAACTGCTGAACCCACAGAAAAAACCAAGGGGCGCGCACATCTGGGTTGAGAGGCATGCTTGCATCCAGGATCGGCGCAGCCAAAGGCGCCGGGATCAATGTCGCAGCCATGATCAGCGTGGCAACTGAAATAAGCATGGCCAGCACTTCCCTTCGCAAGAGTTCAGCCCGGCTAATGCGCTCGGGTGTAGTGCGTAAGCCCGGTTCGGGCGCTGAAATTCCGCCATCGCGCCGTACGCGGAAGATGTGCCATACCAGCAAGCTGATCAAGGCCAGCATCAATCCCATGATATGCCAGGCATAGAAGCGTGTCAGAGTTGCCAGGCCCGGTGTTTGTCCTCCAACTACAAACCGGTAAACCTTTTCCCCAACCAGCGGAATGGTATTGAGCAGGTTGGTGCCCACAATCAAGGCCCAATGAATGCCATCATCCCAGCGCAGGATGTAGCCTGTGAAATCCAGCAGTAATACAAGTACAAACAAACCAAGTCCGAGAAGAAAATTGAAACGTCGCGGAGGATGGTACGCCCCGGTGAAGATCACCCTCAAGAGGTGAATCCCGGCTACAACTACCAGGGCCTGGGCCGCCCAGAAGTGCAAGCCGCGCACCAGTCCTCCGAAGGGAATCAGAAAGGTGATCATCTGGATGGAGAGGCCAGCCTGAGTTGGGGTTGGGATATAAAAGAACATTTCCAGTAAGCCGGTTATGGTAATGATAATGACCAGAAACACTGCCAATCCGCCCGCGCCCAATGTGTAGCGCCAGCGTGCTTGTGGCAGCGGAATGGTGGGCGGGTGCAAATGTAGAAAAAAGTTGGCGCGGCCTTTACTGAGTTTATGGGCACTTTCCATAAGGCTTGTTCGCTGGGTTTCAGGCTGTTGGCGCTCAAAGTAATGCATCCCGATTAAAACAAGCGATACTATGCCAAATA
>CAIWAX010000156.1 GCA_903910795.1 uncultured Anaerolineae bacterium
CCACCGGCATCCAGTCAAGAATGCTCACTGATTATACAGCATCTTTTCGACATTAAATTACCCGAAGGGGGAATCTATCGGTATTGATTTTCGGAGAATTGGGATTTTCTGGCCATATTCCCGCAATTAATGAACCACAGGATGGGCAGGCTCCATTCGCTGTGATGCGATATTCTCGCAATACATATCCACGGCGGCGCACCAGAACTTTGTTGCAATGCGGGCAGCGGGTATCTTCGTATTCTTCCACCCGACCCGGTAAATTGCCGGCGTAAACATAATGTAGCCCGGCCTCCCTGCCAATATCCGCAGCCCGAACCAGGGTTTCCGGCGGTGTATTGCCGGGCGCAGTCATTTTATAGTCCTTATGAAAGGCAGTCACATGCCAGGGGATCTCCGGGGAAACTGACGTGATGAAGCGCGCCAGCTCAAATAACTCTTCCAGGCTGTCATTAAAGCCTGGCACAAGCAGCGTCACCACCTCCACCCATAAACCAAGTTGATGGGCAGTCTGGATGGTACCCAGCACATTTTGCAGAACCCCACCCAGGCTGCGGTAATTTTTAGCCTGCATGGATTTTAGATCGACTTTATAAGCAGTAAGGTACGGCCTCAGATATTGAAGCGCCTCGGGCGTGGCGTTGCCATTGGAAACAAACGCGCACTTTAATCCAGCAGTTTTTGCCTCTTTAAAGACCGCGACTGCCCACTCGCTGGTGATCAGCGGTTCATTATATGAAGAAACAACCACTTCAGCCTGCACACGGCGGGCAGCTTTAACAACCTCCTGGGGGCTGATCTGGCGTACCAGGTTCAGTGCCACATTCGAGGCTGGATCGCGCAAGACTTGAGATGTAAGCCAGTTCTGGCAATATCCACAGTGAAAATCGCAGCCCAGCATGCCAAAGGTCAAGGCAGTGGCACCAGGTAAAAAGTGTGAAAAGGGCTTTTTTTCAATCGGATCAGCCTGCAACGCGGCAACATATCCCCACGGCACGCGCAGTTCCCCGCCGGCATTGAATCGCACCTGGCAGACACCCCGCCGGCCCGGATTAATTTTACAACGATGAGCACAGGCAACGCAACGCACAACTCCAGAGTCCAGCTTTTCGAACAAATCCCCCCTGATTGTAAAAACATCCAATTCATCTGCCAGGGTTTTCAAGGTACTCCTTTGGTATTCAACCTATCCCGGACAAGTGCCACTTCGCGAAAGATTTACACAGAGTTGCCCGGAGATTTCACGGAGAAGAGCATCGCCATCCCAACCGATTTGCCAGGCAAATCGTACCTGGATTATTCCATCCCACAAGTACCGGGATTATTCCACAAATAGAAAACTCAGTGTATCCAGTGATCACAGGGCGCTTTGCGACGAGAAATTTTCTAGCTTTTTGCGCAAAAATCCAACTTCGAAGGTACGAAATTATCCGTATATAATAGTAGCATGTTGACCATTTCAATCCAGGCAGGTGGTGAATCGCGCCGAATGGGACAGGATAAAGCCCTAATGCCTTTCCTCGGGCAGCCCCTCATTCAGTACATTGTCAAAGGGCTGTCTTCCATTGCAGACGAGATGATTGTTACAACCAACCAACCCGAAGCCTATCAATTTCTGGGGCTGCCTTTATTTCCAGATACAAAACCCGGGCGCGGTGCCCTCGGCGGACTTTACACAGCCCTTTCCAGTGCCAGCCACCCGCTGGTGGCAGTTATCGCCTGCGATATGCCGTTTGCCAACCCTGGCCTGGCAGCTTACCAGGCCAGACTGATCGAATCTGAAGACGTGGATGTTGCCATCCCACAGTTGCTCACCGGCTATGAACCCTTGCACGCAGTTTACCGGCGCGAAACCTGTCTTCCGTCGGTGGAATGGGCCATTGACAATAACCAGTGGAAACTAATTTCCTGGTTTTCAAAAGTCAGGGTTCGCAGCCTCTCACTGGAGGAATGCAATCCGTTTGATCCGCAGGAACTGGCCTTCTATAATGTCAATACGCCCGAGGAATTAGCCGGGGCGGAAGTGCTGGCCCTTCGGGAAAAATAAGCCGCTCCGCAATTTCTTCAGACTTCCCAAAATTTCCTGGTTCTGATGTTTTTTGTGGTTTGATGCGAAGCCATCCACGA
>CAIWAX010000157.1 GCA_903910795.1 uncultured Anaerolineae bacterium
CACTCCCTATTCTGCCATTGCGAGCCTGCTCCTGGCGAAGCAATCCCCCAATTCACCTATGTTTCATATTTTCCAGGAGGAAAAGAACATGTTTGCAAGAAAAAGTTTTGTCTGGATGCTCAGCCTGACAGTGTTGCTCAGCCTGCTGCTGGCCGCTTGCGCTCCAGCCGCCACGGCCACCCCGGTCGCCGTCACTTCGGCTCCCGCCGCCACCCAACCACCGGCCGCTGCCAATACCGCCGTTCCAGCCGCCACGCAGGCTGCCCCGGCTGCCACCGCCACGACCGCTGCCCCAGCCGCCCCGGCTGGTGGTGTCCTGCGCTGGAGCCTGGTAGGCATCAACGAACTCCCGGCTCTCGATCCGCCCCTGGCTGGCGCTTCCCAATCGGTGGGTGTCATCAGCCTGGTCTTTGAAGGCCTGGTGCGTCTCGACAGCCAACTAAAAATTGCGCCCGCGGGCGCCGAATCGTGGGATATCAAAGATGGCGGCAAGACCTTCATCTTCCACATCCGCAAGGGTCTCAAATTCGCCAATGGCGACCCGGTCAGCGCTGATGATTTTGCCTATTCGCTCAACCGTGCCTTTGGCCCGGACTTTGCCAACGGCAACGCTGGTTATTATCTCTCCAACATCGTCGGTTCGATGGATGTCACCAACGCCAAGGCCAAGACCATCTCGGGCGTCAAGGTCATTGATCCGCAGACCCTCGAAATCGATCTGCAAACCCCCTCGGTTTACTTCCTGTACCAGTTGACCTTCCCGGCTTCTTTTGTGGTATCAAAGAAAGCCGTCGAAGCTGACCCAACCAAATGGACCGATACCGCCTTTGGCACCGGCCCATTCATGGTCAAGGAATGGAAACACAACGAGAGTATCAGCCTGGTGCCCAACCCCAATTACTGGCTGGGCAAACCGCAGATTTCCGAAATCGACATGCCTTTTATCCAGGATCCCGCCACTGCGCTCAAACTCTACCAGACCGGCGAACTGGATATCATGGGCTCCTATAACTTCCCCACCGATCAGATCTCGAGCGTTTCATCGCTGCCCGAGTTCAAACAGGTCAACCAGTTCTTTGTGGCCTATATTGGTTTCAACAACGCCAAGGCGCCTTTCAAGGATGTGCGCGTGCGTCAGGCCTTTGCCAAGGCGCTTGATAAACCGACCCTGATCAACAAGGTACTGGAAGGCGCTGTGCTGCAGGCCGATACCATCATCCCGCCCGGTATGCCCGGTTTCAACCAGGCCGCCGCTGCTATCCAGCAGTTTAACGCCGCCGATGCCCAGAAGCTGCTGGCGGATGCCGGTTTCCCGGACGGCAAGGGCTTCCCGAAGGTCGCGCTCTCCATCAATAACCAGGACCCGAACTACGCCAAGATCGCGGCTACGCTGAAACAGATGTGGAAGGAAAACCTGGGCGTCGATGTTGAGATCAACACCGAAGAGCTTGCCAAGTTCAATGATGATCTGACCGCCACGGCCAACAAGCCCGAAGACCCGGCCGCCTTCAGTATGTACATCAGCGTCTGGGGCGCGGATTATCCCGACCCACAGAACTTTGTATCCCAGCAGCTTCGCACCGGCGTGGGCAACAACAACGGCCATTACTCCAATTCCCAGTTTGACAAGCTGGTCGACCAGGCCGATGTCGAAACCGATCAGGCCAAGCGGCTCGATCTATACCAGCAGGCCGAAAAGATTGCCCTGACCGAAGTGGGCTGGCTGCCGCTCTTTTATGGCAAGGCCGACCTGTTGATCCGTCCGACGGTCAGCGGGCTGGTGGTGACACCCCAGGGCCTGTTTCCGCAGGGTGACTGGACCAAGGTTACCGTTGCAAAGTAAGCGCGGCTTGCCTGAACCTACCGTATAATAGAAGGGCGACCGGTTGCCGGTCGCCCTTCTTGTTCAATAAACCTATGTGGAAAATCCTCTCCCGGCGCGCTCTCTCCCTGCTTTTTGTGCTTTTCTCGGTCACCTTTCTCACCTTCTTTGTGAGCTATTTGGCGCCGGGTGACCCGATTCTGAATATGATGGGCGGCCGCCAGGATCCGGTGCGCTATGCTTTTTTGCGGCACCTCTACGGTCTGGACCAACCCTGGCTCTTCCAGTATGGTTCCTACCTGAATAATCTGCTGCACGGCAACCTGGGCTACTCCTTCAAGTATCCCGAACGGCCGGTCTGGGCTCTCATCTCCAATGGCGTGCCAGTCTCCTTGCAGTTGGGGCTGCTGGCGCTGGTCTTCAGCCTGGGCATCGGTGTGCTGGCCGGTGTGCTGGCCGCCCTCTGGCAGAACACTTGGCGTGATACCGGTATCATGGCGGTCATGCTGGCGCTTTATTCGGTGCCGTCTTTTGTGATCATCCCGCTGGCCTGGGCTATCGACCTGGCGCTGTACAAGGCCGGGCTGCCATCCCTGCCGGTGGCCGGTTGGGGCAAGCCCGAGCAGGTTATCCTGCCAGTGCTGGTGTTGGCAGCCGCCAATGTTGGTTTTATCGCGCGCCTGATGCGCAACAGCATGCTGCAGGTCATGCGCGAGGATTTTATCCGTACCGCGCGCGCCAAGGGTCTGCCCTGGCGGGTGGTCATCCGCAAGCATGTGCTCAGCAACGCCCTGTTGCCGCTGCTGACTGTACTCGGCCCGGCAACCGCCTTCCTGGTGACCGGCGCCTTTGTGGTTGAGAACCTGTTTGCCATCCCGGGCATCGGATACCTGGCGGTGCAGTCCATCGGTCAGCGCGATTACCCGGTCATCCAGGCCACCACCCTGCTGCTGGCGCTGGCAGTAGTGGTTATGAACTTGCTGACCGATATCGCCTACACCATCGCCGATCCGCGGGTGAGGGTGGAATGAGCCTGAACGCTGCCGATCTGCCCACTGGTCAGACCCACGTTCAAAATAACTGGTGGCGGCGTCTGTTCCACAACCGGGCTGCCTCGATCAGCGGCATATTTGTGCTTGCGGCGATTTTGCTGGCGCTGGCCGGGCCCGCGCTCTACCAGAACACGCTGCCTTCCGATCAGTCACGCACCCGCGATGGGGTCTACCAGGATTACAACGCCATCAATGCCGGCCCCTCCGCCCAGCACTGGCTGGGCGCCGACTACCTCGGCCGGGATATGCTCACCCGCCTGTTCGTGGCGGTGGGTGTCTCGCTGCTGGTGGCCTTTGTGGTGGAGTTCCTGAATATCTTTCTGGGAGGCCTGCTTGGGCTGCTGGCCGGTTATTTTGGCGGCTGGATTGACATGCTCATCTCGCGCGCCGCGGATATGCTGTTCGCCTTCCCCGGTCTGCTGCTGGCTATCCTGGTTTCAGCGGTCTTTGGCACGGCGGCCCGCGAAGCCTATGGCGGCATGGGACGCCTCATCCTGGTGGCGGGCGCCCTTAGCCTGGTTTCCTGGCCGTTGATGGCGCGCCTGGTGCGCAGCGAAACCCTCTCGGTCAAATCCCGCGATTTTGTGATGGCCTCGCGCGGTCTGGGCGCCTCGGATTTCCAGATTATCGCTGCCCACCTGCTGCCGAATGTTGCCTGGCTGATCGCTGTGGCCGCCACGCTGGATGTCGCCAGTGTGATCGTCAACGAGGCCACCCTCAGCCTACTGGGGTTGGGCATCGAAGAGCCGGGCGCCAGCCTGGGCTTGATGATCTTCCGTGCTGCGGGTAAGCTCGAGCGTTTTCCATTGCAGGTTTTCATCCCGGCCGCCGCCATCACGCTGCTCGTGCTGGCTTTTTCATTCTTGGGCGATGGTCTGCGCGACGCCTTCGACCCGCATTCAAGTTAAGACGATAAACACGAAATACTTGAATAAACACAAAAAGAGCCCTTTTTGTGTTTTCCTGATGTTTTCCGCCAAGGATCGAACGCTCTTATGCCCCAATCTGCCGCAATCACTGTCGAAAAATTAAGCAAAACCTATCAGGTGTCTGAACGCGAAGGTGGCTTTAGCGCGGCTGTGCGCAGCTTTTTCAAGCGCACCTACCGCGATGTGCGCGCCGTGGACACCGTCAGCTTTCAGATCGAACCCAGCGAAGTGGTTGGGTTCCTGGGGCCGAACGGCGCCGGGAAAACCACCACCCTCAAGATGCTTTCCGGCCTGCTGCACCCCACCGGCGGGCAGGCGCGCGTGCTCGGGTACACTCCCTGGGAACTCAAGCGTGAGTACCTGTCTTCCATGACCCTGGTCATGGGCCAGCGCAACCGGCTATCCTGGGACATCCCCGCCGCGGATTCTTTCCTGCTCAACCAGGCCATTTACCGCCTGCCGGATGCGGATTTCAAACGCACCCTGGCTGAACTGGATGAGCTGCTCGATCTCAAGGAGATTATCAAAAAACCGGTCCGCAACCTGTCGCTTGGCGAGCGTATGAAATGCGAACTGGCCGCCGGGCTGCTGCACCGCCCTAAAGTGCTCTTCCTGGATGAACCCACCATCGGCCTGGATATCACAGCCCAGGTGCGTATCCGCGAGTTCCTCAAGGAGTACAACCGCCGCAGCGGCGCCACCATCCTGCTCACCAGTCACTACATGGCGGATGTGACTGCCCTGTGTGAACGCGTCATCATCATCCATCAGGGTAAATTGAAATATGACGGCGGGCTGAACGACCTGGCGCGCAAAATCGCCCCCTTCAAACTGATTGGCGTCCGGCTGGGTGATTCTGCCGCCCATGACCTCTCGCGCTACGGCAAACCGGCCCAGGCGGATGAGGAAAGCGAAATGTCCTTTATCGAGGTGCGCGCTGACCAGGTCACCTTAGTCACAGCCCGGCTGCTGGCCGACCTGCCCGTGCACGATATCACCATCACCGACCCGCCGATCGAATCCGTGATCGAGCAGGCTTTTAACGGGTAATCCCATGTTAAAAATTTACCAGCGTCTCTGGCAGGTCACCTGGGCCGAACAGTGGCAGTACCGCGCCAACACTTTGATGTACCTGTTGTACTGGCTGGTTTCACCTGTCGTCTATCTGTCTGTCTGGACGACCATCGCGCGCAGCCAGGGCAGCGTCAGCGGCCTGACCGCCAATGATTTCGTCATCTATTACATGACCCTGCTGATCATAGATCAGCTCACCAGCGATATCACCATTTACAATTTCGCCTCTAAAGTCCAGGACGGCACACTTTCCAACGACCTGATCCGCCCGATCCATCCCATGCTGACCACCACCCTGGTCAATAACATGGCTTTCAAGGTGCTCACGCTCCTGGCGCTGCTGCCGGTCTGGGGCGTTTTATGGTTCCTGTTCCAGCCCGACTTTACGGGGGTGACCTGGCAGGGCATCCTGCTGGTGATCCCGGCCGTAGTGCTTGGTTTTTTGATCAACTTCCTCCTGAACGCGGCCCTGACCTGTGTCGCCTTCTGGACTACGCGCATCTGGGCCCTGCATGAATTTTTTATGGCCCTCGGAACGCTCTTTTCCGGCCAGTTTGTGCCGCTGACACTCATGCCGCCCCTGATCCAGAGCATCGCGCGCTTTTTACCCTTCCAACTCACCAAGTATTTTCTGATTGAGCTGATCCTGGGCCGTTTGTCGCCTTCTGATATTGTGCAGGGCTATTTGATGGGCGTTTTTTGGCTGGTTGTGTCCCTGTTGCTCTTCCGTTGGGCCTGGCGCAATGGCGTGAAGAAGTTTTCGGCGGTGGGTGCGTAAATGAAAAACACCCTGTGCCTGATCAAGGTTTTCCTGCAGGTCAACCTGCAAATGTCGCTGGCCTACCGCGCCGACACAGTCATCAACCTGCTGCTCAACCTGATGTGGCTGGGCTGGGAACTGCTCAGCCTGAGTATCATCTTCAGCAACACCAAAACACTGGGCGGCTGGGGCGTTGGCGAGTTGATCACCCTGCTAGGCGTTTTCCGGCTGGTCAACACCCTCATGGCGGCCCTGCTCTGGCCAGCCACCGAAAAATTCAATGCCTCGGTGCGCGACGGCTCCATGGATTACACCCTGCTGCAGCCGGCCAACAGCCTGTTCCTGGTCACTTTTGCGCGCATCACCGTCTGGCGTATCTGGGATCTGGTGCTGGCTGTGATCCTGGTAGTGGCTGGCACCTTCATGTCCGGGGCCGGCACCTCCCCGCTCAGCTTGTTGTACTTTGTCGTTCTCACACTTTCCGGGGTACTGATCATTTACAGCCTGTGGGTGGTGTTGATCGCGTTGACCTTCTGGTTTACCAAGTTTGACAACAACGTCACCATCCTGGCGGCGCTTCTGGATGCAGGGCGCTACCCATCCACCGTCTATCCCGCCTGGCTGCGCATTATCGTCACTTTCGTCGTACCCATCGCGCTGGCCACTACCGTGCCAGTGCAGGCCTTGCGTGGAGAGCTGGGCGGTCAGCAGGTTCTGATCTTCCTGGCCGTCAGCGCTGCCAGCCTTCTGGTCGCCTCCCAGGTCTGGAAATACGGTATCCGCCAGTATAGCGGCGCCAGCAGTTGAAATTTTTCGTTATATAATGCCCTCGGTCACAAATTGCGGTTCTTCACTTAAGCAAAAAAGCGCAATTTGTGACCGTGAATGGTATATCTACGCATTTGAGAACGGGTATTATATAATGTTTCCAAAAACCGTTTTTACATTTTAAAATTTGCAAAAGGAAGCCTCCCATGCCAGCCTCCCTCCCCCTCCGCTACGGAACCAACCCACAGCAAGCGCCCGCCCGCGTCTATATGAAAGATGGCGCGGAATTGCCCATCACCATCTTGGGCGGATCACCGGGTTATATTAATCTACTGGACGGTCTGAATGCCTGGCAGCTTGTGCGTGAGCTGAAACAGGCCGCCGGGTTGCCTTCGGCAGCTTCCTTCAAACATGTCAGCCCATCTGGCGCGGCCATTGCCGTACCGCTTGGCGATACTCTGCGGAAAATATACTTTGTAGATGATCTGGAGCTTTCACCGTTGGCCGAAGCCTACGCGCGGGCGCGCGGTGTGGACCGCATGTCTTCGTTTGGCGACTTCATCGCGCTATCCGATACAGTGGATGTTTCCACCGCGCGCCTGATTGCGCGTGAGGTTTCGGATGGCGTGATCGCCCCTGGTTACGAACCTGCAGCTCTTGATATCCTCAGAGCAAAAAAGGGCGGCAAGTATGCAGTTGTGCAGATTGACCCTTCTTATGAGCCGGATCAAAACGAAACCCGCGAGGTGTTTGGCGTCAGTTTTGAGCAGCGCCGGCATGACCGTCCTGTAACTTCCGCGGATTTTTCCAACATTGTCTCTCTTAAACGGGATCTGCCTGCCGAAGCCGTGCGCGATATGAGTGTGGCCTGGATCACACTCAAGTACACCCAATCGAATTCGGTTTGTTTTGTTAAGGACGGGCAGACTATCGGTGTGGGCGCGGGGCAGCAGTCGCGGGTGCATTGTGTACGCCTGGCCGGGGGTAAGGCGGATTTGTGGTATTTGCGGCAGCATCCGCGGGTGATGGGTCTCCCTTTTATTTCCGGGATTAAGCGTCCGGATCGTGATAATGCCATCGATCAGTTCCTGCAGCCGGGTGTGACGGCTGCCGAAAAGGCTAACTGGAAGAATATCTTCGGCGAACTTCCAGCGCAACTTAGCGATGATGAGCGGCGCGCCTGGCTGGACGGTTTGAGCGGTGTAACTCTGGGTTCAGATGCGTTTTTTCCCTTCCGCGACAGCCTGGATCGAGCTGCCCAGAGCGGTGTGCGCTATGTGCTGGAACCGGGCGGATCCAACCGGGATGAAGATGTCATGGCGGCCTGTAATGAATACAGTATGACGATGGTCTTCACTGGTGTGCGCCTGTTCCATCATTAAACAGACGTTTGACTGCGCCATTCCCGAGGCATCCGCAAATCAGAAGGGGCCTCGCTTTGAATATGAGTTCGTTTTTCGACGGATTGTCAATACCGAACGATTTGCTTAGCAAATCGTGGGTACTTTCCATTTTCTTTCATTTCTCGGAGTGTATATATGCCAATTGCCATACTTTCTGTACATGATAAAACTGGGCTGGTGGATTTTGCCAGGGGCCTGGCCGAACTGGGTTGGACGCTGCTGGCTTCGGGTGGGACGGCCCAGGCCCTGCGTGAGAATCACGTCCCTGTCCGTGAGGTGGCTGATTACACCAAATCGCCAGAAATTCTGGGCGGGCGGGTGAAAACGCTGCACCCTGCCATTCACGGCGGGCTGCTGGCGCGCCCCACGCAGGCTGACCATCTGCAATTGCTCAACCTGGGCTGGGATTATATCGATCTGGTGGCGGTCAATCTCTACCCGTTTGAACAAACCATCGCCAGACCGGGTGTAAGTTATGCTGAAGTGATCGAGAATATCGATATCGGGGGGGTGACTTTGATACGCGCGGCTGCCAAAAACCATGAAAGGGTGGGGTTGATTTGTGATCCTGCTGATTACGGAATGGTACTGGCGGAATTGCGCGGGGGCAGCCTGAGCGCTGAAACACGTAAGCGGCTGGCTATCAAGGGCTTTGCGCGCACTGCGCAGTATGATACCCGTATCCACGATTATTTGAACAAATAAATCAAATTCCCAGGGGAACGTCGCGCTAAAGCGCCTGCCCGGCGGCATTTTGAGCTCGGGAGGTTTCTCTCTGGCGCATAGCAGCAGGTTGGGGAAAGTATTTGTTTAGTTAATATGAGGGTAGATACTCATAATTATGGCAGTTTCGACAGGTATAATATTGTTACTGTGGTCCACAGTATTTGTGTCCTTAGAAGCATTTCTATCCCTTTATCCAAATTTCGCCAATTTTTCTTAGCAGGGCTATGGCTATTTCTATCCTTCTCGTTGATGATAGTGAAATAATGCTCAAGCTTGTTTCAAAAGCCTTGAAAGCGGAAGGTTATGAAGTCTATCCTGCTCTGAACGGGAAGGAAGCCCTGGAAACCATCCAACGTGTTGTACCCAACCTGGTGCTGCTGGATGTTTTTTTGCCCGATATGGATGGGTACCAGATCTGTAAAACACTGCGCAGTGACCCACGTACCGCAAGAATTCCCATTATCATGCTAACCGGTTTTAATGATCTGGATAACCGCTTGAAGGCTTTTGATGCTGGTGCGGATGATTTTATGGAGAAGCCGTTCCAGCTTGAGGAGCTGCAGGCGCGGGTTAAGGTACATTTACGCCGCGCTGCGCTGTCTGTCCCAGCCCCAGCGCCTCGCGTGGAAGTCGACATCCCGCTTTACAAAATTGCGGTCTTCTCGTTGCGCGGCGGGATTGGCGTATCTACGCTGGCGGTTAACCTCGCGACTGGGTTGTCACAGTTATGGGCCACACCCACATTGTTGATGGATCTGGCTTTGTTGAGCGGGCAGGCTGCTCTCATGTTGGATATCCCGCCTCGCAATAACTGGGCCAACCTGGGCGGCGTAAAGCCGGGAGATATCGATGCAGATATATTAGGAAAAGTGGTCATCCGTCACTCATCTGGCGTGGAGTTGCTGGCTGCGCCGCGCAAGGCCGAAGAAGCAGAGTTGATCGGTGATAAGCATGTGCATCGCGTGGTGGAGTTGTGTAAAAGCCGGTACAAATACCTGGTGATGGATTTGCCGCATGATTATTCGTTTGCAACTGTCGCCGCATTGGATGAAGCAGACAGCATTCTCTTGCTGGTTGCTCCAGACCTGGCTTCGGTGCACTGCGCTTCTAGTGCGCTCAGCACTTTCAAAGACTTGGGGTACCCGGATGAAAAAGTACAACTGGTCTTGAACTGGAACTTTAATACCAGTGGCCTGGCGCGCAAGGAAATTGAAAAGGCGCTGCAAAAACCTGTCTCTGTGGTTATCCCGAATATGCCGGATACGCTCGTGATGGCCATTACGATGGGGAAACCCGTGGTCTTGGAAACAGATAAGCCTGAAGCAGCCTTGTTTGAAGACCTGGCATATTTATGGAGCACCGAAGAATATAAAAAGAAAGAACCGGCTGTTCCAAGTGCTGCCTGGCAGCGGGTAATGGAACGCGCCCGGCGACGACAGCAGCCAAGCAAACAATAAGGAGTTCCCATGAATACGAAAAAACCATCCGGACAGGGAAACATGGAATATGCTCTTATATTGTTGTTGATCGCGGTGGCTGCGATTATGATCATGCAAATCACGGGGGTTTCAGTTGAGAGTGTTTTCTGTCGTGTGGCAGGCGGACTGGGCGCCAAAAACTGCGGCTCGTCTACCATCTGCCAGGATGATTTCACTGACTTGAGCGGTTCGCTGGTTAAAAGTGGCACCTGGACTGTTTCGAATGGTCAGCTTTGCAACAGCGGCGGCGGTGGCATGGTATACAATAAATGTTCCATGGGAAACGGTAGTCTTCCTACTAACGATTACACAGCGTCGCTCAACGTGGCAAATTTGACAGCCGGCAACGGGTATGGGATTTACTTTCACGCCACGGATACTGGATCAGGGATCAACGGTTATGCTTTCCAATACGACCCCGGGCTGGGTGGGTTTGTGATTCGCAAATGGGTGAATGGATCCGAAATCTTTAATCCTGTCTTGGCTGTGGCTTACGTTTCCAACTATAACTGGTACTCGCAACCTCACAACCTGACTGTAAAAGTAGTTGGTAATACTTTCATAGGTTATGTGGATGGTCAGCAAGTTTTGACTGGAACGGATCCAAACAACACCTACCCCAGCGGAGGTTCTGCCATCCGTACTTGGGACAGCACGAATCTGTGTGTTGATCAGTTCACACTGAGCCCTAACTCGCCCTAGGATTTTTGATGAAAAGAAAGAGGCAGGCTGCACAGGGTAGCTTGGAGTACGCCTTGATATTACTGCTGATTGCGGTAGCTGCTATCATTACCATGCAAATCATGGGGATTTCAGTACAGAGTGTTTACTGTCGTGTGGCTGGCGGATTGGGCGTCTCAAACTGTGCAGCCTCCGCCATTTGCCAGGATGATTTCAACAATATTTCAAATGAACTCTTGAAGTATGGCACATGGCAATTTACCAACGGACAGATTTGCAATATTAACAACAATTATACCGGCGGGATGTTGTATAACAAATGCTCGATGAACGGCAGCCTGTCCACCAGTGACTATACGGCATCCTTGAATGGAGCGGATTTGGCATCCGGGAACGGCTATGGAATAATGTTCCGCACCTCAGATACAGGTTCTGGACTGAATGGGTATGCTTTTCAGTATGATCCCGGACTGGGTGGGTTTGTGATGCGCAAGTGGGTCAATGGGGCTGAAATCACTCCGCCGCTGGCCCAGAAATCTTATTCCGGTTACAACTGGTATGCTCAGACCCATAATCTCTCGGTCAAAGTGGTTGGAAACACATTTACCGGTTATGTGGATGGCCAGGTGGTGCTGACCGGTACGGATCCAAACAATACCTATCCCAGCGGTGGCACAGCGATAAGAACCTGGGATAGCACCAATGTTTGTATAGATCAGTTCACATTAAACTCCAATACCCCTTGAGGAAAAAACTATGTCATTCGAAAAACCGCCTTCGTTGGATGATAATTTTTCGGCCACACCTGATCACGTAAGCGAGGCGACCCCCCAACAGAAACGAGTACGCATGCTGACTATCAGCCTTGCGGTACTTGTAATTATTCTTTTTATGGTAAATCTGTGGCAAAGCGATCTTTCGGCTTCCCTGCGCGGGATGGGGACTGTGCGTGGGGTGGCAATTGATGTGAATGGGCAGCCGTTTGCCGGTCAGATTTTTGTGGAGGGAACAAATTTGATCGCTCATCCCAACGCGGATGGGTCTTTTGAAGTAAAAAATGTTCCGGCCGGCAAGCGATTGATCGTTGTGGCCGATTCTTTGAGTGGGCGGGAATTTCCTGTACAGGTTATAGCCGGGCAGGTGACAGATATCGGCAAGGTTGTGTTTAAATCAACCGCGACGCCTTGATATTTCAATAATTTGCACAAGAACAGCTCAGCGTGAATTTAACAGACATGGTGGTTGACTTTTTCGAAAATTGAACCGAAATTGAATTTTTCGGGTTGTAAATTACAACCTTTCGCCCCAAGGAGAAACCATGTCCAAAGTAGCCGTTGTTACAGATAGCAGTGCGTACATCCCCGATGAATTATGTAAAAGCCTGAATATCAGCGTTGTGCCCCTTTCGGTTATTTGGGGAGGGGAATCCTATTTCGATGGGCTGACGATCAAACCCAGCGAATTCTATACGCGCCTGAAAACCGCCAAAGTCATGCCGTCCACCTCCCAGGCAAGCCCGGTAGATATGCACAGGACCTTTTCTGGCTTGCTCGAACAGGGTTACGACATCATGGGGATTTTTATCTCCCAGAAGCTTTCGGGTACCCTGGCATCCGCTTTCCAGGCGCGCGAAGAACTTGTTTCAGCCAGAGACCGGATTTTCCTGTTTGATAGTGAGACTATTTCGATGGCGCTTGGTTTTCAGACGCTTTTGGTGGCGCGGGCGGCCCAGGAGGGGGCTTCCCTGGCCGAATGCCAAAAGCTGGCGGAACAGATCATGCCCAACACAGGTGTGTATTTCGCGGTCGAAACTCTTGAGTTTTTGCATCGCGGTGGGCGGATCGGTGGCGCACAATGGCTATTGGGACAGGCACTTAACATGAAACCCATCCTGACGATTAAGGCTGGCATCGTGGATTCGGCTGACCGGGTGCGTACAACCAGCAAAGCGCTGGATCGGGTGATTGACCTGGTAGCTGAGAAGTGCGCCGGTAAATCAAATATTCGACTGGCAACCCTACATGCCAATTCAGAAGCCAACGCCAGGTCGGTGCTCGAAACCGCCAGTGCAAAATTAGGGTCAGTGGAATCCATATTCTCTGAAGTCAGCCCGGCTATTGGAACGCACACTGGCCCTGGCACAGTCGGCCTGGCCTACTGCGTCGGCTTCTAAAGTTCTCCGGAACTGGCGCATTTTCAACGCCAAACCTGAATATTTCACCCAGGCTGAGCCCAATTTGGGGCAACCTGGGTGTTTTTTGTGATGAGAAGCACGAGCGTGGGCGTATCGACGGTATATCGACGGAGAAAAGGTGGTTTAAGACCCTGCCCTGTGGCTGTGGAGCATACTATATTTGTCTTGGAGCAAAGTTTGAAGACGGCTGTTCAGAAAGCATAATAACCATGCCGTCAACCAACACTGGCAGAACGATCCTGTTCGCCAGACTAATCCCAGGAAAGGTAGCGCATGAAACGTAACGAGGCAATCCGTATTTTGTGTGAACAGAAAAAAGAGTTAATGGAAAAGTACCATGTCATTTCGCTTTCTCTTTTTGGTTCTGTTGCGCGCGATGAAGCCCGTCCCGACAGTGATGTCAATCTACTTGTGAAATTTGCCCGACCGACCGGTTTGTTCCAGTTTTTAGATATGAAAAAACGGTTGGAGGCGCTGTTCGGATGTAAGGTCGATATGGGCAAGCCGCATTCCCTGCGGCCGCAGGTTAAAGACAGGGTGCTGCGGGAAGCCATTCGCGTTTTTTAGCAAATGGCAAATCAACCCGGGATTATCCCAGCGTGGGGGATTTTGAGGAGACGTGACAGATAAAAAGTGAATCAAAGAGAACGCCCCGGAAATCGGGGCGTTTTTGTCATAGCACTTCATTCTCGTATAGGATCTCGTATTTATAGCCCTGTTCGGTCAGGAATCTTTGCCGGTTGGCGGCGAAGGTCTGGTCAACCGTTTCGCGAGTGACGACCGTGTAGAAATGGGCGATGGCCCCATCGCTCTTGGGGCGCAGGATGCGTCCGAGGCGCTGGGCTTCTTCCTGGCGGCTGCCAAATGTCCCGGAAATTTCGATGGCAACGCTGGCATCCGGCAGGTCAATGCTGAAATTGGCGACCTTGGAAACCACCAGGATTTTCACCTGTCCGGTACGGAATTGTTCATAGAGTTTTTCTCGTTCTCGCACAGGGGTCTGTCCATTAATGAGCGGGGCCTGTATAAGCGTGGCGACTTCATCCAATTGGTCGAGGAACATGCCGATTACCAGTATGTTTTCACCGATGTGTCGTTCCAGGATGGCCTGCATCACAGGGAGCTTGCGCGGGTTGTGCGCCGCTATCGAGTATTTCTCACGCTGCGCTGCTGTAGCGTACTCCATGCGGGCGCTTTCTGCCAGCGGCACGCGGATTTCATGACAAATGGCGGTAGCGATCCAGCCTTGCTTTTCCAAATCCCGCCACGGCACATTATATTTCTGCGGCCCAATCAGCGAGAAAACATCGCCTTCCATGCCATCTTCACGCACCAGCGTGGCGGTCAGCCCCAATCTGCGGCGGGCCTGAATTTCAGCGGTGATACGAAAAACGGGGGCGGGGAGCAGGTGGACTTCATCATAGATGATCAAGCCCCAGTTGCGGGCGCTGAATAAGCCAAAATGCGGGTACTCATCAGCGGAGCCTCGTTTGCGATAGGTGAGGATCTGATACGTGCTGACCGTGACAGGCCGGATATCTTTTTGTAAGCCCGAATATTCCCCCACCATATCTTCTGTCAGCGAGGTTTTATCCACCAGCTCGCTCATCCATTGGCGGACGGCCACGGTGTTGGGAGTTAGAATCAACGTGGAAGTCTGTAACTGCGCCATGGTAGCCATACCCACAATGGTTTTTCCGGCACCGCAAGGCAGCACAATCACCCCACTGCCGCCGCTCGCCGCGCCGCCCGCGTGAAAGACTTCCGCAGACTCTTCCTGGTAGTGCCGCAAATGGAAAGGTTTCCCAGCGGTTGTTAACATGCGCAGCGAAATCGGTAAATCTTCACCCGCCACGTAACCGGCCAGATCTTCGGCGGGATAGCCGATTTGCAGCAGGGCCTGCTTCAGGTGCCCGCGCCGGCCAGGAGCTACCAGCGCGCGATGCTCATCCAGCCGCCCGTGCAGGTAGCGCGCGGTGGCTTTATGGGTTTGGATTTCCACCATCAAGGTAGTGTCTTCGCTGGTCACGATCAGGTTTTCGCCTTCGCGAATAAGTTTGACGCGCCCATAACGACCGATATATTCATCGATATCGCGCACCACGTTGGATGGCAATCCGTATTTGGAAAAATCCTCCAACTGTGCCAAAATCTCGGCGGCGGTCAGCCCGGATGAGGCCGCGTTCCACAGCGAAAGCGGCGTAATGCGGTAGGTATGGATGTATTCGGGGGATTTTTCCAATTCAGCAAAACGCGCCAGCGCATCGCGTGCGGCTTCGTAGCGCTCGTTTTGAACTTCGAGCAACAGACTTTTATCACCCTGAACGATCAATGGGTTAGATGGTGATGGCATTATTCAATCTCAATGATAAATTTACTCGCCAGTTTTGCGACTGCCTGATCAAATTTTGGCTGTTCTTTTTGTTGGAAGCTGACCGCGCGTGTGACCGGGTCGGATTGGAAGGGGCAGCGCAACTCAGCCAACATTTTCTTGAAAGTATCGAAAGATTCGTTATCCGGGAATTGGTAGCTGACAGTGATAACGCGCCTGATCTTAATCTGGCGGGCGGGCTGCGTGGCTGCATCGAAAGCTGTTTCTTTTGAGAATATGCTTTGGGCGGTTTCAGCGACTGGGGTGAATTCATCCATTTTGTGCTTTACCCGCACCGGCACACGACTGAGATTTTCTAACATGGAAAAAACAGCGTCCGGATTGCGAACCAGGAATAGGCCGGAAGAAATTCTCTCGGCTATGAATTTTTCGGCTTCAATCGGCGGGTCCGTCATTTCGAGCAGGGAAAAGCCTTCGTACAACGTAAACTGATCGGCATGACCAGACCATTCATCCAATTCGATTTGCACATTTGGCGGCAGGTCGCGCCCGCTGAGTTTTCTTAGCAGGGAATTCACATCCAAATCCGGATTTTTCACCTGCGCGGCGGCAACCAGGGCTTTCTTGAGTTGAAAAATGCCAACGTAGGCCACCTGCCCGCTCTGAGGATTGGACATTTGCTCTCCGAGCATGGCTATCTGGCGGAGGACAACCGCCGGGTAGAAGTCTGATTCAATGATGATATCAAAGTTAGGCTGAATAGTGACTTTTGGGGTGGTTTCGAGCCCCTTAAATAAATTAATAAATCGTTCGTTGATGCGAAAAGCCTTGAGATAACCGAGTTTGGGCAGCAATCCGGTGTAGGGCGCGGGATCATAGGCCACATCCACGAACCCCATGATGAGCGGGATGTTTTCGAGGAAGCGCTCAATGTAGCGCCCCTCAACACGCTCGAAGCCATCCTGTATGTCATCAGGAATGGGTTTATTGTTATTGTCCCAGTGACCAGCGCCTTCGTAAAAATTGCCGTAACGGGTGATGATCTCACCCCATTTATTTTTAGGTTCGGGCAGCTTTTCGGGGATGAGGAAGTAGCGGTGGTTGTCTCTGAGGTGCTCGATCAGCGATTGCGTACTGAGCCATTGACCTGCAGGACAATTTTGGAGCGCGGCCAGCAAAAACTTGCGAATTTCCGGGAATTTGATGGTGGGCATCACCCCGGTGCCTGAACCCCGTATATAAAACCCATCCAGTTCGCCAACCACACTGGTTTTATAAAACTCATTATTGCTGGATTGATCATATTCAGAAGCTGCCTTGATATCAAGGAGCGCATCGATGATACGCTTTTCCTGCGCTTCAGGAGAAAGATTAAGAAATTTTCCAATATCCGCATCATTGGCGTTGATGTAGTTTTCGTTGAAGGATTCTTCGGAACTGGTATAGCCGCGGTATTCCCCTTTTAAGGTGTAATAAACCAACTTCAGGTTGAGCGCAAGTTTGTCAATAAGATCAATCCACATGTGCCCTGCGGGTTGGACGGGGTCAATTTGACCTGCGTTAGGTTCAAAGGTCAGGTTGCCAAATAGTTTGGCCATGCGATTCAAATCAGCACGCGGGATTACATTGCTGCGTGCCATGCGTTTAACGCTGTGTTCGCTGACGTAATCGAGGTAAGTAAACAGATCGCGCAAAATGTCACGGTTATTGGAGAAGATTCGCAGGGGCTTGGGGTCGATGGGTTGTAATTGCATATTTAAGGTGATTTTCAAAAAGCTGAAACGCTTTCGTACGATTTGCTTAGCGAATCGTACCTGGATATTCATCAGGGCTTGATCGTTTTAATGACAAATCCTGTTTTTTTGAGAACTTTCTCCACATTAGGGCGAGATTCTTTCGGAAAGGCAATGTATTGTTCGCTTAGGATCACGATATTATTTTTTAGTTCGCGCTCAAGTTGAACGCGCAGGCTTAAATCACGAACGCAGGCGACCAGCAGGTTGTCGTGCTGAAGGGTTTTCCCCCAGCGAGCGTTGACCGTTTCGAGAGCTTTGCCAAAGCTTGGAATATTTTCTGCCAGCCAGCGCGAGAGTGGCGCCCGACGTTGGGCAGGGCTGGCCTGTCCAAGCTTGACCAGGCTCGGCGAGGCCAACAGGACGTTATTTTCGATGGCGAGACGCGCAAGGCTGTTGAGCTGGGTGAGATCGTGGAAGGGGATCAGGCGCAAATCCACTATCAGGGAACCTGGTTTGGATGTGGTGTCTGCCCATTTCGTACGATTTGCTAAGTAAATTGTGCCGGGATATTTATTGGACGAGGCAGGGTCGGGGGTACTGGGCTCAATGGGTAAATGCACTGGAGCGAGGCGATAATGGGGAACGGAATCAATATCCAGCCGCGATAGCAAGCCCAAATCCCAGCCTTTTTTTAGTAATTTTTCGGCGGGCGGAATCATACCCCCAAAACAGTATATTTTCAGGGCAGGCTCGAGAGTTTTCGGGTTTGTCCAGTCTGTGCTGGATAATAACTTGAGCACAGCTTCGGTGGGTGAGATCGAGGCGGGTACGGTAGGTTTGGGGGCGCCCAAGGCATTTCGCCAGGCTTCGGTCTGCCAGATGGCGATGGTGGCAAGCGAGAATGGGAAATCTTTGATATAAAGGCTGCCGTGTTTTATGCGGATCGGCATCTGGTCATGGGAGATGGCCGGGCTGCCGCCAACCAGTTCGAGCAGTTTGCGGCGGACAGAGGTCTCATTTTCCAGGCCGGCTTTTTCATCCCGGACGGCGGTTAAAAGTGGAAGATAGGGGGCGAATTCTGCAGGCATGGCAAAGCGCCAGCGTTCAAGCTGGACGGTATCGCCACGCATTTTGATTTCAGCCATAATAACCAATCCGCGCCGGACGAGATTTCTTTTAACGGTTTCAAAAATAGGCTTATATTTTTGAGAATATGTGCCATGTTGGTTGCTGACAGGATAGAGTCTCTCGAAAAAGGAGATGTCCACTTCGCCGGTTTCATGCAGCAGGCGCAGAGTAATAGTTTCCTCTGGGGTGAGCGCGGCTATGTTTTCCGCCACGCCAATGGATGAGACATAAAAACTGGCATAGGAAGTGCGCGAAACAGTTTCTTTGTCGCTGAATCCACGCGCTTTCCGGATGGCATTTAAATCGGCGTCAGGAAGTTCAGCGCACATGCTGTGAAGCAATTGAAGAATGGACATACCGCGATTGTACGGTATGAATAGCAGGGCTGTCAAATATTAAGTGCCCCGATTGTGAAAAGCCCTGTGAGTTTGTGAGCGGGAATGGCTCGCGGCGCGGTGTTTGCCTGTGATCTTCTACTAAATGTCTCTAAATTGCGCCAAAGGTCTTGACGAAACTAACGATTGAATGTATTATTAGAACAATTGTTCACATGAATACGAAACTCTCTACCACCGGACGTATCACCATCCTTTTGGGAAAACAGCAGGCCGAAACTGGGCAGCGCATATCGCCGCGCAAACTGGCCGAGCAGGCGGGCGTGCCAAAGGATTTTATCTACAGGCTGGATGCGGGTCAGGCGCGGCATATCGATCTGGAGTCGCTGGCGAAATTGTGCACGGCGTTGAAATGCCAGCCACAGGATATTTTGGTTTGGGAAGCAAAGTATGCCGAATCCATTTGATATTCTGCCGCTTAACTTATTCAATCTGTTCAGTACAATGGGTTTTGGCTCCCTGCAGCGGCATTATATGGCGATTTTGCTGCGGATATATACCATGGCAGAGTTCAACCGCTTTGGACTGACAAGGGAAGTGGTAGTGGATGAAATCGTTCACTACTTGAAGGAGGCTAACGCCGAGGGGGAGATCGCCGCGGAAATGGCGAACGATGCTGTGAGGGCGGATTTGCCCGCCAGCATGGAAACCGAATCTGTTTCGATCACAGGACAAAAATCCGAGCAGTTGTACACCTCATATCTGATCCGTCGTTTGGCGGATACCGGGTGGATTGAACGCGAGCAACATGCCGATTATTCTGAAACCATTATCCTGCCGGATTATGCCTTTACGCTGTTGGAAGCCTTGCGTACCATTCAGGAACAAAAACCGCGCGAATTTACTGGACAACTTTACGCCGCGCACCAATTGATTACCTCGGCAACCACCAACAAGGATTTTTCACCGGCACTGGCTGTTACGCAAACATATGAAAATGTGCGACAGGTGGTGCGCGGGTTGAGCGAACTGAACCAGAACATACGCCGTTATGTGGAACGGGCCACCCGGCAAACCGAAGTTGCCACGCTTTTGCGCCTGCAATTTGATGATTACACCCAGACGCTGGGGCCTGCTTACCATGCCCTGAAGACATCCGATCATGTCTCGCGCTACCGGCGCGACATTATCAACCAGATCGAAAGCTGGCAGTTGGATGGCGACTGGCTGACCCATACCGCCGAAGAGCTGGCCGCGCAAAGCCGGCTTTCCCCAGCCCAGGCTGAGTCTGAAATCAGCCATTATCTGACGTTTATCTCCAATCAACTTGAGGGGTTGGATCCACTGCTGGCGGATATTGACAGCCGTCACGCCCAATACTTACGCACATCCCTGCGCCAGGTACGTTACCAGCTTGGCAGCGCCGATGGAAGTTTCAAAGATAAACTGGTTTCGCTGGCCAAAGGTTTATCGGCTTTGCGTACCAGTGGGCTGACTGAGCTTCCAGATGATGCACCGGGGCTGCGGCAAATGCCGGTGCGCTCGCCGGATGCACGCAGTTTTTACACTCCGCCCCAACGCCGCGCACCCTTCACTCCCGATGACATCATCCTGCCAGTCCTGCATCCCGATGACCTGCTGGCCTTGCATGCCGCCACCATGCAGGATGTAACCCAGGCTTTTTCACCCGAAAAAGTCAACCGCAAAGTGATGGGGTTTTTCAACGGTCAAAAACGCTTGAATATTATCGAAATCCCAACCGAAATTTGTCAGGATTTGCACTGGCTGACCACTATTATCGCCTACGCCCACCATCCCGAAGTCAGTTACGGGCTGGAGACGGCAGCAGGTGAGCCGGTGCGAGTGGGCAATTACCGGGTGGCGCCTTTCGATTTAACGCGTAAATAACTCACAACCTGCCATGGATATCCCGGTTTCAGTACGGGTGCGTATCATAGGTAGCCCTATTTGCCGCAACCAATCAATCTCAACCTCCCACGGAACCCAGCATGCCTTTCTCGTCTGAAACTCTGCTTACTGACATCCCTGAAAAATCACGCCGCGATGTGCCGCGCATCGTCAACCGCTTGCTCGGGCAGACTTTCCTCTACCAGGACGTGGATACCGACAAGGACGATTACTATTTTGTTCACCGGCATCGCCCGGTTTTTGAAGGACTGCTCGAACTGGCTGGTTTTAGCCTGCTGCATGATGATTATCACCGCATCTTTCAGGCTGTTTCTGATTTCAGTTACTGCCGCGCGCGCTACAAGCTTGATGAAAGCCTGATGATCGTTGTTTTGCGTAAACTGTACGAGGAGAAAATCGAGCACCTCAGCCTGGCCAACGATCCGGTGGTCACGATTGGCGAGGTACGCGAAGAATACCGTACCATTACAGGCAAGGAACGCGACCTGGGCGTAATCCAATACGAAGCTCTCTTACGTCGTTTGCGTTCGATCGGGTTGATTGACACCATCGACGGCCGCTCGATCGATGTGCGTGACAGTGAATCCCGGCTTCGTCTGCGCGGTTCGGTCAGGCTGATCTTGCCGATCCAATCAGCCGATGAGTTGGAAGCCTGGCTGAGGAAATACAGGACTGGCGGCGATGAAAGTGAAAGCGAAGAAGAGTAAAAAGTCAAAAATATCTTCTGCCCATCTTTTCCGTGCGCTTTGCCAACATCGTCCCGACACCTGCACTTGCGTTCCAGTGCAAGTGTGCCCTGGCAGAGCCGGGAGCAAACCGCACCGGGATAATCCCATCCTCAGAATTGTTTGACGAAACCAACAACAACGCTGCCCGGCAATTACTACGCAACAGGATAAACCTCCATGAAACTTCTAACCCGAATCCGCCTTGTCAACTGGCATTTGTTTGAAAACACCACTATCAACTGCCAGGGAACCACTTATTTTATCGGCATTAATGGCGCGGGCAAGTCGACCGTGCTTGACGCCGTGCAGTTTGCCCTGGTAGGCGGGCAGCGGGATGTGCGTTTTAACCAGGCGGCGCTCAGCGGCGGCAAGCGTACGCTGGCAAGTTACGTGCGCGGCGAGCTGGGCACCGAAGGTCAGCGTTACCTGCGCGCAGATGCCACGGGTGTGGTGGCGCTCGAATTCAAGAACCCGGATGGCACGTTCTTCACGCACGGAGCGGTCATCGATGCGTATGAGGATGGCCGCAACCCGGATGTGGCTTATTTTATTGTTCACAACGCAGCGATCAATGATGATTGGTTCTTCAAGTCACCCGGCCAGGTTTTCGATACGCGCAGTTTCAAGCGACATCTTGAAAACTTCGCTTTGCCTGCCGCAGGCCGCGCCCAGATCTTTTCGCGCCTGGAAGATTACCGGGTGCACCTGCTCAATCGTCTTGGGCAGCTTAAAGATACCTTTCCCGCCAAAATCGTCAAAGGCCTGGCATTCAGCCCATTGACCGATATTCGTTCCTTTGTGCATACCTACCTGCTCGATGAAAACCTGGTGGATGTCAAAACCCTGCAAGCCCAACTTGAAACTTTACGACACTTTGAGAGCCTGGCTGTCAATGTCCGCGAGCGGATCGACTCTCTCAGCCGTATTGAAGAGCTCGACAAAGAACGAACTGCTAATCGCCGCCGGCGCATTACCAATGCTTATGTCGCCCAGCGAGCGCAAGCGGATGTTTTTCTGGGCACCTTGAAAGCGCGCCGCCTGGAACTGGATGAAGTGAAACTGGCTCTCAGCCATGCTGAGCTTGAACGCGATGATCTGGCCCGTAACCTGGTGTTTGCCCAATCCGCGTTGACCGATGCGGAAGTTGCTCTGCGCACGGATCAGACTGCTGTGCACGAAAAAGACCTGCGCGAGAAAATAGCAGTTTTGAGCCACGAATTGGCTCTCCTGCAACAACGTAAACTTGAAATTGAGCGTTCGCTGGCGCGCGAACTGGCTGATGTAAAAAAGCTGCGCAATTATTTGCTGGCCGATAAAACCCCCATTCCACCTGCCCTGAGTACATTTATCGCTGAAACCGTTGGGCGGATCACGCCCGAGGCAATCCGGGGGGTTCAAGAAGCCATCATGAGTCTCGCCCAAATTTTCTCCCGTTCAGAAACCCTGCTGATTGAAAAAGCTGCCGCTCTGCGTGAGGAAGCTTCAGGGCTCGAATCTGACATCCGCAAACTGCGGACCGGCGACCGCGATGCAAGCGTTGAGGTTGAAGCACCCAATACCGCAAAACTGCGGCGCATGATCCGCTCTGAACTTGGCCTGGGCGCCAACGAAGTCACATACCTGTGCAATGAGCTGATAATCCCAGATCTCACCTGGCAGGATGCGGTGGAAGGCATTCTTGGTATGAACCGCTTTGTCCTGCTGGTGCCGCCCGCGCAGTATGAGGCAGCCATGCAGCTTTATCGTCAAAATAAATCCGGTTTGCATGGCGCGATTTTGCTTGATAGCGATGCCATCATTCGCCACGGATCGCATAGTACAGCATCTGAAAATGTCCTGGCATCCGAGGTTTCCACCAACGGGCCAGCCGCTCAGGCCTTCATTAACTTGATCCTGGGCAACTATACCAAATGCAATAGTATTGAAGAACTCCGACCCCACCGAACCGCCATCACGCGTGAATGCTTTGTGCGGCGCAACTATACCGACAGCCATCTAAACCCGCAGGTTTACAAGCGCTGGTTTATCGGCGAACGCGCCATCCCACGTCAAATAGAACAACACCAGGCGCGGCTGGATGAAATTGCCAGCGAGATGATCCAACTTAATGAGCGTGCCAACGCGCTGCGCGAAAGATTGGCCCTGACACACGATAAAATCCGCCCGCTGGTGGAGCTCGAAGCGGCGCTGCCAACTTTGAGCCGGGTTGCGCCGCTCGAAGCGGAACTCACCACTTTGAGGGATGAACTTTCCCGGCTGGATACCCGCTCGATCGACATACTCAAAGCCGAAGTGGAGCAGTGCCAATCGGTATTGCGAAAAGCGCAGGTTGAAGTTTCGTCCATCGAACGGAAACTTGGCAGTCTTGAAGGGGATGTCAAACATCTTGAAATGGAAGTTGTTCCCGGCCTGGAAAAATCTGCTGATGATGCGCTGCAGAGCGCCGAGAATTTGCTTGTTCTGGAAAATGTTGACGAAAAGGGAGCGCAGGATTTGCGCTCCGATATTCAAAAAGAATACGAACGCCGCCGCGAACGCCAGCCGCTGGAAGTGATCCTCCAAAATGCAATCCACTACGAAAGCGATTACCAGACTGCTGAACAACGTTCGCGCGACCGCCTGAGGGAGGCCAAGCAGGAGTATTCGCTGCACTACGACTTCGGATACGATGAAACAGAATACGCAACACGCTATACGACCGAAAAAGAAAAGCTGGTGAATTCTGAGTTACCGGGCTATGAGACCCAAATCGCGCGCCAGCGCGGCCTGGCCGAGCAGGAACTGGTAGAAAATTTCATCCACCGCCTGCGCGAACAAATTGAGGATGCCCGTCAGCAGTTGGCACATTTGAACAGTACCCTGGCTGGTCTGCGCTTTGGTGGTGAACGCTTTGAGTTTATCAACCAACCCGCTCCGCAGGTCAAACAGGTTTATGACATGATCATGGACAGCCAGCAGGTCATGGGTATGGCGCTTTTTGATTCGGATTTTCGCCAGAAGCACCAGCAAGGTTGGGACCTGTTGTTTGAACGCCTGACCAGGAACGATGAGGAGAACATCGAACTGCGCGAACTGCAGGATTACCGCCGGTATTTACAATACGACATCCGCATTCATTATCCCAACGGCGACCGGGCGCTGCTCAGCCAAATTAACGCCAAAAAGTCGGGCGGCGAAACCACCACGCCGTTTTACGTAGCCATGGCTGCTTCCTTTGCGCAGGCATACAGGTTGAACCAGCCGCGCCCCTCAGATACCATCCGCCTGGCCCTTTTTGATGAAGCTTTTGGCAAAATGGATACAGCCCGCACTGCCAGCGCCCTGCAGTTTATGCGCCAGGCCGGGTTGCAGGTGCTGCTGGCTACCCCGCCTGATAAATCCGGGTCGCTGCTGCCGTATGTAGACAGCGTCTGCACCGTGGTTCGAAAGAATAACCACTCATTCGTGATTGAAATTGATAAAAGCGAGATGATCGCGGAGTTGGAAAAAGAGTAGGCTGTGGATATATGGATATCCCGGTTTATATACCCTGAGGGCCAGTACGGGAGTAAGAGCTGATGCAAATTTCTTTTAGCCCTTCGCCAGATGTTGCTTTTGTACTGAATACGCTGCTGGATACTTATGAACGCCGCGCAACTCACAACGCTCTACGAAGCGGGGAGTATGCAGCGCGCGCCATTAAAGTTGATATTTCGGATGTGCCCATCCCGGCTTATTTCTCGCAGACCGATCCCGGCCCGCGCATTTTAGCCAACGAACAATTCACAGCGCTTGAAAAGGCCGGTATGATCCATCTTGCTTGGCTGCCCGGCGAAACCGGTCATATTCTACAGACCATTAAACTGGATGCGGAACAGGCCACCCGCCTTTATCCAGTGCTGAACCGCACGGCGTTGACCGCCCAGCGGGTGCGTCTCGAAGCCTTGCTTTTGGCTGATAAATTCCGCTTTGTCGATGACTGGCGGGCCAGGGCAATCCGGCAGATCCTGGCGAATCTGCGCGCCGGAAAATCTCCAATGCCCTTCAGTCTGACAGATAGCGAACTGGACAGCGACCTTCTGACAGTTTTGGAAGCCATCCCGGCGCTGCAGGCTGAAACGCCTTTCCGCGTTTTCAGTGTGCGTATCTTCAATGACAGCAAGCGGCTGGAAGTGATCAAGGGCCAGCTTGTCAGCCTGGCGCGGATTGGGAATCCGGAATGGAAACGACTGCCAGCCGAGGAAGTTTTGCGGGAACTAAACCTGGTGCCCAACCCGAATTATCTACACCTCTCCGGGAACTGGCAACTTGGGCTGGAAAGCGGGGAAATTCTTTCGGTAGGCGGTTTCTTTCCTGCATTGGGGTTTCCCGCCGCTCAAACTGTTAACCTGCGGAGCGTGGCGGCTCACGCGAAGGCCATCCTGTCTATTGAAAATCTGACCACTTTCCACGAATTTATCCGTGCCCAGGATGGCAGTTATGCTGTCATCTGCACTTATGGAAATCCTGCGCCCGCAGTGCGGCGTTTGTTGCGCCTGGTTCCTGATGAAACCCCGATCCTGCATTGGTCGGATCTGGATTACGGCGGTTTCAACATTCTCAGCCAGTTGCGGCGACTGGTCAGCGAGCGCATCCAACCCTACCGCATGGATATCGCCACGTTGGATGGCAACTACGAGCGTTCCCGGCCGCTGACGCCCGCGGATAAGAGCAACCTCAAGAAACTGCTATTCCGGCCAGAACTGCGCGATATGCGCCCGGTGATTGAGCATTTACTCAAACGTGGGGTGAAATTGGAGCAGGAAGGCGTGGAAGTTTAGAACAGTCCCGGCCGAGTCGGCAGCTTGGGGTCGGGCTGTCCGCCAGTCCGGGTTGAAGTACAGCAGATACCTTCGCCATGTCGATCTTCATCCGTAAGTGCACCAGCGATATTCGCCTGGTTTTAGTTCCCTAAAAGTGCTATGAAAAACCCACCGCACCCCCTATCTATGGGGGCACTTTTCGGTTTTTTCGTCTTGTATGAGCGGTTGTTGAGGGAGTAAAGCTGGAAACACGTTATTCTGCAAAACGGGGGTGCTGCGCAAGATTCAATCCGCCAGAAAAATGCCGGCTTTTTCTGTGATCATTTCGCCAATTCCAAGTTGGCGAAAATTGTTATTGCTTTTTAGGAGGGGAGCAGTATAATTATTAGAGCTTATTGGAATAAGCTAATAAGCTAATCAGCCCCCACCCTATTTCAACGCTAATTCCATAAAAAACTATTCCTTAGATTGCCATGCCAAACAGGCCGTTGAACCGTAATAGCTTTGAGCCGTTGTACTTCCAGCTAGCGGAGAAGATCAAATTGATGATCCATCAGCAGTTCGCGCCTGGCGATATTTTGCCCTCTGAAACGGACCTGATCACCCGTTATAACGTCAGCCGCAACACGGTCCGCAATGCCACCGAGCTGCTTGAACAGCAGGGTTACGTTGTTTCCCGCCAGGGAAAAGGTACCTTTGTAGCACCCAAGGGCAGCCGGTATCAGCTCCATAAACTGGTCAGTTTCAGCGAAGATATGCGCCGCCGTGGTCTGAAACCTGGCATGCGCCTGCTGGGTCTGGCACAGGTTCTACCTCCCGACCCGATTGCCTCCCAGCTCAATTTACTGCCTGGCGAGTTGGCTTTCGAGATACGGCGTTTGCGTCTGGCGGATAGCGAACCGATGGCTATCAGCACCACTTATGTGCCTTGCTCTCTGATCCCCATCGGCCTAAATGAAGACTCGTTTGCCTCGGGCTCTCTGTTTGATTTGATGGCCCACTTTTTACCGCCGATTGGCCACGCCGACCGTTCCATCCGTCCAACCCTGTCCACGCCTGAACAGGCCGAACTGCTGCAGATTTCGGTAGGAAGTGCATTGATGCTGGTCGAAGGCCCGGCTTACCTTGAAAATGACCAGCCGGTTGAATACGTGATTACTTATTACCGCGGAGATCGCTATGATTTTGTGTTCCACGCGGTTCGCAACCAATGATTTGTGGAGATTCTATGAAAGTCGTTTTAAAGCACGTTCCCATGCCTCGCTTCGAGTTCCCGGAAGATATCCCGGCCGTTCCTACCTATCAATACGAGGCCAGACTGGCCGACCTGTACCAGGCCACTGGCGCGGACTGGGTGCTGGTTTTTGCCGATCGTGAACATTCCGCCAACCTCACCTGGCTGGTCAATTACGACCCGCGCTTTGAGGAAGCCCTGCTGGCGCTGGGTCCCAATGGCAAACGTACCCTGATTGTTGGGAACGAAGGCCTGGGCTATCTGCCCATTGTGCGCGTTCCAGTCGATGTGGAACTATGCCAGACCTTTAGTCTCAACTCCCAGCCACGCACTACTGCCGCCCGCCTTAAGGATGTATTATTCAAAATCGGTCTGTGTGCCGGTCAATCCGCCAGTCTGGTGGGTTGGAAGTACCTGGATGCCTACGAAACTGATGACCCGACCGCCCCGGCCTTCCTGCCGGCTTTCTTTGTGGATGTGGTGCGCGGCTTGCTGGGGCCTGCCGCCAAAATAGTGGATGGCACTGCCCTGCTGATGCACCCCGAGACCGGTCTGCGCAATATCAACTCGGCTGAGCAGATTGCCGCTTTCGAATGGGCCGCTCGCACGGCTTCCGCGGCGGTCTTCAACATTCTCAAGAGTACCCGCCCGGGCATGAGCGAGATGCAGGCTGTTAGCCGGATGAACTATACCGGGCAGCCTTTCACTATGCACCCCATCTTTGTTTCGGGCAAAAGCGAGGTCAATGGCCTGCGCAGCGCCAGCGCCAAGCTGATCGAATACGGCGATGGCGTCTCCGTCGGCCTGGGCTATTGGGGCAGCTTGTCCTGCCGGGCAGGCATGATGCTCGGTGAACCGGATGAAGCCTTCTTCCAGAACATCGCTGCGCCCTATTTCAGCGCGGTGACCACCTGGCACCAGACTATGCGCATCGGCGTGACTGGCGCGCAAGTTTTCCAGGCCGTTTCTGCTGGTTTTGGCGCCAGCGGGTTGCACTCTATGCTGAACCCGGGCCATCTGACCTCTTACGAGGAATGGATCAGCTCTCCCATCCGCCCTGACAGTCAGGAGAAAATCCGCTCGGGCATGGTTTTCCAGGTGGATATCATTCCAACCCCGCTGCCGACCGGCAAACAGATGAACTGCGAGGACACCGTGGCCGTGGCCGATGCCTCTCTGCGGGCCGAGCTAAGTTCCCGCTATCCCGAGCTTTGGGCCCGCGTCCAAGCCCGTCGCAAACTGATGACTGAGGCGCTGGGCATCCAGTTGGCCGAAGAAATGCTGCCACTGACCGACGCCACCGCCTACCTGCCGCCCTTCTGGCTGGCCAGCGACCTGGTCTGTGTGCTGGAGGCTTAGTGGAAATGGATATCCCGGTTCCAGTACGGGACAGCCAATAAAGGAGGTGTGTTCTCAAATAAAAGAACCCATGGTCGTTTCAATTTTTCGTAGTTCACCCTATTCCTGATACTTGTTTCGATAGCATGAAGGAGAGAGAATGCGCAAGATTTTGTTTGTCATGGTAATTCTGTCTGTTCTACTGGCTGCCTGCGCTCCGGCAGCCACCCCTGCCCCTGCTCCCGCCGCTACCACGGCGCCTGCTGCTGCTCCCGCCGCCACCGCGGCTACCGGCAACGCCGCTGTGAAACCCACCGGCTTCGGAGACATCCTGAAGGGTGTGCTGGCCCGTGGCAAGCTGAAATGTGGTATCAACCCCTCCAACCCCGGTTTCTCTGTGATCGACTCCACTGGCGCTGCCTCTGGTCTCGATATTGACATGTGCCGCGCCGTAGCTGCGGCAGTTCTGGGTGACCCGAAACTGGTTGAGTTCGTTCCTACCACCGGCGACACACGCTTCACCATGCTGCAGACAGGCGACATCGATGTCCTGATCCGCTCCACCACCTACACTTTCACCCGCGACACCGACCTGGGCCTGAACTTCGCGCCGCCCTATTTCTATGACGGACAGGGCATCATGGTCAAGAAGGCCAGCGGCTTTACCAAGCTCGAAGACCTGAACGGCGCTTCCATCTGCATGGGCCGCGGCGCCACCACCGAACTTAACCTGGCGGATGCCATGGCTGCCAAGAAACTGAAATACACCGCCAGCCTGTTCGATAACCCGGATGATGTCTTCTCGACCTTTGAACAAGGCCGCTGCGATGCCATGTCGAATGACAAGTCCGGCCTGATCGCCCAGCGCTCAATGGCCAAGAATCCCGATGACTATGTCATCCTGGATGTGACCCTTTCCAAGGAACCGCTCGCACCAGTCGTCCGCCAGGGCGATGACCAGTGGTACGATATCATCCGCTGGACCGAATTTGCCTTGTGGATTGCCGATGAAAAGGGCGTCACCCAGGCCAATGTCGATGACACCAAGGCCAAGAGCCAGGACGCTGAACTCCAGCGCTTGCTGGGCGTCAACGGTGAAATGGGCGCCAAGCTGGGCCTCAAGAATGAGTGGGCTTACAACCTGATTAAGTCCGTTGGCAACTTCGATGAGATTTGGCAGCGCAACCTCGGCCCGACCACCAAGACTGCTATCCAGCGCGGTATTAACAACCAGTGGACCAAGGGCGGTTTGCTGTACGCCATGCCCCTCCGCTAAGCAATAACTGATACCAACCCTGGCAGGCGGGCCTCCTGACTCGCCTGCCAGGCCCCTTCTTCAGCCGCATCCACAGGACGGCCTATGAATGATCGCGTTGAAAAGAAAGTTTTAAAATGGAATCGTCAGAGTCTCGCGGCCTGGCTACTGGATGAGCGCTTCCTGCAGATTTTTGCCCAGGTTGTATTCGCCGGAATTGTTGTGCTGGTAGGCTATACTCTTTACCAGAACATGGCCAATGCGTTGGCGAAGCAGGGCATGGTGCTGGGTTTCAACTTCCTGCGCCTGAATAGCGGCTTTGATATCGGCTTTACCCTCATCCACCAGACCTACGCCAGCAGCAATCTGACGGCCCTTGAAGTCGGCCTGCTCAATACCATCCTGGTTTCCATCATTTCCATCATCCTCTCCACAGTGCTGGGAGTGCTGGTGGGTATCATGCGCGTTTCGAATAACTGGCTGGTCAACCGGTTAGCATGGTTCTACATTGAAATCTTCCGCAACATCCCCCTGCTCCTGGTCATTGTCTTTTCTTATACGCTGTATGTATTCAACCTGCCGGATGTCAAGAATGCCGCGGTTCTGCCCGGGCCGTCCTTTCTAAGCAACCGTGGTTTGAACACTCCCAGTCTGGTGCCGACTGCCACCAATACCCCTTACTTGATCACGCTGCTGGTTTGCCTGTTTGCCACGATTTTCCTTGTGCGGCTGGTGGTCAAACGTTTCCGGTTGGATAACTTTATTGGCGGTCTGATCGGCCTGGGAATGATGATCATCCTGGGCGCCATCGCATGGCTGGTCATGCCGTCCGCGCCCTATAGCGTTGAAGTGCCGGTCAAGCTTGGTTTGAACTATACGGGCGGCAATGTCCTGCCACCCGAGCTGATGGGAATCGTCATCGGTCTGGTGTTGGGCAGCTCACCCTTCACTGCCGATACTGTACGGGCCGGGCTGCAATCAGTCTCCAACGGCCAGATCGAAGCCGCCCACGCCCTGGGGCTTTCCGGCTACCAGACCATGCGCCTGGTGATCTTCCCACAGGCCATGCGCGTGATCGTCCCGCCCATGACCAGCAACTACCTGAGCCTGACCAAGAACTCCTCGCTGGCATCTGCCATCGCCTTCCCTGAAATCGTGCATATCGCCTCCAGCATCACCAGCCAGACCGGGCGCGCGGTTGAAATCATGACGATCGTTATGGGCATGTACGCTTGCCTCAGCCTGATCACCTCTTTGTTTATGAACTGGTACAACAACAAAGTCAAGATAGTGGAGCGCTGATATGACTGCATCAAACCAGATCCTTCCGCCCCCTACTGAACGTTACACCATTTTAAACTGGCTGCGCAAGAACCTGTTCCAGAACTGGCTGAGCAGTATTGTCACCCTGGTGATGTTGTATGTCATCTTTGTGTCTCTGCGTGGCATCCTGGTCTGGACCTTGACTGAGGGCCAGTGGCAAGTCATCATCGCCAATCTACGCCTACTGATGGTTGGGCAGTATCCCCTCCAGCAGATCTGGCGCATCTGGATCGCGGTCGGCATCTTTGGAGCCCTGATCGGGCTGTCCTGGGGGCTGTGGATCCGACAGAAGCTAGCGGCCACCCTCATCACGCTGGGCGGGCCGTTCCTGCTGGCCCTGCTGCCGGTGGACACCGCCACCCGCCTGACCTGGGTGGGGGTCGGCTTTATCACGGCGGCCGGATTTGGGTTGGCCAGGGTTTTCCCGAGGTTCTTGCGCCGGATTGTGCTGGTGGCCTGGCTGGTATACCTGCCGGTGGTGCTGTTGTTGGTGCGCGGCTGGACTGCCGAAAACGGCCCTATCCCAACGGTCGGCACCAACATCTGGGGCGGGCTGATGCTTTCCGGCCTGATCGCGGCGGTTGGAATTATCCTGTCCTTCCCGATCGGCGCCGCCCTGGCTATCGGGCGCATGTCGCGTTACCCATTGATCAGCGCCTTCTGCGTGGTCTATATCGAATTGATCCGCGCCGTTCCGTTGATCACGGTTTTCTTCATGTCGCAGACCATGCTGCCGCTCTTTCTGCCTTCGGGTTTCAACATTGATCCGTTGATGCGTGCCATGACCGCTTTTACCCTCTTCAATGCGGCCTACATGGCCGAAAACGTGCGCGGCGGGCTGCAGGCCATTCCCAAGGGCCAACACGAAGCCGCCGCAGCCCTCGGGCTGAGCTCCTTCCAGAGCCTGCGTCTGATCATCCTGCCGCAGGCCCTGCGCAACATCCTGCCCATCCTGACTGCTTCGGTTATCGGCAGTTTCCGCGATACCTCGCTGGTCATGATCGTCGGCCTGCTGGACTTCCTCGGCATTGCCCGGGTAGTCCTGGCCCAACCGCAGTTCCTGGGCCGGCATATCGAAGTCTACATCTTCCTGGCATTTGTTTACTGGCTGATCAGCTACATCGTATCCTACATCGGGCAGATGATCGAAGCCCGCACAGGTGTGGATGCCACGCGGCGCTGAGCAACTTGGAGAAAATACGATGGAAAACCAAACTCCTCAACCCAAATCTGAAGCTTTTGCGGCGGGGCAACCCATTATTTCCTGCCATGACGTGCATAAATGGTACGGGCAGTTCCACGCACTGCGCGGCATTAACATGGAGGTTCAAAAAGGTGAAGTAATCGTCATCTTTGGCCCCTCCGGCTCGGGCAAGTCCACCTTCATCCGTACCCTCAACCGCCTGGAAGAACACCAGCGTGGCCAGATTATGGTTGACGGTATCGAACTGACCCACAACCTGCGTAACATTGAGAAGGTGCGCACCGAGACTGGTATGGTCTTCCAATCCTTCAACCTGTTCCCGCACCTGACCGTGATCGACAACATCACTCTGGCTCCCATTCAAGTGCGCGGTTTAAACAAAAAGCAGGCCGGGGAATTGGCCATGCAGCTTCTCAAACGCGTCGGTATCCCGGAGCAGGCCGATAAATTCCCCGGTCAGCTTTCCGGCGGGCAGCAGCAGCGCGTGGCCATTGCCCGTGCCCTGGCCATGCAGCCCAAGATCATGCTTTTCGATGAACCTACATCCGCGCTTGACCCCGAAATGATCAAGGAAGTTCTGGATGTGATGATCGAACTGGCCCGCAGTGGTATGACCATGCTGGTGGTGACCCATGAAATGGGTTTTGCCCGGGCCGTTGCCAAGCGCATGTTTTTCTTTGACCAGGGTCAAATCGTGGAAGAAGGCAGCCCCGACCAGATTTTCAACAACCCACAATCGGACCGTACCAAGCTATTTCTCTCACAAATCCTGGAGAAATAGCCGATTGAATCAACGCCAGCGATTTAATGCCGCCCTGCATTACCAGCCGGTCGACCGCTGCCCCATCACTGATTTCGGATTTTGGGATGAGACGCTGGTATTCTGGCGTGAGCAGGGCCTGCCCATGTCGATTGACATGAGCAGCATCCGTGATTACCTAGGCATGGACTTCAGCATGACCGGTATCGATGAGACGACCGGCATCATTAACAAGCTCGACCCGCTTTTTGATGAGCGTGTGCTTGAAGACCGCGGCGATCACGAAGTGATCCAGCAACCGGATGGGGTGCAGGTGCTGCGCCGTAAGTTTATGAGTTCCATTCCACATCCGGTCAAGCACTTGCTGACCGACCGCGAGAGCTGGCGAAAGTATTACAAACCGCGCCTTAACCCATCCACGACCGGGCGCTACCCGCTTGACTGGGCTGCGCGCGTGCCTAATTGGCGCGATGCCGAGCGATCCAATATTATCTTCCTGCGTGGCGGCGGGTTGTACGGATATTTGCGCGATTGGATGGGCATGCAGAATCTGTCGCTGGTGTTGTACGATGATCCGGCCTGGTTTGAAGAGATGGTCGAAACGCTTTGCGATCTATTCGTTGGCATGCTTGAGTATGTCCTCTCCACTGGCGGCATCTTTGACGGCTGTCACATGTGGGAAGATATGTGCTATAACGCCGGCCCGCTTATCAGCCCAAAACATTTCCGCCAATTTCTGATGCCACACTACCGGCGCATTATCGATGTGCTGCACAAACATGGAGTGGATATCGTCTCGCTGGATTGCGATGGCCGCATCGACAAGCTGGCTCCACTCTGGTTGGAGGTTGGCATCAACGTCATGTTTCCGTTCGAAATCGGCTCATGGCATGCTGATCCTTATGACTTCCGGCGGCGTTTTGGCAAAGACCTGCGCATCATTGGCGGCTTTGACAAAAACATCCTGCGCGGCGATCTGGCAGGGATCGCCGCCGAGGTTCGCCGCCTGGGCCCACTGGTCGAGGAGGGTGGTTTCATCCCGCACTGCGACCATCTTGTCCCCCCGGATGTGCCTCTGAAAAACTATCTTTTCTATCTACGCGAAGCCCGCGCCGTGTGGGGCCAAGGTTTTAGCCTGAGACCCTCCCCGGCCTTGCGCGAATTTGGTTTGGAGTAAAAAACCGCTCTATGAACGAACGCCAGCGCTTCAATGCCACCATGCACTACCAGCCGGTCGATCGCTGTCCAATGGCAGACTACGGTTTTTGGGATGAGACCATCCCTGTTTGGCATGAACAAGGCCTGCCCCTTGAAATAAACAAGGCCAACATTCACGCTTTCCTGGGAATGGATTACAACGTGGACGACCTCTACGACACGACCGGCGTGGATGTCAAATGGTATCCAAAATTTCCAGAAATCCAGCTCGAAGATCGCGGCGATCACGAAGTTATCCAGCAAGATGATGGCGTGCAGGTACTGCGGCGCAAATTTATGAGCTCAATTCCGCACCCCATCCGGCATTTACTCAGTGATCGCGAGAGCTGGGAAAAGCATTACAAACCGCGTCTTGACCCTGCTACTCCTGGGCGTTATCCCGCGGATTGGGAGGCACGTGTTTCTAACTGGCGCGACCCTGGGCGCTCCAACCTGGTGGTGGTGCGCGGCGGCGGGCTGTATGGCTACCTGCGCAACTGGATGGGGCTGGAAAATCTCTCGCTGGTGCTATATGATGATCCGGCCTGGTTTGGTGAGATGGTTGAGACCCTGGCGGATTGTTCGATCGGCTCTCTGGAGCGCGTGTTGGGCACCGGCGGACATTTCGATGCCTGCGCCATGTGGGAGGATATGTGCTACAACGCCGGCCCTCTCATCAGTCCCAGGCACTTTCGACAGTACCTGATGCCACACTACCGGCGTATCACTGACTTGCTGCATAACCACGGGGTTGATATTGTGTTTCTGGACTGCGACGGTGACATTCGCAAGCTGGCTCCGCTCTGGCTGGATGTGGGGGTTAACACCATGTTCCCGTTTGAGGTTGGAACCTGGCACGCTGATCCATACGATTACCGTCGCCAATTCGGCAAGGACATGCGCTTCATCGGCGGTTTTGATAAGAATATCCTGATATCCTCCAGGGAGGCAATTGCTGCTGAAGTCCGGCGGCTGGCTCCACTGGTTGAAGAAGGGGGTTTTATCCCGCACTGTGACCACCTGGTACCGCCTTATGTGCCCTATGAAAATTATCTGTTTTATCTAAAAGAGGCCCGGCAGGTTTGGGGCCAGAATACGGAAAGGATTATAGACAAACCAAAATGCCCGTGAATAGGTTCCTTTATTTTCGAATCCAATAAGGGGTGTTGTGGAGCGGTTCTGAGCCGTTGGCTGTGATCAAATAGCCATTTTCAATCCGCAAACCACCCCAGGGGGCATTGAACATGGGGATATCAATGGAAATTATCATATCCTGCGCCAGCGTAGCCGGGCTGCTCGGCCCAAATATGGGGGCTTCAAACTCTATCACCCCGAGGCTGTGCACGCCCGAATAGAGAAAATACTGTCCCAAGTTTCCGTTTTCTACAATTTGCCGGCCAATAGCTTCTACCTGCCGGCCTTGGATGCCTGGGCGCAGGGCGCTGGCACAGGCCTGCTGGGCTTGAATGGCAATCTCCAGGGCACGGGTAATCTCGGGGTCTGGATTCCCGACCAGAACGACCCGGCCAATCGCGGCGTGATAGCCTTCGTAGCGTGGCGCAATCGTCAACAGCACCAGGTCATTGGCCGCAATCGGCCGGAAGGTGGAGCGGGCCAGGATTGGCCGAGTGTTGGGGCCGGAGGCGACAATGGTGTCAATGCCGGTGCCTTCAGAGCCTGCCCGCCGCATGGCTGCATCAATTTCGGCGGCAACCTGACGTTCCGTCACCCCAACCTTGATCGTATCAGTTGCGGCCTGAAAACCCGTTTCGGCAATTTTATAGGCCTGCCGGATCACTTCAATCTCAGCAGGCGATTTGCATGCTCTGATATCACACAGGGCGTTTTCCATATCCACCCAAACCAGGTTGGGCAGAGCTGCCTGCCAGGCGGCCATCAGGTCATTTCCAATTAATCCGCGCCCGGCCAGCCCGACTCTTTTGACTGATTGGGGAGTGTGTCCCATTTCGGACATGATCTCGTTCAGGCTCTGGATGCGGGAGTATGGATAATCTTCGTCTGGATGTGTGAATTCGCGCATGACACGCACATCGGCTATCTGTCCAACCAGAAGGGCGTATTGGTCACTCTCTGGCCCAACCAGCATAACGGGGTCGCCATTCCTGGGTAGAAGAATGCAGACAGGTTCGAAATGAACTGGGAAATTAGCCAACCAGCGGGCATGTGCCGGGCCGAAAGTGGCGCGGTCATCCGCATAGGCAATTAAAAAATCAAGCTCAAATTTAGCCATGGCAGCCTGCAGCCTGCGCCAGCGCTGCGGGTATTCTGAAACCGGGATGATCGGGTGGGAAGATTGTGTGGTCATTTTTTTACGCTCCTCATTTTTTGATTTGAAAAACTGGCGCAAGTTGATTACCAGGGTTTTTATCCAAAAAATCGTAATTGCTCACGGGGTGGGTGCTGTTTGGCAGAAACCCATCCTCGCTAAGAGCGTGCGGGGTGAAAGAACCCTTCCCAAAATCGGGGAGGAGGAGACAGTACTTGCGAGGGAAGCCAGCGATTAGCATTTCACTTGGGCAATTAAATCGTGATGGTTATGCCAAACCAAGACACGGGTGAGCAGTTACCTTAAATTTATAACTTCTGAATGACACGGGTATACAATCCGCAGGCGTCCAGGATTTGCTGTATTTCACAGCTCTCATTGCGCATGTGAGCCAGTTTGTATTCACCTGGGCCAAAACCGATGGTGGGGATTCCCAGGCTGACAGGTGTGACGGCGTTCGTGCTGAAATCCCAGAAATCATACCCGGCGGGCGGCGCGCCAAATTGAGCCTGATAGGCAGCCAGACAGGTTTTTGAAAGTTCGTGATCCAGGTCTATCTTCCAGGCCAGGTGGAAGGGTTCATATTTAATCGGCAGACCGGTCCAGCTTTTCCGGTAAAGCGTGCCAACTTCCCAGCTTGCGTTTTTCCCCGCGATGATTTGATCCATTTCCAACTGGATGGCTTCCTTCGTTTCACCGGGCACCAGCCTGCGATCCAGATAGACTTCACATTCAGAGGGGACGGCGTTCAACGATACGCTGACGCTCGAAATTTTGGACATCACCAGGGTGCCCCTCAATCCCGATTGCTTCATCAGGTCAAGGTTGGTCTTTTCAACCCGCTGGATGATGTCGGCCATTTCGTAAATGGCATTCACCCCTTTTTCGGGCGCCGATCCGTGCGCGGAAACACCGTGGGTTTTAATTGATATTTGGGCTTTGCCCTTGTGACCGAGCGCTATAACATTGTTGGATGGCTCGCAGATGACCACGTTTTGGGGTTTGAGCTCAAACTCTGCGAACAGGTGCTTCAAATTCTCTCCGTCACAATCTTCTTCAAAGACCGTGCAGGAGACATAAATGGTTTTGCCCCCGGCAAACCCCAGGTTTTTGGCGAGCGCGGCGGCGAAAATGGCGGCGGCGGCGCCGGACTTCATATCGACGGAGCCGCGGCCCTGCAGCCGCCCATTTACAACCTGGCCGCCGAAAGCAGGAAAATCCCAGAGATTTTCATCCTTGACTTCCACGGTATCGACATGTGAATCAAACAAAATGCTTTTTGGGCCGCTGCCGATTCGGCCGAGGAGATTGCCCATCGCATCAATGCGAACTTCATCAAATTCGAGTGCCAGCATTTTTTGCTGGATGAATTTGATGATTTCCTCTTCCTGGCCTGAATAGCTTTTTAGCCTGACCAGGTTTTGTGTAAATTCGATCAGTTCCTGGCTTTGTTCCGGTGTCAGTAAATCGGAGGGTTTCATCGCTTGAAAAATCCTTTCAGTCCGTTCAATATTCCATCCGCTGGCTGTGTGTTGGGTTGGACGGGTTTTAATCCTGGCTGCTCAAAAGAATTGGAAGCCATGACGATTGCAAATTTGACATCTTCGTATAATTCTTTTGTAACTTTTTCATATTCCTGGCGGGTTTGCGAATCTTTGAAGCCCAGGTCATTCCAGGAGCCCATGCCGCCAAAAACATAAGCCTGGGTCGCAGCAGCCAGCACCTGGCGCGCTTCCAGGCTGTAGCCTTCGGCAGGCAGCATATCCGAATGAAATGGGGCAGCGGGCGTGGATGAATCAAGCAGTTCCAAAGATTTTCCAAAGCAGGCAGCCCAATTTCCGGCATTTACATCCGGGCGTCTGGAAAAATTTTCAGCCAGTGAAAGGGTCTTCCTTAGTTGAGCCTTCACAAAATCCATTTTTTCCAGCGGCCGGATGTAGGAATTTGGAAACATCAGGCTGCGATATTCCACATTCCAGGGCTTTTTCTCGGGAGCGCCGGTTTTCCACTGCGGGTACCAGAGTTCAAACCCATCCGGCAGATCGACCTGAATGGCCATGCTCACGCTGCCCGAGGAAGAAACAGCAATATATTCTGGAATATCCTTGCGCTGCCAGCCAAAAGCTATATTCCACAAACGGGTTGCCTTGATGGAACGCAAAAAAGCAAACCAATCAGAAACGCTGGCGGCTATTTCCAGGCCTTGTTTGTCTTGATTGGTTTTATAACGGGCAAATTTAAGCGCCGAGACAAATTGAAATGTGGAATTCGCGGAGAGGTCAGTCTTTCCGCCGTTCAGGAAGAAATTCCCGTGCGCTACCAATGCGACAATCTGTGCTAATTCACCATTCATATTTTTTTATATAGACCTGTTCATGATTTTGTAAAAGGCCAGCTCGGAAACAGACTTTTCCGCTAAAGGCACAGGTCATCCCATGCTGATGACTTTTTCGGGTTCGATCACGATGATCACACGCACCTGGCTGCGCCCGCCGTACCAGCGGTAGGGCGCGCCGGTATATTTCTGCGCGAGTATCTCGATGTGTTCGGCGGCTCCATCTGTGGTGGTTTTGATTACCCGGCCGCGGATCTGGAAGTAACGTGTGGGGTTGTCTGGCGATGAAAGGGCCACCGCCACGCGCGGGTCACGCGCGATGTTCTTGAGTTTGACGTAGCCCTGCACGCTGTTGATGATGACGTTTTCACCATCCGTATCTACCCAGGTCTGGGTGATCTGGGGCGAACCGTCCGCCATTGTGGTTGCCAGGTAGCAGGTGCTTGGTTTGCGCAGCAACGCGAGCATGTCTTCAGAAAATTTGATCATGGTTTCCTTGTATTATTTGTAATTAATGACGGATGTTGGTTTTTACCAAAATTGTCCTGATTTTTTGTGTGTACAGAGATACATTATCAATTGTTTTCCTCAAAAAACAAGCGGTCCGTGGGTCGTTATGGCGGCTCTTTTAAAAGACTCCGGTCTGGCCGCGTGGCTTGGTTGGCATTCTCGAATCCCACAGGAAAAGTATACAACAAATATAAATGTATGATGATCGAAAGTGCCTCGAGGGTATAGCGCAAAACTGTTGGTAAATTTTTGGCAAACTTCCACGCACACCATTTCGGCGGGCTGACCCACAGGGCACACTTCGTGCGAGGCCCTTCCTCAGTACA
>CAIWAX010000158.1 GCA_903910795.1 uncultured Anaerolineae bacterium
AGCTATCTGGCATAGGCATCCACCTGATAAAGTTATCGCACCATTTATAAACGTCTACGCCCTTCAGGAAAAGGGGGTGCGAATATTTTTATTAATTTTTCCTTGAAGACCTCTGAATATGGGTATTACAAGCCTTGCCATGACTAAATATTGTGTTCCCTTGAGATTACATCGCAAAGGCGATGTTCGGGTGAGCGAGTGCGGTGGCTGAAAGAGTTTTCATATCGTCTCGACTTGCAAATTGGTGGGCAATTTGAGGATAATGCCCGCCATTATGGCACTTTTTCTTTCTTCGATAGAAAATAGATCGCGCAAAAATACTGTTCCCTTGTGATTACATCGCGGCCTATAATGTTTTGGGGAAACAAATCAAGTTTACCATGTCAATTATTGGAGAAGGCGAAAAAGAAAACTTGATAAAGCTATAATAGCCCAGTTCTCATTTCACCGGTATTAGCCAAAATCAGGAAGAGCAGATGAAAATCACATTTTTAGGTGGCGCGGACGAAGTTGGCGCAAGCGGTATCCTGGTGGAGACCGCTGGACGGCGCGTGCTGGTCGATTGCGGCATTCGCCCCTCACCAAAGTCCTACCGAGGGCTGGCCGCCGACCAATTGCCCGCCCTAAGCCAGATCGAAACGGGTTCAGGCAAGCTCGATGCCGTGCTCATCACCCATGCTCACACCGACCACACCGGCGCGTTGGAACTGGTGGTTGGGCGTTACCCGGATGTGCCCGTTTATGCCACAGCGCCCACGCTGGCGCTTACCCGCGTACTGCACCAGGATGCGCGCCGCATTATGCAATCGCGGCTGGATGAGGAGGGCGAGCTGCCGCTTTTTGACGATCTGGCCGTGCAGCGGCTGATGTCTGCGCTGGCGCCGGTGCCATTCAAAACACGGATTCCACTGGCCGATGGGCTGGCAGCCACATTTTTCCCTGCCGGGCATATCGCCGGTGCAGCCATGATCGGGCTGGAAAGTGATGAAGGCCGCCTGCTGATCAGCGGCGACGTTTCCATTTCGTCCCAGCGCACAGTGGATGGGGCCAGGTCACCCGCATTTCAGCCAGATGCCATCATCCTTGAAAGCACTTACGGCGGGCGGCTGCACGCCAATCGCGCCGTCCAGGAACGCAACCTGATCGAAACGGCGGCGCAGGTAACAGCCGCGGGCGGCAAAGTCCTCATCCCGGCCTTTGCCCTGGGGCGCGCGCAGGAAGTTTTGCTGATTCTCAACGAATACCAACGGCGTGGCGAACTGCCCCCCGTACCCATCTGGGCCGATGGCATGGTGCGCGCCATTTGCCAGGCTTATCCCGGCTTTAGCGAAGCCTTGCCCCTGGCCTTGCAGGAACAAAATTGTCAATTCTTCAACGAACGCATCCGCCCGGTGGCCTCCAACGAGCAGCGCAGCGCGCTCATCTGGAACCCCGGTGCGGCGATCATCGTCTCCAGTTCGGGCATGTTGGCGGGCGGCCCGTCACTCTCGTATGCCCGCGCGCTTGCGCCCCAACACCAACATGCCATCCTGCTGACCGGCTACCAGGATGAAGAATCGCCAGGCCGCCGTTTGCAGGAACTCACCGAACGCGGTTCTGGCACGATCCGCCTGGGCAAAGACAAGGTGGATGTCCAATGCCGGATTGGTACATACTCCCTGTCAGCGCACGCCGATGAAGCACAGCTCATCAGTCTCACCGAAAGCCTCAACCCGGAACACGTTTTTCTGGTACATGGGGATGATCCGGCCCGCCAGAGCCTCGAAAAAGCCCTCAGCCAGCGCGGGCGGATTGTTCATCTGCCGCGCGCCGGGCAAACAGTGGAACTGCATTTCGAGCGACAGACCCGCTTCCAGAAGCCCGATTCCGCCGATGACCCGCGCACCCGTCAGAACGAAATCACTCATCAGCGCCGTGAAAAAATGCGCGACTTTGCAGACGCTATCGGTAAATGGCTGTCCATCAAAGGGGATGACGCAGCCGCGGTGCGCTGTCTCGCCCTCGAAAGCGACCACCTGTGGGTGGAGATTGCCCCCGGATTGGGACAATCGATCTACCCCGAAGCCGTGCTGGCCGTTCTTGGAGAGAATCCCCCCACCCAGGCCGAGTTAACGCCGCTTCAGCCGCCTTCCGCCAAATCGGCGCTGATGGAGCCGAATCAGGCAATCGCCATTGCCAATGGGCACTTCCCACCCGCCGCGCGCCTGCGAAAAAGCGGCTACCGTCTGACAGATCACATTCTCACCCTGACCTTTGACTTCCCCGATGCGGCCCGCGAACTTTACGCCGACTTAATCGTCAGCCTGCAAGAAACCACCGGTTGGCAGGTGGAAATCTCGCCCGAAACGAATCAGGCGGCGCTCAACGCACTGGTTCGCGAATTGCAGCCCAGGGGCTGGCAAATCGTCAAAAGCCCTGCCATCCACCGCGACCAAAAACGTGTGACGGTAGCGCTGGCCCCGTTTTCTTTCCTGAATGACGATATTGATGAAATCTGTGACCAATTCTTCGCCACCAGCGGTTGGGAACTTGAGATCACAGAAGGCTCCCAGCCGGCTGTCGCTGTGACGGCTTTTGCCGCTCCCGCCGGTACTCAGATGGAAATCAACGCCGCCTATACTTACATCAAATCCGCTTTGGAGGGCAGTACGCTCTACCGTACCAGCCTGAAAGATGTCGAAATTATGCTTTCGTTCATCTCGCCCCAGGTCGCCGGGCGTTATCAAGAGCAGATCGCCGCTCTGGCCGGGCAAACCGGCTGGCTGTTGACGGTTAATCCGCAGCCCAATCAGGGCGCGATCCTGGAAGTTGCCCGCACCTTGCTCGCCCAGGCTGAACTTGCCATCAGCAAAGGCCCCAGCATTTACCCCGAAAAAGCCGAAGTCAGCGTGGTTTTAACGGGTTTGCCTGAAGCCGGAATTTTGGCCAACATAACGGAAGCCTTCCAAATCCAGACCGGATTCCAAATGCGAATCACCCTCAGTCAGTCCCCAATCCAAAATCCAAAAGCACCAAGCCTGAATTCAGACGTTATTCAAATCCCAATCAATCGCATCAGGTTAACCCGCGCCCAGCAAAGCTTGAGTCTTGACCCCGTTAAATTGGAAAAAGCCATCGAGCGCGCCAGACGAATGGGTATCACGCCCCCGATCCAGGTACGTCGCGCCGCCGATGGCTATATTCTGCTCGATGGTCTTTTCCGTTTACGCGCCGCCGAAGCCTTGGGTTTGGAGCGCATTTCAGCAGAGGTGGAGTAAAGGAGTTTTTCATGCCCCCTAAAACCAAAAGTTTATCCGTTCCTGAGTCGATGCTTCCAATTTACACAGCCATCACAGCGTTAACCGATGCGCTCTGCCGCGAAGCACTCAACGACGAATACGCCCAGGTCTGCCGTGAAATGGCGGCCACGCTGGCGCGTAAACGACCCTCGCCCCTGGTCACTGGCCAGTCGAAAAGTTGGGCCTGTGGTATCGCTCATACAGTTGGCTCGGCCAATTTTTTATTCGACAAAAGCCAGAAACCCCACATGCGCGCCGATGAGCTTTGCGCCTGGTTCGGATTGTCTAAAAGCACAGGCGGGAACCGGTCCACCCAGATCAAGCAGATTCTTAAGATTAACCTGATGGATCCCAACTGGACATTGCCCAGCCGTATGGAAAGAAATCCAATGGCCTGGTCTGTCACGCTCAACGGTTTCATCGTGGATGCCCGACATTTGCCGCGTCCATTGCAAGAAGAAGCCTACCGGAAGGGATTGATTCCCTACATGCCGCCAGAAAAAGATAGCGATTGATCATCCATCCAGCTCTCCCCGGACAACGGATGTTCGGACAGAAAGAACTGCAAACAGCGCGTGACCGGGTTGGGCTTGATGCTTAGGCGGAGGATGTCAAGCTGAAAAGTCTTGTAAGATCATGGCGGTTGCACTCGTAGTAACTCATGACGTTCCAGCTCACCCAGCAAGCTTCCATTCGGCATGCGAACCGGCGATTCCGTCAACCATTCTTCGGCTGCCCGGTTGCTTGAGGCGACAATCACTGCTGGTTGTACCTGGCAGCTTTGGCCGGCGAAAGCCATAAACAAAACTACCTCCAGGGCTACCTATCAATGGCCATTCTTTTCAGTATCTCCGTTTATTCGCCCCACCCGCAACGGATCAGCCCGCCAGAAACCGATAGGCAAGTCTCCAAGATTGCCTACTGCCTGCTGTTTTCCGGGTGACTCGAAAGCACGTTTTCGATAGCCGGAGCGCGGGGAAAACTGGAAAGCCAGAACAACCAGCCTCCTACGTCATTCATTATCAGGGCGGCAGTAATTGGAAGGATGCTCCACGAAGATTTTTTAGGATTAGCTCGAAAATAATGATTACTGCCTGGGCCCAAGGATGGTGTAGTGCTATTTTACCGAAAGACAGGACATCAACTCCACATATTTTGACAAATTCGTGGAGCTGATGTATAGTGGATGTATGTTCCCACGCGCATACGAACCCATTGAAACTCATCTTCAGCCAAACAAGGCGCTGGTCATTTACGGACCGCGCCGGGTTGGTAAAACAACCCTGCTGCAAAACTTTCTGAAACAAACCCGCTTGAAGTACAAGCTCGATTCCGGGGACAATATTCGTACCCAGCAAATCCTGAGTTCACAGGACTTTGGGCAAATCCTGGCCTATGTTGAAGGCTATGAATTGCTGGCAATAGACGAGGCCCAAAACATTCCGAATGTAGGCATGGGCCTGAAAATCATTGTCGATCAAATACCTGGGATTCGTGTGGTGGTGACCGGGTCATCATCTTTCGAACTGGCTGGCCAGGTTGGTGAGCCACTCACCGGGCGCAAACACACCCTGACGCTTTATCCGCTTGCCCAGCAGGAATTGCTTTCAACCTACAATCAATTTGAACTCAAGGAAAAACTGGTCGATTTCCTTATTTTCGGCAGCTATCCTGAAGTGATCACGGCAAGCACCCGTCAGGCGCGCATCGAAACTTTAACAGAAATTGCAAATTCATACCTTCTAAAAGACATCTTGTCTTTTGAACGGATCAAGAATTCGCGCACCCTGCTTGACCTGCTCAAGCTGCTGGCATTCCAGATGGGCAGCGAAGTTTCGCTGACAGAACTGGGCACACAGATCGGTGTAGATATCAAGACTATCCAGCGTTATCTGGATTTGCTGGAAAAAGCCTTTGTGATCGTGCGGCTGGGCGGGTTTGGCCGAAACTTACGTCAGGAAGTGACCAGCAAATCCAAAATTTATTTTCTCGATAACGGCATTCGCAACGCACTGATCGCACAGTTCAACTCACCTGACCAACGCAACGATCTCGGCCAATTGTGGAAAAATTTCATGATCATGGAGCGTTTAAAGCATCGAACTTACCAGTCTATTTACGCGAATGTTTATTTTTGGCGCACGTATGACCAACAGGAAGTTGATTTGGTCGAAGAACGTGATGGAAAGTTGTTTGGATATGAATTCAAATGGTCGCAAAATAAAGCCGTCCGCCCTCCCAAAAATTGGGGCAGCGCCTACCCAAATTCAGAATTCGGGGTGATTAATCCTGGCAATTATCAGGATTTTATCTTCCCAAAGTAAATTTTATTGATTACAAGGCCTGTTTGCCAGAATAAGATTCAGCGTAAATCCATCAGTCACAGGTTTGGCAACCATCTTTTCAAACGATTACGCTCCCAAAAAACTGGGAGCGTAATCGTTTGTGAAGTTCTGAATCGGGATACCCTCATATATGGGGATGACAAGTCTTGCTGTGACCAAATATTGTGTTCCCTTGAGATTACATCGCAAATGCAATATTGGGATGTGCGAGAGAAGTGGCAGTATAAAGGGGGTGATCAGACATCTATTTCAATCTCTTTCTCGCTATTTTCAACGGCGATTTTGCCGCGGATATCGAGCATGTCAATGATCTGAGGTCGAGTGTCGAAATCAGATGGTTGAGGATCGGGTTGATTCTAGCGCAAAAGGTTTCAATCTGGACTAATTGGTCATCACTCATGGTCATCTTGCCAATATGCTCGGAAATGCCATTTTGTTCTGTTCGTAATTTGGCAAGCATTTGTTCCAGGCGTGTCTTTCTTTCAGTCAGAACTTCTTTTGGAAAAGCCTCGCTCAAATATAGATCAAGCTGTTCATCCAGTTGTTTCTGATGTTCTATTTGGGTTCGTCCTCTCTCGAAAAGTTTACCTAGCGAAAGTGCTGATATATTCCACGATTCGACCACTGATCGCACAACGTTTAGGCCAGGTGTCAGCCCTCGGCTTCTCAATAAGTCAAGAATGACTGTACCAAAATAGGTAGGTAGTAATCCTGGTTTAAAGCAATCCCCTGCGTTACGTTTTGAGTAGGTAACATAAAACGCCATCCATTCTGTTAACGAATGAAGGGCGCTTCACTTAAAAGACAAGCTAACTTCGGGCCAATTCGACCCCATTACGAGTCCCCTGCGTTAACCACTGCGCCACGGGCCCGTGTTAAGTTTTTTTGTGTCAGGCACAACAGTGTTACGTGACACCGGAATACCTGACACCAAAAAATAATTCAGAGCGGGCAACGGGAATCGAACCCGTATAAGTAGCTTGGAAGGCTACCGCACTACCACTATGCTATGCCCGCGATTTCCGTGCAGGACGTATTCTACCGTGAGGCGCGTCATGGGTCAAGATGGTTACGCCACAGGATCAGGGTTTTCTTAAAGTCATCGCTGTAAATACATTATCCCGGAGGACACACGATTTGCTTGGCAAACCGCACCGGAAGGCAAGTGCAGGTGTCGGGACGATGTGTCACAGCGTACACTTCGTTATCCGCAGACGATTTAATGAAGCAAATTGTCTGCGGAAATCGGCGGATAATGATCGGGCTGACGGATCAGAGAATCAAGGATCAAACCCAGGGAATCCAGCAGTTAACCCATTTCGCAACATCTATATTATGATTTGAGTAACAGGAGAACTTACCGCATGAAACGTCCAGTAGATATCAACATTGTGATTGGGATCGGGATCTTCGCGATCGTTTTGACGGCGGCGTACTGGTTTTTATGGTTCGCTGTGCCGGGGGTGGTGCAGTCGCGCATGCCGGGTGACACGGGCTTCGTGGTCTACTCGGGCTATGAGCTGGCTTTCCCGCTGCCCGATACGTTCATGGCGTTGGCTGCGCTGGTAGGCGTGCTCGGGCTGCAGCGGATGAAGGATTGGGGTTTCCTGGCCATGCTGATCACGGCTGGAGCGGCCTTTTTCCTGGGGTTGGAAGACCTGCTGTTTGACCTGGAGAACGGCATGTTCACACCGTTCAACGGCGGGGCAGCCATTGAGCTGGTGATCGTGCTGCTGATCATGTCGCTTGGCCCGATCATGACTGTCCTGCTGTGGAAACACCGCCGGGAATTGATCAAGTAAGTACGGAAAGGATGGAATTATGGCACCGGATGCCTGGATGTTGTACGGCCTGATGTATAAAAGCCGCGTATTTGAGGAAGCTGTCCGCCAGATCTGGCAGGCTGGCCGGATTTCCGGTGAAATGCACCTCGGGCTGGGCGAAGAAGCCATCGCGGCCGGGATCATTCCGCAACTGGTGGAAGGCGATGCCCTGGCGCTCGATCACCGTGGTACGCCAGCCATGTTGATGCGCGGCGTGGCGCCGCTGGCGCTGCTGCGCGAGTTCATGGGCAGCCCGGACGGGCTGTGCGCCGGCATGGGCGGGCACATGCACCTGTTCGCGCCAGAGAAACTGGCGGCTTCGTCCGGGATTGTCGGCGCGGCCGGCCCGGCGGCGGCTGGTTTTGGTCTGGCGGCCCAGATGCTGCGCCCAAACTGCGTATCGGTCGCTTTTTTTGGCGATGGCGCCACCAGCGCCGGGATGCTGTTGGAATCGTTCAACCTGGCCGTTGTCTGGAAGCTGCCGGTGCTGTTTGTCTGCAAGGATAATGATTGGGCCATTACCACCCCGGCGGAGACTGCCGTGGGCGGGAATCTGCTGGCGCGCGCCCGGGCTTTTGGCATGCGTGCCGAAGAAGTGGATGGCCGCGATGCACTGGCGGTCTGGCAGGCGGCAAGTGAGGCGCTGCGGCATGCCCGGGCTGGCAATGGACCGGTCTTTCTATGGGCGCACTGCATACACCTGGAAGGACATTTCCTGGGGGACGGCCTGCTGGATATGTTCCGGCGGCCGGTTTACTCGCTGCGCAAACGGGTCTGGCCGATGGTCAAAGGTTTCTTCCACCCGCAAGGCGCGGCGTGGGGCGAGCGCCTGGCAGCCGCGCGGCAGATTGTGGGGCAGGTGCTGAGCATCCAGAACCAGACCAGTCCGCAGGGTGATCCGCTGCTGTGTTTACGCCCGGCCCTGGAGCGGGAAAACGCCCGACGGCTGGCCGACCTGGAAGCCTCCATCCGAGATGAAATCCAGAAGGTTGTCAGCCAGGCAGTGGCGCTGGAAGGGAATATGGCATGAGAAAGATGAGCTTTTCGGAAGCGATTGATGATGCCCTGGGCCAGGGCATGGCTGCCGACCCGCGCGTACTGCTGCTGGGCGAAGATGTGCAGGGACTGCACGGCGGGCTATTCTTGCGCTTTGGCCGTCAAAGGGTTCGTAATACGCCCATCAGCGAGGCGGCTTTCCTGGGCGCGGCGGTGGCGGCCTCGATGGCCGGGCTGCGCCCGGTAGCCGAGATCATGCTGGTGGATTTCCTCGCGGTGGCGGTGGATGCGCTGTTGAACCATGCATCCAAGCTGGAGACGTTCTCGGGCGGGCGCTGGCAGGCGCCGCTGGTGGTGCGGACTGCTTGCGGCGGCGGTTATGGCGATGGCGGCCAGCACGAGCAAAGTCTGTGGGGCTGGCTGGCGCATATCCCCGGGTTGAGCGTGGTAGTGCCGTCCACCCCGGCGGACGCGGGCGGCTTGATGCTGGCTGCGCTGGAGCTGGGCTCGCCGGTGGTGTTCATGGAACACAAGCTGATCTCCTCCATCTGGCTCGATTTTCTTGGCTCGGGCGGGCGCGATACCGTTACCTTTGATGTGCCCCCGGATGGCGAACACGGCCGGGTGCCAGATCGCTGGCAACCCATCCCGCTTGGGCAGGCGCTGCTGCGTAAAAAAGGTTCGGATGTCACCATCGTCACGCTGGGGGTGGGGGTGCATCGCGCCCTGCAGGCCTCAGCCGAATTAGAGAAACAGGGCCTCTCGGCCGGGGTACTGGATTTGCGCTCTGTTTCGCCGCTCGATAAAGCGGCTGTCTGCCAGGAGGTCAGCCGCACGGGGCGTTTGCTGGTAGTGGACGAGGATTATGAGGGCTTTGGTCTATCGGGTGAACTGGCTGCGATTGTCCTGGAAGCCGGGATTTCCTGCAAGTATGCGCGGGTTTGCACCCAGACCACCATTCCCTTCGCGCGCCGGCTGGAGGACGAAACCCTGCCGAATGTAGCGCGAATCGGCGCGGCTTGCCGGAAGCTGGCAGGTTAATCATGCGTTTACGGGACGAATGTCATATATTTCCAAAATTCATTCGTTGAATATTGACAATATTCAAAAGTATTGGTAAACTACTTCTATAAGTCCTATTGATTTGGTAGACATTCAAAGCAGGAAAAAGGCAAGCAATGCGGTTATCCAAACGCGGTGAATATGGTCTCAGGGCAATGATTGTGCTGGCTGGTCTCCCCCAACCCGGCGCGCCCCTGCCAGTGGTGCAGATCAAGGAAATTTCTGACCGAGAGAAGATCCCGGGTAAATACCTGGAACAGATCCTGCTCTCGCTCAAGAATGCCGGTTTGCTGCACAGTAAAATGGGAGTGGGCGGCGGTTATTATCTGGCTAAATTACCCAGCGAGATCACCCTCGGTCAGATCTTTCGGGTGCTGGATGGACCCCTGGCCCCGATCCGCTGTGTTTCGCAAATGGCTTATGAACCCTGCGGCTGCCCGGATGAGCAGACCTGCGGATTGCGCCTGGTGATGGGTGACGTGCGCGGCGCCATCAGCAGTATTCTGGATCATACCAGCCTGGCCGATGTTTCCAAACGTCAGGAAGCCGTCCGCCAGCAAATCAGCAAGCAAAGTCTGTAATTCTGTCTGATAAAGACGCCTTGAGAAAGGCGGTTTTTCTTGCCATGAATGTCTATCAATGCAATAGACTTTGTAGATTACCAAATTCAATTGGAGAATAAAATGAAAAAAATCAGTTTCACCCTTATTTCAACGCTTGTCCTGCTTTCCATGTTTTTGAGCGCCTGTGGCAGTGCCACCCCGGCTGCCCCCGCCGCTCCGGCTACTGCCGCACCTGCCAATGCCGCTTCCTATAAAGGCACGATTGGCATTTCCGGCGCGTTTGCGCTGTACCCAATGATGACGGTCTGGGCCGATGAATTCAAGAAGCTGCACCCCGATGTCCAGTTCGATGTGCAGGGCGGCGGTGCTGGCAAAGGCATGACCGATGCCCTCTCGGGCGCTGTCGATATTGGCATGGTTTCGCGCAGTATCGCCCCCGAAGAAATTTCGAAGGGCGCCTTCTGGGTTTCTGTCACCAAGGATGCCGTCTTCCCGGTCATTAGCGCCAACAACCCGGTTGTCAAGGATATCCTTGCCAAAGGTATCAGCCAGGACACCTTTAAGAAGATTTTCATCACCGGTGAGATCAAGACCTGGGGTGAAGTGGTTGGAAAACCCGAGATCAAGGACACGATCAACGTTTATACCCGCTCGGATTCAGCCGGGGCCGGTGAAATGTGGGCCAAGTTCTCCGGTGGCAAGGTGCAGGGCGACATTAAGGGCGTGGGCGTGAACGGCGAACCCGCGCTGGTGGATACTGTCATCAAGGACCCGCTCGGGATTGGTTACAGCAACCTGAACAGTGTCTTTGATGTGACTAGCGGTGGGTTGGTGGCTGGCGCGGTTGTGCCGCCCGTCGATATCGATAAAAACGGCCAGGTTGACCCGGGTGAGTATTACAAGAGCATGGCTGACGCAGTCAGCGCGGTTTCCTCCGGCAAGTATCCCTCCCCACCCTCGCGTTTTGAGAATCTTGTCACCAAGGGAAAACCAGATGGTCTGGTAAAATTGTTCATCGAATGGATCTTAACCGATGGACAGAAGGACCTGAGCCAGGCCGGGTATGTGCCTCTCACGCCCGACCAACAGGCCGAATCGCTCGCAAAGCTGAAATGACAGATCAAAACAAAACATATACCACCCAAACCAATACCCAAACAGAAGGCCGGAGTTCCCGGCCTTCTTCTGCTGCCCGCAACTGGCGAGACCGCAGCGCCCAAAAAACCTTTCTGGTGATCACGGTCTTCCCGCTGCTGTTGATCAGCGCGATCACGATCGGGCTGTTGTGGCGTTCCTGGCCAATATTAACGCAATATTCATTGCAGGAACTGTTCCTGGGCAGTGTCTGGAAGCCAGATGAAGGCTTGTTCGGTTTCCTGCCTTTTATCATGGGCACCTTCTGGGTGACAGTTGTGGGGGTGGTACTGGCAGTGCCGCCCTGTTTGTTGATTGCGCTCTATCTTTCAGAATATGCGCACAGGTTGACCCGCTCGATTGCCAAGCCGCTGCTTGACCTGCTGGCAGCCATCCCGCCGGTGGTTTACGGCGTGTGGGGTCTGCTGGCGATCGTGCCTTTCGTGGGCAAAGTGGTGGCGCCGTTTTCGAAACAGTGGTTGTACAGCATTCCCTTCCTGGCTGTAAATCAGCCCACGGGCTTCAGTATCCTTTCAGCGGGTATCGTGCTGGCGGTCATGATCGCGCCGCTGGTAATCTCGGTGGTGTATGAAGTCTTCACCACGGTGCCAAACGATCTGCGGCACGCCTCGCTGGCGATTGGCGCCACCCAGTGGGAAACCATCCGTTATGTAGTCATCCCGCGCGTCATGCCAGGCATTGTCGCGGCGGTTGTGCTGGGTGCCTCGCGCGCGGTAGGTGAAACCATCGCGGTCTTGATGGTGGTGGGGAATGTTTCGCAAGTGCCAGGTTCCATTTTTGACACAGCCTATCCTCTGCCAGCCCTGATCGCCAATAATTATGGAGATATGATGTCCATCCCGCTGTATGATTCAGCGCTGATGTGCGCCGCGCTGGTTTTGCTGGTGGTAATCCTGATCTTTAATATCCTTTCAACCGTCGTGCTTCAGCGGGTGTTGGAACGGAGGCAGGTATGAAAAGACGCTGGACAAGACGCCGGATCACGGAAGATTTGATGAAGGCCTGGATGCTCAGCTCATTTGTGATCGTGGCTGGCTGTCTGGGGCTGATCCTGTGGACGGTGGTCAGCAGGGGATTGCCGGCCCTGACCTGGGAGATGGTCAGCCAGACCCCCAAGGGCGGTTTTTACATGGGCAAGGAAGGCGGAGTACTGAACGCGATCATCGGTTCGCTCTACCTGGCCAGCGGCGGCACTTTTTTGGCGCTGTTGATCAGCCTGCCAATCGCCTTATATCTTAAAACGTACCTGGGCAAATCCAATTGGGGACATTATGTGCGCCTGTCGCTGGATGTGTTATGGGGTATTCCCTCGATCGTGTACGGCGCTTTTGGCTTTATCCTGATGCTGGCGCTCGGGCTGCGGGCGTCGCTGCTGGCGGGCATTGTGGTACTGGGCTTGATTGAGCTTCCCATTATGGTGCGTGCCATGGATGAGGTTATCCGGCGCATGCCAGCCGATCTGGAACACGCGGCCCTGGCGCTGGGTTCTACACGTCTGGAAGTGGCTTTAAATGTAGTCAGCCGCCAGATGCTGCCGGGCATTATCACCGCTGTGCTGCTGGCCTTTGGGCGCGGTATCGGGGATGCCGCCTCCGTGCTGTTCACAGCCGGGTACACGGATCGCATCCCGACTTCGTTGATGCAGCCGACTGCTTCGTTGCCCCTGGCGGTTTTCTTCCAACTCAGTACGCCTTATCCGGCGGTGCAGCAGCGCGGCTACGCCTCGGCGGTGATTCTGACCATTATCGTGTTGTTGATCAGCCTGGGTTCGCGCTGGATTTCGGCGCGCTTGAATAAGTACACGATCAAGTAAATTTACGGGTTGGGCGGCCCGTACCTTGAGCCGCTGAGAGCCGGGATGTTTGGAGAGAAAGATGGAAGCACATATTCAAGTCCGCAATTTAAACGCGTATTATGGCAAAACCCAGGCGCTCAAGAATATCAACATTGAAATTCCCCGCCGGCAGATCACGGTCATCATGGGGCCTTCCGGCTGCGGAAAGACCACGCTGCTAAAGACGTTCAACCGCTTTCTGGAGTTAAACGATGGTGCCAGCGTCACCGGCGAGGTACTGGTGGATGAACAGGATATTTATGCCAAGGATGTGGATGTAACCGAGGTGCGTAAACGGGTTGGGCTGCTGGCCCAGCGTCCCGCGCCGCTGCCCATGTCGATCTATGAGAATGTGGCTTACGGGCTGCACATCCACCAGATGCGCAAGGGCAAACTTGAATACAAGGAAGCCGTCAAGCACTATCTGGAAGTGGCCGGGTTGTGGGACGAGGTCAAGAAACGCCTGCATGAGCCCGCCACCGGCTTGTCGATCGGACAGCAGCAGCGCCTGTGCCTGGCACGCGGCCTGGCGATTGAACCGGAGATCATTCTGGGGGATGAGCCGACCTCGGCGCTTGACCCGATCTCTTCGCAGCATATTGAGAAGAAGCTGCTGGAGTTGAAGAGCCAGTACACGACGGTGGTGGTGACGCACACCCTGCGCCAGGCCAAGCGTCTGGCGGATTACGCCATTTTTATGTACCTGGGTGAAGTGGTGGAAGCCGGCCCGGCGCACGCTATCTTTACCAATCCGCAGCAGGAACGCACGCGGGCCTATCTGGAAGGGCTGTTCTAAAGCATTCCAAGAATTCGATCGACTTCAGACTTCCGAATCCCCATGAACCATGGGATTCGGAAGTCTGTGTTTGAGAAGTATAATGAAGCTATGAAAACAATCACGGTATTCAGACTTTTCCTTGTTCTGGCGCTCATCCCGCTGCTGGCGCTGTCTTTTTTACCGGCCAGGGCACAGTCATCTCAGCCGCTGGTGCTGGTTTTGAAGGCTACCGGCGAGGTGGCGCCAGCCATGCGGGATTATATTGCGCGCGGGATCAAAGCTGCCGAAGATCAAAAAGCCGCGCTGGTGGTGGTTGAACTTAACACGCCCGGCGGTTACATCGCATCCATGACCGATATCGTTTCAAATATCCGCGCCAGCCACGTGCCAGTGGTGGTGTATGTTTCGCCGCGCGGGGCGATGGCCGGTTCAGCCGGGACGTTGATCACGCTGGCCGGCCAGGCGGGCGCCATGAGCCCCGAAACCATTATCGGGGCGGCCAGCCCGGTGGATGCACAGGGCCAGGACCTTAGCAGCACCATGAAGGCCAAGGAAACTGAGGCGTTGACGGCCCTGGTGCGTTCTATTGCGGCCAAACGCAGCCCCGAGGCGATTAAACTGGCCGAAGAAACGGTTCAGAACGCCAGGGCGGTATCCGCCGGAGAAGCCAAATCCGCTCGGATGGTGGATTTTATTGCCACCGATATTCATGATCTGCTGACCCAGTTGGATGGCTTCAATGTCCAAATGGATACAGGGCAGCTTGTTTTGCATACCGCCAACGCCAATATCAGCGAACTGCCTGTGGATTTTGCCGAGCAGATTTTGGATACGTTGATAAAAACCAATACGGTATTTTTGCTGCTGACGCTCGGGCTGCTGGCTATTCTGATCGAATTATCCGCTCCAGGTGGCTGGATACCCGGTTTTGTCGGTGTGGTGGCCCTGGCGCTGGCAGTCTATGGCATGGGTGTCTTAAACGTAAACTGGTTCGGAGGGGTTTTCCTGGCGCTGGCCTTTGTGCTGTTTGTGCTGGATATTAAAACCACCACACACGGTGCGCTGACACTGGCTGGAATTGGCTCTTTTATTGTGGGATCATTGGTGCTGTTTAACTCGCCAAGTGTGCCCGAGTTCCAGCGCGTCTCGGTGCCGCTGGTCGTGAGTGTGGCCGTACTGATCGGGTTGGGTTTTGCGCTAATCATTGGCATCGCGCTCCGGGCGCAGCGCGCCCCGGTGCGTACTGGGCAGCAAGCCCTGGTGGGCCAGGTTGGAGTGGCGAAAGAGGCCATTAACCCGCACGGACAGGTGCAGCTTAAGAGTGAGTTGTGGAGCGCGGAACTGGCTGAGGGAGCGGAAGCCGTTCAGGTTGGTGAGAATGTGGTGGTGGTTGGTTTGGAAGGGCTGCGTCTGAAGGTGCGCCACGCCAAAGATTAATGAGATTCAAAGATTTTTACGTTAGAATAGACAAACTTACTGTTAAAAAGGATATTGAATGACTGCCAGCCCAACCCGTGATCGTGTTTCCCCCGAACAAGTCAATACCACCCCTTTGCGCCGGCCTGAGTGGATCAAGGTGCGCGCGCCATCCGGTGAAACCTATGAAAACCTGCACACCCTGATGCGCTCCAAAGCGCTGCACACAGTCTGCGAAGAGGCCATGTGCCCCAACATGGGCGAGTGCTGGGGCTCAGGCACTGCCACTTTCCTGATGCTGGGCGATGTCTGCACGCGCTCGTGCGTGTTTTGCGATATCAAGCACGGCAAGCCTGCGCCCATGGATTGGCTGGAGCCTGAACGCGTGGCGCAGGCCGTCAAGTCGATGAATCTGAAGCACGCCGTGATCACATCCGTCAACCGCGATGAACGCCGGGATGGCGGCGCGCCGATCTTTGCGATGGTCATCCGCCGCATCCGTGAACTGCATCCAGGCTGCTCGATTGAAGTCCTGATCCCGGATTTTAAGGGCTCGCTCGAGGCGTTAAAAATTGTAATGGATGCTCGCCCAGAGATCCTGAACCACAACGTCGAGACGGTTCCGCGGCTGTTCAAGCAAATCCAGCCCCAGGATAATTACAACTGGGCGGCGGCGACCCTCTCCAACGCCAAGAAACTCGACCCGGATGTCTTGACGAAGTCTGGGATCATGGTCGGGCTGGGTGAGGAACTGGATGAAGTCAAAGCCGTTATGCGCGACCAGCGCAGTTGGGGTGTGGACATCCTGACCATCGGCCAGTACCTGCAGCCCAGCAAGCAGCACTACCCGATCACGCGCTATTACACCCTGGAAGAATTCAAGGAATTGCGCGAGTATGGCGCCAGCCTGGGGTTCAAGTGGGTGGAAGCCAATCCATTGGTTCGGTCATCTTATCATGCCGCCGAGCAGGTGCGCGCGCTGAGCGTGGTACACCGCCAGTTGTACGGTGATGCGGTCATGCAGGCAAAATAATAAACCAAAACCTTCCCGCGATCATGATCGCGGGAAGGTCCTTTTATGTGGCAAAATGGAATGATTTGAAAGACTCTGCTATTTTACAATCACTGTGATTTTAAAGGCGATAGATGGCATCATACAGGGCGGCTGGGACTGGCGGCAGAGCGGGTCGCCGTTGGCTGTCAGTGTGACCGTGCCGGGCTGGTGGGCGATGTATACGCCCTGGGCACCCTTCACCACGGCAATGTTAATTACCCGGCTCAGTACATTTTGATCGCTGATGCTGATATCCCAGGTAAACTGTTCGCCCAACTGGAGCAAAAAGCTGTCGCCGGTGTTCAGAGTAATGGTTTTGCCCTGATCGTCGCGAGTGACGATTTTCTGTCCGCCGGGGGTGGCGCCGGGCGTTGGCGGGTTGGGGGTGATCTCGGTCAGCGGCTGGCTGGTGGCGCCTTGCGTGCTGCTTAAGACCGTACCGGATGATGCAACCGAGGTTGAGACCTCGGCAGTTGGGGCCGGTGTCGAGGCTGTGGTCGGCGGCGGCGAGGGAAAGTCATTGGGGGTTGGGGTTGGCTGTGCGCAAGCTGTCACCAGTAAAATGCCGAGCACGCTGAGCGTCAATTTGGTTAGCATATTTTTCATTTTCAATCTCCTTGGTTTGTTACCAATAAGACGAAGACCTCCGCTGGAAAGTTCCAGATAAGATGGAAAAGGGGCAAATACCCCCCTTTCGAGTGATCTTGAAAGGGGGGGTGGGGTTTAACCGGGCAGCCGTGTTGGCGTTATTTATGTGCTCTTGGAGCGGTAGTTGCGCAGGACGTTGAAGCCAACCAGCATATTCTTTTCCTCATCCCACAGCCGGTAGCCGAGCGATTTCAGGCTTTTAGGAAAGGTGAGAGGCGGGATCTGGAAGAGTGGGTTTTCTTTGTAGGCCCACTGCAGCTTGTAATTGGGAATCTTGGGGCTGAGGTGGTGAATGTGGTGGTAACCGATGTTGCCGGTGAACCAGTTCAAAACGGCAGGCAGTTTGTAAAATGAGCTGCCGGTAACGCCAGCCTTGAAAAATTCCCACTGATCGTGGCGAGCCCAATAGGTGCCTTCAAAGTTGTGCTGTACATAAAACAACCAGACGCCCGCGGAGGTGGCGATCAGCAGGATGGGGATCTCCACCAGCAGGAAAGTTTGCCAGCCAACGATGTTACACAGACTGATAATGATGGCTGTCAGGGTGACATTGGTCCAGATCACGTTGGTGCGCTCGCGGCGGCCCGCGCTGGGTGTGGGGAAACGCTGCAGGATCACAAAGTCAATGAACGAGCCAACTGTGAACAATATCAAGGGGTTGCGCAGGATACGGTAGCCAAAGCGTTTATACCAGGGCAATGCAATGTATTCCCTGACGGTCAGGGTCAGCACATCGCCGGTGCCGCGCCGGTCAAGATCGCCAGCGGTGGCGTGATGGATGGAGTGGTCTCGTTTCCACTGGTAAAAGGGGGTCAATACGAGCAGGCCAAGCAGGTTGCCTGTGATTTCATTGGCGCGGTGATCTTTGAAAAAAGAACCGTGGCAGCAGTCGTGGAAGATGATGAACATGCGCACCATGAAACCAGCAGTGGGGATGGACAGCAGCAGGGTTAGCCAAAAACCGACTCGCAGGCTGAGCGCCATGGCGGCCCACAATACGATAAACGGCACGGCTGAATTGATAATTTGCCAGATACTACGCCATGTATCCGGGGTTGCATACCTGGCAACAATCGCCTGCCAGCGAATCTGGGTGTTACTTTGTGTCATTATCTTGCTCCTTGTAGAGACACTAATCTCTACCTTCATTGTACAGTATTCGGGAGCAGTTAGACCTTACAGTTTGCCCGCCAAATCGTCAAGCGAGATCTCTGCCAGGGAGTTGAGCCGCGGAGTTTTTGTTTCCACGTGCATGTGTTCCGTGATTGGGTTGGGTACCACGATAACCGGGATGCCGGCTTTTTGGGCGGCGATGACGCCATTCAGCGAATCCTCGAAGATAACGGCTTCATCTGCTGCGACATCCAACGCCCTCAAGGTGGCCAGGAATAAATCCGGCGCGGGTTTGATATTGGGGACATCTTCCTTGCACTTGATCACGTCGAAGAAGTCGAGCATCTGATGCCGTTTGAGATGACCTTCCACCCAATCGTGTGGGGAGCTGGATGCCACGGCCAGTTTTAGCCCGCGGGCGCGGGCGGCGCGGATAAGATTTTCCACGCCCGGCAGGAGCGGGCTTTGCTCGATCAAATCCAGGCGGCGCTGGTGAGCCTTTTGCCAGAATGCGCCGGCATCCAGCTTCCGGCCGGTCAGCTCTTCCAGGCGGCTGAACGGTTCAAATTCGAGGTCATATTGGCTGCCAACCGCCAGCCCAAAAGTTTCAATCGAGAGTGTTTGCCCAAATTCGGCATAGGCTTCATTCAGAGCAGTGAACTCGGGGGTTTCCGTGTCCAGGATTAGTCCATCAAAATCAAAGATCAGCGCTTTTAACATAGGGTTTGATTTTACCAATAGAACTTATCAGTTGCAACGCACTTTTAAATTGTCATGGTTATCTGCCCGGCAAGATGCCTCGAAAATCAAAGCCTTTGCCTGCCAGGGAGTGCGTTGCAACTGATAAAAAGAAGGCGCCCTCATCGGATGGATGAGGGTGCCTTGACGATTTTGTAAGTGCGGCTCTTACTGGTGGTAAGTCAGGTTGACCGCGATTGCGTCGAGATAAAAAGTGCGGTTTGTGGCGCCCGCCACATCAATGACGCGCACGCGGAAATTGGTGTTCGAGAAGTCGGTTTGAGCCCAGGTGCGGCCCCACACGTCTGTGGATGCGCCCAGGGTGTAAACCGTGTTAGTAGTACTTAAGGTGCTGGTTGATTTAGCCGTAACCCAGGTATTGCCGCCATCATAGGAGAGCTGCACACAAATCTTTGGCGAGTTGCCGTTGCTGCTGGCCTTGCCTTTCAGGTTAACCGTGATACCCTGAACGACTGCGCCAGACGGCAGGTTGAAGCTGTAATTGTAAAACAGGTGCTGATCCTTGCCAGAGCTCGGGCAGGTGGTGCTGGTATTGGTACCGCTGTTGGCATCGCTTGCGAACAGGCCGTCGGCGGTGTAGGCGTTGGCCGGGCTGCTTTCATAACCGTTGTTATCACCTGCATTGACTGTTACCGCGCTGTTGGCCGAAGGCGCCAGAAAACCGGTATTGCGGATGGGGGCCGGGGTGTTGGTAGGTGTCGGAGGAATAAGGGTTTTCGTAGGGGTAGGCGGCACAGATGTTTTTGTGGGCGTGGGTGGCACCGGTGTGTTGGTAGGCGTGCTGGTAGGCCCGCTTGTCGGGGTGGGCGCGGGGGCGCCGCAGTTGGCCAGCTTGAAGGAGCCGATGCGGGTTCTCCAGGAGGCGCTGCCGGTGGTCTTAACGTACTCGCTGGTGTACCAGAAGGTGCAGTCATCGGATGGATCGACTGAAAGGCTGCTGTAGTCGCCCCAGCGCGAGTAGGAGCTGGTCTGCGCGCCAGTACCAGCGATCAAGGTGCCTTCGCCCTGGGTCATACTGCCGGGCGCATCCGCGGCGAGCCGTCCGGTGTAGCGGATGGCCGGGTAGATGGAGGCGCTGGAAGCCGAGTAGCCCAGGCCGATGTCGCCGTTGGAGTTCATGGCGATGCTGCCCATCCAGCGGTTGGTTGAATCGGGCGCGAAGGTGCTTTGCTGGTTGATCATCCAGCCCGCGTTGCCGGTGTTGCGAAGCTCATACCAGCGAATGCCCGCGAGATCAGCCCCGCTGGCATCGACCGTGTGGTTCATCACGATGGTCTGGTATGCGCCGAAGTTGCGGTACTGGGCGCGGTACATGGCCCGGTCAGCGATGGCATCCAGTTTGACGGACGAACCCAATTGGGGAATACAGCCGCTTGCGCCGTTGCACATGTTCGAGTCAAAGGCCGCGGTGGTGAGCGCTGTAACCTTGGTAAAGGTGGAATTGGCGGTGTTGTTCCAATCAGCGTGGAAAGCCCAGATCTGGAGCTGATCCTGCGGAAAACCACCAGCGTTGTCGTCCGGTTCCACGAAGTAGTTGGGGGTGCCAGCCGCCGGGGCCGGGCCGTTCAGCGTGGTGGGCAACATGCCGCCCATGTTCGGATCGGTGCTGTAGAGGTTGAACTTGACCATGCGCGCGGGCAGACCCTGCAGCATCTGATTGCGCTCAAAGACGGCCACACCCTGTCCGGCCCAGGTGGAACCATTTTTGAATTCGTGAGTGGTCATGTAATAACCATCCGGCCAGACACCAAAGTGCGGGTAATCGTTCATGTTGGTGCTGCTCCACAGGAAGTCATAGCGGTACCAGGCCCCGGTGGGGTCGCCGGTCTGTGACACGGCGATGCACTGGTGATAGCCAGAGGTACCGCCCGGAACGGCGAACTGGCTCATGAACCAGCGGTTGGCGAGCTGGTCGTACAGCGCGATCGGGTCGCCGTCGTTGCTGGTTTCGCAAACACC
>CAIWAX010000159.1 GCA_903910795.1 uncultured Anaerolineae bacterium
CTGCCGATCACCTGAGCCTTGAAATCACTCCCTGTGGCTTCCAGTAGTTTGGAAAGTTTTTCAGTCAGAACCGAGTCATCTTCCAGAGCATCCTGCAAAGCCACACGGAATGCAGCTTGAATATCGACATTGTTTGGATCATTGAGCAGTTTGACCAGGATTTTTTGAGTATGAGCTTCATTGTCAAATTTCTTCTTGATCGCATCCCAGACATCTCCGACAGTATGAGAGACAATTTCTTCCGCGCCTTTGGATGTAATGATCGGCAAAACTGGCTGAATGGCTGTCCAGGCAGCGGTAACTAACGCGGGAATTTCAAGCATGGGAGACCTCCTGATTTATTGCTTGTCGGTTTGTTTTACGATGTGTTTTTCTATAGACTATACAACAAAGCGTGAATTCAGGCAACAAAAAGAGGGTAGAGTTGCAAATACTAAATTTTACGATCAAAATTCGTATCTTTTCAATAAACCGTGGTCAGGCAGTCAAATATGACCAGCCCAAGTTGAGTTGCTCGGCTCGATTTTGGATCAATTCGGCAAGCGGCGGAATGGACTTCGCCTTGGTAATCCGTTCCCGAATGTATTCATAGAAACTAATGCCAAGTTTTTTACAAGTGGCAGCCAAGGTCATGAATGTATCCCAAGCGTTCTTCCCGTCCTCAGTCCGCGGGCCAAAACTTATATCCCGCTTTCGCACTCGAAATCGCGCCCCTAACTCCGCCGGATTGTTGTGCAAGGGTAATTCCGGGTACTTTAGTACCAACAATAGAGATTCTTTCTTTGTCAGAGTTTTCGCGATGCGTTTATCCAGTTCGTTATAGCCGGTTTGAGTGGCAAAGAGCTGACCAAACTCAGTTTCCAGTTTGATGGCTGTTTCCTGGATGGGTTGCTCACGATAATCGAGTAATTGATCGTAAAATTCCCAAAAGCGCTTGAGAAAATCATTCAAGATTTCTCTATGAACGGCCACAACCGGAATTAGCTTCTTATAATGTCGGCCTTCATGGATCCAACATGCCATCATAGAAATTGCCAACCAGTTAAACTGTGGGGCATCATCACAAATTAATGTCTGGATGACCGGGGAACCAGTTTCCGCGTGATAGGCGGCAATTGCTGCTGCATCGATAATGGTTTTGCGTTGCTGAAGTGGAAGGTCCGGCAAATCATCATTTAGACGCGCAATGAAGGCGATCTCATCCAAAACAATTCCGTTTTGCCAACTTTGCAGGGTTTGGCGTGTGACTTTGGATAGGGGTAAGCCTTCCAGATAAGACAGGGCTTCAATATTGATCAGAAAAATACGCGAACGTCCGTTGCGCAGCACATCCAGGACAGTCAGACGGTCTTTGTGCGGTCTTGTGCGAAAGGCTGTGTAGACCGGGTTGCATAGAATGTGGCAATTTTGGTTCTGTCCATTTACTCGAGTAGACGTATCATCGATGTGCTGATAAGGACTGCTACGTTGGCCTGCTTCGAAAACTGCATCGCTTTCCGCGTGAAACCCGTCTTGGCCTTTGATCAACAAGTTAGAGATTTGTCCAAGTGAAATCTGGATACCGATATGTTCCACAAATTCCAGTATCTTTGGCTCTGTTATTTGACTACTAAAGTAGAGCGTCCGGATCAATGTCTTGAGGCCAGGCCCAAATTGACCTTCGTATCCGGCTGGTAGGACCGCCAAATAGGTCTTATGTTGTGATGGCGAGTAGTAGACTTCTTTGTGAAAGAGAACATTGTCTGTGTGCAGCGATATATCTTGAATAACCACATCCTGGTGCCCTTTGAAGACTGCATCGACAGGCAGAACTTCCCGTTTGACGGTTGCCACATCTTCACGGTTGATCACGATGTTAGCTTTCTTACTCTTTTTGTGTCGTTCTCTCGATTTGCGCCGCTCTTTTTCGGATGAATGGTTACTATTGGCACCATCTTGTGGTGGTACGTTGGCTTTCACATCTGGTTTACCCTGTTCACCTTTCAGCAGATTGATCTCATCTCGCAACTGCTGAATCGTAGTACGCGCCTGACGTAAATCCCCGGAGAGTTCCTCAATTTGATTGAGCAACATCTTCACCAACGTGCGTGCATTTTCTTCGTGGATACCACTGAGATCAAGGTTTTCAAACATGCTGCTGTTAGTTTACC
>CAIWAX010000160.1 GCA_903910795.1 uncultured Anaerolineae bacterium
ATGTAAAGTACCCACGATTTGCCAAGCAAATGGCGGGCCCTGGCAGCGCCGGTAGCAAATCGCTGGGCAAATGCAGGTTCTGTATTCGTGGACGGTTTTAAAAACACGACGATACCACAAACTCCATTAGAACCAGGTATTTCATCACTGGCCCAATATAAAATAATTAACGCTGATGCGATAATAAGAATAGCCCGGGATGGAGGGTGTTGGGACTCGTTCGCTCCAGGCGGTATTAAAGCTTACATCGTTTTGCAGAACATTTGAAAATAGGTCTCCCTTGTCCATTAGGATTTTTACATTTACCGCGGGTGTGACTGTCACATCAAATGGCTGGGTTCTTTGCGGCCGAACCGAGTTGGGAACAAAAAAATCATCAACCCAAACTACGTGATCGGAGGCATCGTAATAAGTCACGAGAATGTGCGGGATCATGGCCTCGACGGTGCCGTTGTTCAACAGCTCGCCCGTCAGGTGCTGGTTCCCATCCTTTCCCAGAACCATCCGAACGTTTTGGGCGGCCAGGCCGCGGCCCAGGTCACTTTTCGTCACAACCGCTTTGGCATAAACATTAAAACTCATGATGGGTTTAATCGGGTTGATCGGCGAATAGGCCTTGGGGTTGAAATCTCCCGCGGTGGCGGCATCGCCTAACGCTGTGCCCGCCACCCCCTCAAAATCAACTCGAAACGGCGTCACTTCCTTTGGCAGAAGGGTGTGCATGATGACCAGTTGGGCGTCATACCAGGAGAGTGTATTGCCCGCGTCATCATATAAGAAAGCCGTAACCGTCACATCGGCGGGGTTGTCGTCTGTGTTGATCAATTCGCCAACCACGCTGTAGCGCCCATTCACTTGCACCAGGCGGGCTGAAAGAATTTGCAAAACCGGGCGATCCAGAATATCTGCAAAGGCAGTCGTCTGGGTGGTTACTTTACGGCGTCCCTGCGAGTTCCAGCTCACTTCAGGACGGCGGAAAAATTGATCGGGCGGCAGGCTGACATCTATGGAGGGTGGAACGATATACCATGCGCCATCCCGCTGCACCAGTGTCAGTTTTTCGCTGTTGTCATACTCAGTAAGGGCGGTAATCCAGGCCGTGTCAGCCTGCAGCACAACCCGGTTGGCTTCTGAGCTGATGATTTTGGTTGTCACGGAATTCAACTTGCCGTAGGAAGCCAGCAGCCCGCCAGTAACCGAAAGCTGGAGCTGGTATTGATCCAGGGATGGCCGGGTTTGTGGATCGAGCCGGGCGTATGCGCTGGAATAACGGCGAAAGTCGATATCATCGTAATAAGCCTGCACAACTGCCGCAGGGGTGCGCGCCAGGCTCAGGTACCAATTCACCAGGCTTACCCCGGAGATAATGATTATTAAGGCCAGCAAGGTTGATACGATTTGCCGGCGCGTTGGGCTGGCTGGTTTGGGGCGTGGGAAAGCATGCAGCCAGTTGATCCAGAACTGCCAGCGGCTGACAGGCGAATCATCAAGCTCCGGGAGCTGCGACATTTTCAACAGGCGGTTATCAAAGTTTTTCCAAACCTTCAGTGCCCATGTTTTCAAGCCCCAGCCCGCAGGGTAAGTAGCGAAGCTCAGTGTGGGTAGGCTCAGCCTGGGTATGTTCAGCATAGGTATGCGCAGCGCTCGCTGGAGAACAGGAGCGGTGGGTGAGATTGCTTCAGTCGGGGAAGTCACCCTCCTTTGCAATGACAGTTTCGGTATATGTAAACGTTTGAAGATTTTATTGATCCCGAGGTACGTCACCAGATTGCTGACATAGTCTGAGCTCAGTTCAAGGAATAGCAGGATCAGAGCCAGAAAGATGGTTGTCATCGGCAGCAAACCCCACAGCAACTCCTGGTAGACCGGGATTTGTTCGCGCGGAATTACCTCCGGGATGGGTGGAATATCCTCGCGCTGCCAGACCATGATGCCGTTTTCAAGGCGTTGAAGACGGTGCCATCCCGAAAAATACAACAACGGGTCATAGAACTCATCATTGGAAAATACAAACTTGAGATTATATTTTTCTGGGACCGCCAAAAATTGCTGCAGCGAACCGATGCCGGGGATGCCGCGGAATTTTGCGCCTTCAAGGCGCTCAACCGGGGTGGAGGTTAATTCCGGCAAACGCCGGGCGGAATGATAATTTCCATCCACGGTTTGGGCAGTGGTTTGGGCCGAAAGCCAGGCCATCTGGTCGCCAAAACCCAGGGTTAAAAAGCGCCATTTGCTGTGCTGATCTTTGGCGATAAAATTGAGAATGGGTTGATCATCAATTGGCTCTGGCTCAAATTTCCGAAACTGAGTCAGATTGGTGATAAACATCGAGAAAACCATATATCCGACCAGCAGCACCATCTGGATGGTGCGCCAGGTGAAATCCCCCAACTGTTCACGTATATATTTTGCCAGGCCTCTGTGACGCAAACTGACTACAAACTCACCCAGCAGGGGTAAGCTGAGGATTGTGCCCCAGAATGTGAAGCGATCAAGCGTCAGGATATAGTACGCACCTCCCAGTACCATTTTCGGGATGGGTGTTGTGCCGCCGGTGCCCAGGAAAAAGCATACTGCCAGTGACAGGGCGATGGGCCAGGCTTTGGTTGTCAATCCTTTGTAAAAAGTGTAGGGCAGGAGAAAGAGCGTCAGCCCCCATGGGATGATAAAAAACACCAATCCAGCGGCGGTGTTGACAATAAATGAATCGCGCGAGGCGTGCGGGATGGGAACCTGTGTGATGGGGTCATTCTTACTGTATAACCAGTAGGGTAGCACAACGATCACAAGCGCAAATATCAGGCCAACCCCATAAATGGCAGCCCGGGTGACAATCGGAACAATGCGGCGCAAGCGCCGGATGACAAGCGGGCGCAGGTTTTTCCGGGTGACATGCGCGGGTCGCTGCGGCGGCTCATCCGGCAGGGCGCGCCGGAATTGATCGATGATGGCCCCCGCAATCAACGGTGCGATAAAAAATATGGCGCCAAACAAGGTGGTGACATGGTGCCCGGCCGTGGTGGCCGCATTTAAGGCCCAGGCATACAGCAGGCTTCTCAAATCGCCTTCATCCAGCCAATGACGCACATAGGGTATGGCGTTCAGCAAGAAACCCAGTGAGAACATGGTTGGGAGCTGGCCGAAAACATGGATGGTTTCGGCGATGCCGGAGGCGAATACAACCAGCAGGGCCGCATAGCCCGCGGCTTCTTCGCTCACCCACAGTTTGGAGAAACGATATACCCCGATTGTTACAAAGATAATCGAAAACGTCATGACAACGATGAAGCCGTTTTGCAATCCGATGAATGGGGAGAGCAGGGCGATGGATTGCTGCGAACCGGGCGGGTAACTGGTCAGCGGAAAACCGGTGTACCAGCGATAATCCCAGGGGTCGAACCAGGATCGGGCGTAATGATCCCCAAAGAAGATATGCACATAGGCGTCATAGGTGCGCTTAAAAGTAAAGAAGCCCATGCTGCCGTGATAAATCAGAGCGATGGCCAGGGCAAGCAATAGATGGGGATTGAAACGGCGGATGATCTTTTTCACAAATGGAAGTCTGGACTATGATTTGTGTGATTGAATGATTTTGTGATTAGAGCATTCAAAACCAGCGAATAACCTCGGTTCTTGATGGAAAGTATCCGTGAGTACAGTATTGTAAATCTAATTTGATGTCCCATCCCTATCAAGATACTTGCGAAACGGAGCTTTTCCGGTTTCAGGTGAATGTTTTTTGTCCTGGCCAGCAAAATAAACAAAGCTGCTTGAGGGAGCATTACACCAGTAATGTTTCTCAAGCAGCAATGGGTTGTTTATTTGTTCCTGCTCAGCCATGTCATTAGTATGATGCGAGCGAAGCGAGGCAATCTCCTTGCCGGAGCGGGATACCCAATGGAAAGTACCCATAAGTTCAGTAAAGCGGGTACGATGTTGCCGTGCCACCACACCTGCCCCTTGTTTCACCCCTTGTGTCACCCCTTGTGTCACCCCTTGTGTCACCCCTTGTGTCACCCCGGTGCTCTGCCGGGGGTGCTCTGCCGGGGGTGCTCTGCCGGGGGCGTTATTGGGCTTGGCCGGTGGTTGCTTCCTGCCCATAGGGCACATGTTCGAAGAAAGGCAGGATATTCAGCGGGGCGGGGTAGTCTTTGATGATTCTATTGCCTTCCAACACAGCTCCGTTCCAGTGATCACGCCAAAGACCGGGCGGCAGGTAAATATCGCGCTTTAGCATGCCGGGTTTTACAACTGGCGCGACCAGGATATTATCGCCCAGCAGAAATTCATCATCGCAAGTTAAAGCCGTTTCGGATTCTGGCGCCAGCCACCAGACTGGCCGAATGATCGGGAGGCCGGTTCGAGTGCTTTCCACAGCCAGTTCCAGTATCTTTGGCGCATATTCGACATGCAATTCGGCGTACTGGCGGCAAATCTCAGTGCATTCCTGCCCGTAATCCCAGGGGGCCAGGCTGAACTGAATCGCGGGCAATAAGGCGTTGACCTGTGTCCAGCGGATCATCAGTTCAGCGTCCGCCTGTTCTTCGTAGGCATTCCCGCCCACCATATCGGGTAGGATGAAGGGATAGCCAGTCAGACCCAGCGTCAGGGCGCTGGTCAGTACGGAGTGCAGCCCGTTATCGAGGCCCCAGGTTGTCCATTTATCCCATTGGCGGAAGAAGATTGGGGCAGTTTGATTGAACCAGGCCGAGCGTGCTTCACATAGCTTGAAATTTTGGCCGATAAATTCGATATAGCGGTGGGTGTATTCATTCGGATCAATGGGCTCCGCGCAAATCCCATCGGCTGGGAAAAAGATGGCTTCCCCGGCATCAAATTTATAACCATCCAGTCCGGTGTCAGCGCACAGTTTTTCGAGTCGTTCTTTGAACCAGGCCAATGCGGACGGGTTGGTAACATCCAATAAACCGCCAACGCCCTGCCACCAGCGCGTCAGATAAGGCTTCCCCTGTCTGTTTCGAACAAGGTACCCGGCCTGTTCACCTTCAGCGAATGCTGCCGAATCAGGATCGAGAAATGGTATCACCCAGGCCGTCACCTTAAACCCCCTGGCGTGCAGGCTTGCAATCATGGCTTGTGGGTCAGGAAAGCGCTGTGGGTCGAAAAAGATGTCGCCATAATGTGATTGCCAGCGGTCATCAATCTCCATAACGTTAAATGGGTAGCCGTGGCGTATGATTTGCCCGGCAAAGTCGAGCACAATTTCCTGGGAAACGACGGTTTTGTAACGCGCCCAGGTGGTCCAGGTCGGTTTGCCAAAAAGCTCCGCGGGCGGGGTGGAAGACGGGTGACCTACCAGATCAATCAGGTGTTTGTAGGCCGAAATGGCATCTTTTGCCATGTACATTGAAAGTTGCAGCCCTTTGCCCGTCAGTGTCAGCATCCCATCCCCACTGTTGTCTTGATCGACAAATGGGCGGTGGGCAAACGGGCCTTTCTCGGAGCCCAGGTTCCATTCATAGCGCGGAAAATTTTCCGGCGGTTGGTTGATGCCCACAGCCACGGGAGTGTGGGCGATGATCAAGATGCCTTTGGAGGAGAACCAGGCCGGGGTTAATTTGCAGCTTTGTCCCGCGGGGCCGTTATCGTAGGTTTGCATGATGCTTTGCGGCAGCATGATCCGATTTAGTGGGTATGCCTGGTGAACCAGTTCGCCGTGCCCAAACCACTGGCCGGGCATTTCGAATGACAGCGATAGCTCTTCCGTGTAGGGGGTAACATGCAGATGCAGCCCGCCCTCGCGCCGTTTGACGTGCAGAGTCAGTTGAAAAAACTCGATATGCAGGCCGTTCTCATCGCGGTTAAAAGATTTGACTCTATGCGGATTTTGGGCACTCCGCAGGCAAATCGTGTTGGCATGGCAAATTGTCAGCCGGAAAGGGTCACGTTCAATGGAAATTTGAAAAGCATCAAGATCGAATAGCATATTTTTTTGTTTGTCAACGAAAGGAAGTAAAAGCAGCCGGTCAGTCCCGCAGGGTACATAGGGCCGACCGGCTGCTTGATTAACGGACGAATTTTTTGCCGGTGGCCAGCTCAACGCTCTTGTAGGCGCCGTCGTAGATGCCGATACTCTTGTTCTTGACGATGCAATCGCAGAACATGGTCAGCAGATCGGTGTCTTCGGTCATCAGATCAATCGCCTGCAGTGTTTGTGGAATGGTGCGGGTTTCAACCGTGCTATCGCCAATTTCAGCGCCGCGGATGGCGCCCCACATTTCATGACCCCCCACACGCGCGTTGAAAATTTTGGGCACCGGGTAAAAGGCCAGCTCGCTGGGTTTGGTGATCATCACATCCATCACACGCATCAGGTAGTTGGTGGCGTAAACAGCATGGAAAGTGTTATCGTGCAGGAAGACATGCAAGCCATGCACAGGTTTCTCGCGGATGCTGTCGGTGAAGTCGCGGGTATCATCCCAGGTGAAGTGCGTGTTGAGCAGATCTTTGTGTTGGGCCAATTCACCTTCGAGCCATTCCCAGTTATTCTTGTGATCGCCAAGATTGATGAAGAGCGCGATTTTATCCTTCTGGATGAGTGGAATGGCGTGTTCGATGATGGCTTTAAACAATTCGCGTTGGGCACCCGCACCGCCCATCGTGACCAGAAAGCGGCGCGGCTCTTTGGCATTCATGCGGCGCATACGTCCCGCGCAATCCACTTCAATGTTTTCAACCAGCTCATGATCGACATGATGACCGGTAAAGAACAGTGAGTCGCTGGGTACTGGTTTCATTACCTTGCCGCTTTCATCGAAGCCGCGCATAACCCTGAAACCATAGTACCCGGACGGTGACTGGACGGCGTGTTTTGCGCCTTCAGTGAGCTGGAAAGCCATGGGCCAGTTATCAAACATCATATCCACCACATTGGTCATGCCGCCAGCCACTGCGCCCATGCAGTTCCACATGTGAGACGTCAGGATCGGCATGTCGGATGGCAGGGTGGCATACAGATTTTTGAAGAGTTCGCTCATTTTATAATCTTTGACTTCGGTCTTGAGGAAGCGCCAGGGCCAGGTGACAATCCAGTTGTTGAAAAGTGTGTTCAGGCCGGGCAGGGATGGTTCGCCAGTCGTCAAAGATTCCCAGACATATTTGTCAAACCAGGGATAGCGCTGTGAAGTGCGCGAGTATTTGCTGTAGTTGGTGTTGCACCAGTTAATCACATCCGTGGTGATGCCGGGCACAGACAACAGATCGAGCCAGTAAGGCGTAAAACCCATTGCCCGGGCCGCTGAAACTCCGGCCATGGCGATGCGATAGTGCCCAAAGCCCATGCGGATCGTGCTGACGATCACTCCGTTTTCTTTCTTTAGCGGCTCACCGCCGCCATCGCGGACGATGTCTTTCAATCCGAAAATCCCCGCGCCGTACTGGTTATCTTTTACACTGAGATTATATTTTTCATTTGGATCATAATTGAATTGTTTCGCGAGCTTCTCTTTCCATTGATCGGCTGCGCGGGTTTGACCTTCGGTAATACTGTTGCCGAAAACTTCATACCGGCCGTTATTAAGTTTCATGTTTGGTTCTCCTTGATTAAGGTTTAATTGCTTTGATAATAATGATTCGAAAATTGCTATTTGGAGCAAAAATGAATAGGTCTATTAAACTACACTGTTTAATATTTCCGGTCTTTTCTTCCAATCGCCAGCCAGAAAATCACACTGGCTGGCGATTGGAACCCTGTAATTCTCGAGTCCCCGCTTTTTTTATTTATAAGCTGAAGAGTGAGCCTGTACAGATGGGTAACTGTTAATTTTTCATGCCAGTGGTAGTGACACCTTCAACAAAGTATTTTTGCGCGAACAAGAACACCAGGACAGTCGGGATGATGACCAGAGTGGTGCCTGCCAGGACGATGGGTGGGGTGGCATGGTACCCGCCCTGAATATCGGCCAGACCCTGTGTCACCACGTAGTTATTTTTGCTCTGAATGGCGACCAGCGGCCAGATGAAGGAGTTCCAGCCATACAGGAAGGAAATGGTGAACTGGGTTGCAATCGCCGGCCCGGAGAGCGGGATGAAGATCTGGGTCAGGATGGTGAAGCGGTTGGCGCCATCCAGAAAGGCAGCTTCTTCCAGTTCTTTTGGAAAGTTCATGAAAAACTGGCGCATTAGGAAGGTGCCTGCGGCTGTAAAGAGCCAGGGCACTACCAGCGCCTGGAGCTTATCAACCCAGCCAAAAAGCAGCATCAATTTATACATGGGGACCATGATGACGGTGAAGGGGATCATGATGGTGCCCAGGTAGATGCGGAAGATCAAATCCCGGCCGGGGAAGCGGATGCGCGAAAAAGCATACCCGCCCAGGATGGAGGTGGCAATTTGTCCCAATGTCACCAGGATTGTCACCACAGCGGTATTGAGCATATACCTGCCCATGTTGACTGTTCCAAGCACTGTTGCATAGTTTTCCCAGACCAGGCGCTTGCCAAATAGATTTAGAATATCGTGGAATATTTCCGGGCTATCTTTTAATGACGCGCCAAGCATAAAGAGGAATGGATAAACAAACAGCAGGCCAACGAGTGTCAGGAAAATATAAAAAGCTAATTTCGAAAACGAGAAACCGCGGTCAACTTTAGTAAACATGTTTTTTACTCCTCGTATACCCAGCGGTTGGAAAAGCGGAATTGGACCAAGGTCACGATGAAGATCAGTCCGAAAACGATCCATGCCAGGCTGGCGCCGTAACCCATTTGGAAGCGTTGGAAGCCCTTCTGGTAAAGGTAATAAACAATGGTAAGCGTGGAGTTGGCCGGCCCACCCGAAGTCATAATGTAAGGCTCAGAGAAGATCTGCAAGCTTGTAATCGTGTTGGTAATCAGTAGAAAAAAGATGGTGGGCGTCATCAATGGCACAACAATGCGCGTCAGGATGGTGCCACGGCCGGCGCCATCGATGGTGGCTGCTTCGTATAGGTGATTGGGGATACCCTGCAGCGCAGCCAGGAAAACCACCATGTCATACCCGATCGTGGCCCAGGAAGTCATAATGATGAGTGAGAGAAGTGCCAGGTCGGGGGATGTGAGCCAGTTGATCTGTGGATCGACCAATGGGTGGCCGACAGAATTAAATATCAGAGTATTCAGTCCATTGACTGTCCCTGTTACAACGGTGTTGATCACGCCGGAGGTGCTGTTGTAAATCCAGAACCAGACCAGCGCGCTGCCGACGATGGAAGCCACCACCGGGATATAAATGAGCGCCCGGAAAACGGTCATGCCTCTGAGTTTGGAGTTCAACATCCAGGCCAGCAGGAAGGCCGGGGTGATCGAAAATGCCAGCACCCCCAGGGCATAAACAATTGTGTTTTGGAGGGCGGTCCAGAAGGTGGGGTCATTGGGCTGGAAGATATTCCCCGCAGCCTCGAACCAACTCTTCCCGGCGTCGATGCCGGCCTGGTAGGAACCCGGGGTGAAGGCAAAGCCTAACGCTTTGCCGTAATTGCTCAGGCCTACCCACTTTGGATCGTTGAATAAATTGTAATCAGTGAAAGAGTAATAGAACGAAATTGCAAGAGGAATAGCAAAGAAAATCAAAAATCCAATCAGGTTGGGCAGAAGGAAAAGATACCCTTCAATTGCCTCGCGGGTGCGGCTTTTAGACATGGACATTCTCCCGTCGAAACCTACTAGAGAAAGGCCCCATTCCCACATTTGTGGGAATGGGGCCGGAAAATCTTTTTACTTCTTGAAGAGCGGGTTGGAACCGTCGCAGGCAGCCTTGGCTGCATCTGCAACACTGGCTTTGCCAGCGAAGATCTTGTCGATGTTGGGCTGGTACTGGCCGTTCACAATATCATTCCAGTTGCCGGTGAAGAGCGGGATTTCGCCCTGAGCGTAGGCAGCGCCGGCAATGAAGGGGGTGTTATCCGCCGGGGGCTTGGAGCCCAGGAAGGCATCCACAGCGGCCTTGTCTTTGTTGGAGGGGATGTTGGTGCCGAGAGCAGCGACCTTGGCCTGAACATCGGCGCTGGTCAAAGCCTTCATGACAGTCCAGGCAGCGGCAGGATTGGCAGCCTTGGCATTCATAACGTACGGACCCCAGAAGAGCCAGGTGGCGTTGCCGCCGGGGCCCTTGGGCATCTCAACCACACCCCAATCGAACTTGTCGTTGGCGCGGTCAGAAGGGGTCATCCAGCGGCCGTTGGGATACATACCAATGGTGCCAGCATGGAAGTCAGTTTCGCTTGGGCCGCCTTCAATACCAGGGGCGGGAGCAACCTTGTCCTTCAGGAACAGGTCAGACATGAACTGCAGACCAGCGATTGAACCCGGATCGGTCAGACCGCAGGCAGTGCGATCGGCATTGAACAGGTTGCCGCCGCCGGAGTAGACAAACCAGCCCCACAGACCCCACCAGTTGCTCATGCTGAAGCCGTAAACCTTGTCAGCGGGGTGAGTGATTTCCTTGGCAACACGTTGAAAGTTGGCCCAGTCCCACTTGCCATCGGCAGCCAACTTGGCGGGATCATCAACATTGTATTTCTTGAACAGGTCCTTGTTGTAGTACATCACCAGGGTGGAAACATCGCGCGGGATACCCCACAGATGGCCGCCGTTCTGGAGTTCTTTCATGGGTGCATCGTAGTAATTGGTGACCTTGAAGTTGGAATCCTTGTCGGCAATCGGTTTCAGGTCAGCAATCACACCCAGGGTGGCATAGTCAGCCGTGCTGGCGCCGGGGATCCAGAAGATGTCAGGAGCGTTGCCGGCGGATAATTCGGCCTTCAGTTTGTCTTCGTAACCAGTGACAGGCGCCGGATCGTACTGCAGGGTGATGCCCTGGGCAGCGAGCTGTTTGCTCAAATCATCGCTGATTTTCTGGTAAACATCCTGCTCAGCCTGGTTGTCCGGGCGTGTGCGCCAGCGGATGGTGACCATGGCGGGGGCAGCGGTGGCAGCCGGAGCAGCAGTTGCGGCGGGGGCGGCGGTGGCAGCCGGGGCAGAGGTAGCGGCGGGGGCAGCCGGAGCCGCGGTATTGGCCGGGGCCTGGGTCGCGGGCGCTGCGGGAGCGCCGCAGGCGGACAGAACAAACGCTGTAACCAGCACGAGGCAGGCTACTTTCCATAACATATTGTGCTTCATCTTTTCCTCCAAAAAATTAGGTTAGAAATGGTTCTGTATGGTTTAAAATCATTGGGCAATCAGTTTATTACGAAATGAACGGTTAGTCACCTCCTTTTGTTTGAGTGGATTGACGCACAATTAATTGAGCGCTCAATTTTAACTGTGTGCACGGATCAGCAGTCTTGTTGATGGCACCGACCAGCATACGGGAGGCCTCACAACCAATTCGCGGCATATCCTGGTGCATGGTTGTGAGCGGCGGGTCGAAATAAGAAGCGAGAGGCATGTCATCAACACCAATCACTGCTAATTGTTCTGGAATATTCAATCCAATATCGCGGGCGGAGTGCAAAACTCCCAGCGCCATGCGGTCATTTTGGGCGAAGATGGCGCTGGGCATGCGCCCTTGCTCGGCAAGCGATAACAGCGCATCCTGCCCTGAAGTGGCAGTCCAGTTGCCTTCGATGATCATGGAAAGATCCACTGGCAGTCCGGCTTCCTCTAATGCCCGCATAAACCCATCGGAGCGATCGCAACTGCAATCTTCCAGCATAGGCCCTGTGATCATAGCGATTTGTTTGTGTCCAAGGTTAATCAGGTGCATGGTGGCGTCGTAGGCTACTTTTTCATCATCCAATGAAACAGAGCAAACCGCTAGATCGCGGGAATGTGCGCCAACGAATACCATTGGGAAGTCTTCCGGTACGGATTTGTAACGATCATCAATGTAAGGGTTGATCACAATCAGACCATCTACCCGGCGGTGACCGACCAGCTCGTTGACCAGGGCCTGAAAGGCCTCGGCGTCGGCAGCCGAAGAAGACAGCAAAAAATAACCCTGCTGGCGGGCCTCCAGCTCGGCCCCTTCGATGATGCTGGAAAATGTATAGTCTGTGAGATTTGGGGAAATACAAGCCAAGGTATTCGTGCGGCCCTGGGCCATGGAGCGCGCAATGGCATTTGGTCGGAAACCGAGTGTTTGAATTGCGGCCTCAACGCGTTCGCGTGTATCTGGAAGAACTTCGGTGCTTCCATTAATAACCCTGGAGACCGTCTGGTGTGAAACACCAGCTTCCAGGGCTACATCGCGAATGGTTGGGCGGGAGTGAGACATCTTTTCTCTGTTTTCCAGGTTTCTGTTATAATGTGACCGGTAACGTGACCGGTAACATTAGTGTACAAGATCGAGCCTACTTTGTCAAGGGCCAACCTGGACCATGATTTGTGTGATGGAAAATACCATAAGGTCAATATGCCAATTCAGATCGAAACGAATGGTCAGAAGGTAAAAGTCACTTCTTCTCTATACCGTTGGGAATGGGATGGCGAAACAGATTTTTTCAGTTTACGTGACGGCCAGGGCCGGTTGGTATCTCAAGCTCCCCACCAGCCGCTGATTCTGGCAGCCCGGCAAACTGAAAAACGATCGCCCTTTGCGGCCAGCCGTTCTGCGGCAGTTGGGGATAGGATGGTTAAAATTAGGTATGCGGACTTGAATGGTGCCGCGGTTGTGAACGTTACATGGAATTTTTATGACGATTTCATCACGCTCGAACCGCTGGAATATCAGACCCCGCAGGCGCAGGATATTGTCAGCGTGGTATATTTTGCTGCGCAGCCCCGATTTGAGATACCAGGCGGCCCTGATTTGAGATATCAACCGGGTTTTTACAGCCGGTATGTAGTTGCCCCAGGCCTGTGTATGAGCCCTTCTATCAGTCCTGTGATTGATTTGCATGCCGGTCTCACGGTTACAACGGTTCTTGGTTCGGGGGCCATGCGCGGCCCCGGGCTGGCTCAGCAGTGGGGCTTACCGGCCCATTATTTTTGTGCTTTCAATACCTCTGATCAATGGAATTCGATCGGTGCGAAAAAACTTCAATCTGATGCAGTTTGTTGGGGTTTGAAAGAATTGCCCGCAGGTGACTACCGTTTGGAATTTCGCGGAAACGGCTGCAGCCCGGTTTTGAATCTGCGCGCTGATGTGTGGAACCACTTAAAAACTCCGGGAACGCTCCAACTTGGTTTTTCATTTATTCTCACTTTTGGAGCCCAGTTTCACGAAGCCGTCCGGAATTATTACACTGTCCTGGTTCGTCAGAAAATGTTGGAGTTCAAAAATCTCAATCCTTCTCCCCGGAAGAAACAGGTTCTGCTCTCTCCACAATATAATACCTGGGGGGTGGAGTGTGCGCTTGGTCTGCGGCCGGATGAGTTTAATGGAGAAATTTTGCAGGATACCATCCGAAAATTTCAAAACTCGGGACTGAAAGCTGGCACATTCGTAATCGATGATAAATGGGAAGGGCAGTACGGGCAATTGCGGCATGACCCGGGCCGCTTTCCGCACTTTGAAGAACAACTCGAAAAATTGCGTGAGGCGGGCTTATTTATTGGCCTGTGGGCGGCTTTTCTGCGCTGCGAAGATCCAACCAGCCTCGGGCTGGATGAATCTAATCTTTTGCAGACGCCCGCTGGCAAGCCGCTCTGGCTTTCGCATCAAACCAGGCGTTACGGTATTTTTGATGTTACCCAGCCACAGGTTCAACAAGTTTTGCAGCAGCGCGCCAGGGAGTTTATCCGCCACTACAACCCGGACTTAATTAAATTTGATTTTGGGTACGAATTGCCATCCCTGGATGTGGCTGCTCCCGCAGATATGGCTTGGGCCGGGGAGAAACTACTCCAAAAAGGTCTGGAGGTGGTAGTGGGTGCGATGAAGGCAGAAAAACCGGATTTGGTGATCATGTATTATGGGCTGTCCCCGCTCCTGCTGAATTATTACGATCTTCACAGCCCGGATGATCTGGTTTACTGTTCCGGTGATTATGATCTGGAAACCAACCGGCGCATTTTTTTTAGCAGCCTGTGCGGAGAATTGGGGTTGCCAACCTATGGTTCCTCCGGTTACGATTGGGCATCTGCGCAGGATATCTGGTTCGATTCTGCTCCATCCGGTAGCCTGGGCTCATTGCACTGTTTTGATGGTGATGAAAATGGCGATATGCCTCGCCCGGAATCGATTGCCCGCTTCAACGGCCTGGGCGCCATTATTAGGCAGGAGACAACTTTCAGTATCCACCCGCTGGAGGCTGCCTGGCAGGGCGGCTTGCGCGCGGCTTTTTCCCCCTGCTGGGAGCGTAGTGAGAATGGCAAAAGCGTGCTGCTCGCCTTGCGAACCCACAGGTTTGACGGCAAGCCTACCCGGCAGCCAGTTGGGGATGTGCTTGAAATGAATGTGAACCTGGTGCTGGCCTCGTTGACTGATTCCGCCATTTCTGATTCTCTTCGCCTGGGAATTGTTCCATTTGGGGCTGGCTATTGCATCCTGAAGCGCGCACCTTCACTTTTCGGTGGGGTAACCGCCCGGGTGGTTGAACATTATTTGGGAGGGAGCCGCCGGACATATTTACTCGATTACTTTGATGGATTTCTTCGGCTTGATTTCAAGCTGGATGGCAACCATGAAGTTCTTGAATGGATGGAAATCCTGTTTATCTCTGACGAAAATATTTTATAATGCTTGTAAAACAGTAACTGCTCACCCATGTCTTGGTTTTGGCATAATCATCACGTTTTAATGCCCAAGTGAAACGATAATCACTGGTTCGCAAAGCGCCCTGTGGGTTCCCCGCGAAAAGTACCGTCTCCCCCTTCCCGATTTAGGGAAGGGTTCTTTCACCTCGAGTGTTCTTCGCGAGGATGGGTTTCTGCCCAAAAGCACCCACCCCGTGAGCAGTTACGTAAAACAGTGCTTTAAAAACTTGGATGAATGAACCTGGCAGCATCTGTCACCGTGATTAGAAGGATGCACAGGAGTGAAAGTAGCCACGATTTGCTTAGCAAATCGTGGGGAAAATGTAAGCTTGGTATCGGAATCATTTTCAAACCTTTTTATAGAATAAGGAAAATAGCCATGTTTGACTCTCCGCACCGCCGTTTTAACCCATTGACTGGTGAATGGGTACTGGTTTCTCCGCACCGCGCCAAACGTCCCTGGCAGGGTCAGGTTGAGAAAAAAGCTCCCGAAAACCTGCCGCAATACGATCCGACCTGTTACCTTTGCCCAGGGAACGAACGCGCAGGCGGGATCTATAACCCGGCCTATACCAGCACTTTTGTCTTTAACAATGATTTTGCTTCGCTGCTGCCGGATGTCGCACCGGAAGGTAACGATCTCCAGCCGGTTGGCAGTGGAGTAGCTCCCACGGGGCCAGAATCTCTGCTGACCGCCGTCGCGGAACGCGGTATCTGCCGGGTGGTCTGTTTTTCCCCACGGCATGATTTAACTCTCCCCGAACTGGATTTGCCGGATATTGAAAATGTGATCGCAACCTGGACGCGCGAATCTGCTGATCTGGCTTCCAGAGATTTCATTCAATATGTACAGGTTTTTGAGAACAAAGGCGCGGTGATGGGGTGTTCCAACCCGCACCCGCACAGCCAGCTCTGGTCGCAGTCGCAATTACCGAATGAAATCACAAAAGAACTGGCGGCGCAGGGTAACTATTTCAAGGTTAACCAGCGTCCACTGCTGCTTGATTACCTGGCAGAAGAGCACAAACGCAAGCAGCGCATCCTGGCAAGTAATGATCACTTTACCGCGCTGGTGCCTTTTTGGGCCGTTTGGCCGTTTGAAGTGTTGGTAGTGGCTCACCAATCCAGCGCCTATCTCAAGGATCTCAATTCAAATCAGGTGTCCGCCCTTGCGGATGTTTTCAAGCAGGTAACCACTCGTTATGACAACCTTTTTGAGATTTCATTTCCATACTCGATGGGTTTTCACCAGGCGCCTGCCGATGACCAGCCTCACCCCGAATGGGTGTTACACGCTCATTTCTATCCTCCACTTCTCAGGTCTGCAACTGTGCGCAAATTCATGGTAGGATACGAAATGTTGGCCATGCCTCAACGTGATATCACACCTGAATCGGCTGTTGAACGCCTGCTGGCGGTTAACGCTGTGCATTACAAACATCGCTGAAATAAGCCAGAGATTCTTCGCCATGGAAAGTACCCATAAGTTCAGTAGATCTCTTGCATAACGTAAAAAACGTTCTTGTAGTAACGGCTCGCGAAGCGCCCTGCGGGTTAGC
>CAIWAX010000161.1 GCA_903910795.1 uncultured Anaerolineae bacterium
GCTTCCGGGGTGAAGAACCACCATTTATTTATCTTATCCATTTTAGCACAGTGACGAGGGAAGCCTGCAAATTGTCCAGTGCAAGCCCAGCCAAGCGGGTAAGGCTACCTTCAGTTCACCTGGATCGTCCTCAAATATATTTTGTTGGAAGTTGTACAATCAAGACAAACATGATACTCTTTAGCAATAAACCATTCGGTTTTATTGTTCCACTTGAGGAAAAAGACATCCTATGAAAAATTATCGTCTTATCGTTATTGGCCTGCTCGCCGGGCTGACATTCGCATGCAATTTGCCCTACGCACTCAACGCCACCCAGCCAATCCCGCCAACTCCGCCGCCTGCCAATACGACAGCCGCAAATATCCCCGCCCCGGCAGCCAGTGAGACAGCCATTGTCCCGCCGACTGCGGCCGCCACCGCGACAATCACCGCCACCACCCCACCTTCCGCCACCGCCACCATCACACCTACACCCACCCAATCTATCCCGATGGTGACACCGCTCAAGGATCCGGTCAACTGCCGGTTTGGGCCGAGTGTCAATTATGAACAGGTTTTTGCGCTTATTGTTGGCGCATCCGCCCCCATTACCGGCAAAAGCACGGACGGCGGCTGGTGGCAGATCAAAACCACGGATACCGACTATCCGAACTGTTGGGTTAACCAAACAGTTGTCGTCAGTTCCGGCGATCTGAGCGGCATCCCGACCGCTCCAACGCCAGCCTCCCTGATCACAGATGTGCAATTAATGGTCAAACCCGATTCGGTGAATCTTGGCCCGGGCTGTGTGGGCCCATTCCCAAAATTCACGATCACTGGCACAATTTCCACCAATGGACCAATGAAGGTCACCTGGTATATTGAAACTCAGCAGGATGGCAAGTTATCAACCCATACGCTTTCCATACCAAAATACGGGTCATGGAATGTAAGCGTTGACTTTACCCCGTCCAACTGGCAAAAGGGTAATTTTTGGGCGCACCTATTCATTACAAGCCCCAACAGCATCACCCGCTCAGTGACCTATCAGGTAATGTGCCAGTAGCGGGGCAAGGCATAATGATCCGGGGCTACTCAGATCATCCCAGCGGGTTGCTTCACTTTAAAGTGCAACGCCGATTGCGCCAGCACCAGACCATGCCAGTCGCCTTAAAGATGAGCATCACCTGCCAGCGGGAAAGTGCGGGGCTACCCAGCGATTATCGTTTCACTTGGGCATTAAATCGTGATGGAAAGTACCCATAAGTTCAGTATGATTATGCCCAAACCAAAACACGGGTGAGTAGCTACGAATTTTATTTCTATTCCTGGTATTGGATCACAAGATTGACCAGTGCGAGCACCTGGCCTGGGTTTTTGTAGCAGTGCGGGCGGTCGGCGCGAAAACGCAAAGAATCGCCTGCGCCCACACGATATTCCTGATCGCTGACTCGCAGCATCATTTCACCGGCAAAGACCGTCAGGAACTCCTGGGTGCCAACCGGGTGGGCTTCGGCCGCAAACGAGCAGCCCGCATCCATCTCAATCGTATAAATCTCAAAGCGCCGCCCGGTTTCGGTTGGGAACACCAGGTACAACCGATAGCGGCCGCCGTCATCCACCAGCGCGGGCTGGCTGGATCTTTTCACCAGGCTGGCATCGGCCTGCGGCGCCTCCAGCAGGCTGGTAAAGGGGATCTTTAACCCGTTGGCGATCTTCCAGATGGTCGAAATCGTCGGACTTGATTCGCCTCGTTCTACCTGGCCCAGCATACTTTTGCTGACGCCGGTCAGCTCAGCCAGCCCGTCAAGGCTCAGCCTGCGCTCTTCACGGATATTCCTTAAGTTTTGGGCAAAGACATGGGTAGGTTCTTGCATACAGCTTTTCCATTCTTGACGTTATAACGCACAGCAAATACAATATACAGAATATCCGTTGTAGCGCTCGTTTTAGCCATTATAACATCCACACGGGAGCATGGCATGGCAAATTTTTACCCGTTTCTGGCATACGTTTTCGTGACCACATTTACCCCCGGCCCCAACAACATCCTGTCCATGACCAACGGTGTCAGGCTTGGCTACCGGCGCACCCTGCCTTTTTTGTTGGGCATGACGACCGGCTTTTTTGTGATCATGCTGATCTCCGGGCTGTTGAATGTGGTGCTGGTTGGCCTGCTGCCCTCGGTAAAGTTCTGGCTGACCCTGCTGGGGGCGGCTTACATGCTCTACCTGGCCGCGCACATCCTGCTTTCGAAACCGGCGGATGTGGAAGAACCTGGCGGGATCAGGCTGGACACCTTCAAAGCCGGGTTTGGCCTGCAATTTGTCAACCTGAAAGGCATCCTGTACGGCGTGACGGTCTTCGCGACCTTTATTGTGCAGTCCTACCAGAACCCGCTGATCGTCAGCCTGTTCGCCCCGCTACTGTCAGTGGTTGGATTCAGTGCGGTATCCACCTGGGCCATCGGTGGAAGCCTCTTTCGCCCGCTGCTGACCAAATACAACCGTCCCTTCAATGCCGCCATGGCCGGGCTGCTGGTTTACACCGCCATTGCCAGCCTGTGGCATTGAATATGAAGACACCGGTTCAGTATAAAAAAAGTGGTTCCCATTAACGGCCGCTTGCATATTTGAGTTGCGTGCTTCCAAAACCGATGATACTGGAACCCTACATCCTGGGTTCTTCTTTTGTCGCCGCTTTCATGATCTCGAAGCAATCCGTGATCATTTGTTGGTTTGGGAGTGCGGTCAAAAAAGCTTCCACACTTACAGCGGTTGGTTTGGTTTTTATTCAGCCATTCTTATCTCCTTTTATTTACAACAACTGAGATACGGTCGAAGGTCTGCCAGCCACAATTTAGTATAAGCTTATCAAATTTATCTGATAAATAACAGATACTTGCCTTTTAATTACTAAAATGGGGAGCAAATCGCAAGCCAAACCTCGCTAATAGAATGTTCTGTGGGAAAATTGCTGGCATCTGGCTTGCAAGGCTAATAAATATTCACCTTATCCAATCTAATAGAAACAAGGGTAGATCCATGATCAATGCACAGCATACACTCCGTTATTATGCTTTTTGTATTTTCCTTTCAGCCATCCTGCTGTTTCAAATCGAACCAATGATCTCAAAGACCCTGCTGCCGTGGTTTGGGGGTACCTCGGCGGTCTGGTCGTCGGCCATGTTGTTTTTTCAAATTGCGCTGACAGGCGGATATGCATACGCAAACTGGCTGGTGAGAAGAACAAACTCAAAGAAACAAACCGTCATCCACCTGGCTTTGATAGGAATCTCTGTTTGCCTGGTCATTTTTTTGTGGATCGTCTGGCCTTCGCCCGTCACACCACCTGCCAACTGGAAACCTGATAATGCCATCGACCCGCTTATATACATTTTATTTCTGCTGACCGTCAGCGTTGGGCTGCCGTTTTTTGTCTTATCTACCAACAGCCCGTTAATGCAGGCCTGGTTCAGCCGTAATAATCCGGGGAAGTCTCCTTACTGGTTGTATGCCCTGTCCAACATCGGTTCAATCCTGGGATTGCTGGCCTACCCGGTCATTGTCGAACCTCTGCTGACACTGCGCTGGCAGGGATGGCTGTGGGGTGGGGGTTATATCCTGTTTGCCTTTCTTGCGGGCTGGAATACCATTCGAACATTTCAAGGGAATATAGCACCGGCCGCCATCACGGCGGAATCGGTTGCGTCCGAGGGGCGTAATTTGAAAAAAGGCGCGCAAACCCTGTGGATACTGCTGAGCGCCTGCGCCTCGCTCCTGGTGCTGGCGGTTACCAGCCAGATCACACAGGAAGTGGCCGTCATCCCCTTTCTGTGGGTTTTACCGCTGACCATCTATCTGCTTTCCTTTGTGCTGGCCTTTTCCAGCCAGCGATGGTATCAGCGCGGTATTTTTTCGATCCTACTGCTGCTGGGGACACTGGGCTGGGTTTACTTCGTGGTAAACCCCACCACAAATTTCATCATTCAGATCATCACCTATAATTTTATTTTATTCGCGGCCACCATGATTTGCCACGCGGAGTTGTACGCCTTGCGCCCGCAAGCCTCGCTGCTGACCCGCTTTTACCTGATGGTATCCATCGGGGGGGCGCTGGGCGGGTTATTCGTCAACCTGGCCGCACCGTTTTTCTTTCGTGGTTATTGGGAGTTATATTTTGGGTTTGCGCTTGTCTGGATTCTACTGTCGATCTTATCCTACCAACCCCAGGGTTCGCGTCCGGTCTTCCTGCAGAGCGTCCTGATCGCCGCCGCAGCAACCGCGGTCTGTATCTTTGTGGTTTTTCTTGTATCGCGCGCTTCAAGTGAAAGCCTGTTCATTGATAGGAATTTTTACGGCGTGGTGCGCGTCAAAGAAATCAAGATTGAAAAAAATCTTCAGCAAGCAAATCAGATGGTGCATGGTTCCACCATCCACGGTTTCGAGTTTCTGGATGCAAATTTACGGGACACACCCACAAGTTATTATTCAACAGACAGCGGGATAGGGCTGGCAATTACCACCAATCCGCATTATGCACAGCATACACTTGGTTATGGTTCGGGCATGCGGGTGGGTGTGCTGGGGCTGGGAGTTGGGACATTGGCCGCTTATGGCCAACCCGGCGATACCTACCGTTTTTACGAAATCAACCCGGTGGTCGTGGATCTTGCCAAAGGTCAGGGCGGCTTTTTCTCTTTCGTGAAGGACAGCCGGTCAAAGATCGAAATCGTCCAGGGGGATGCGCGCCTTTCCCTCGAAAAGGAATTAAGCGTTGGAACGGGAAATCAGTTCAATATTCTTGTTCTGGATACCTTCAGCAGCGATTCGATCCCCGTTCACCTGGTAACCCTCCAGGCCTTCGATATCTACCTGAAGAACCTGGCCCCGGATGGCTTGATCGCAGCCAATATCAGCAACCAGTTCCTCGATCTGCGCCCGGTGCTCTGGCAAGTGGCCCAATATTACAAACTTCAAATGGCCATCGTGCAAAGTCCAGCCGAAAAAAACAACCCGGCCGCAAATTACTCTATCTGGGTTCTCCTGACCCGCAACCCAAAATTGCTGGAAGCACCGGCCCTGGCGGGCAACCTGGCCCCCCTGTCCGGCTTTCGCACGGATATTCTCCCGTGGACGGATGATTACAGCAACCTGATACAGATCATCAAATAATTTGGCCCATGGGAAACAACTTTTTAGACAGGCCGTCCGGTCCACGGGCCAACCCCTTCGATCCTGTCAACCCGAATATGGGTGACATATCCGGTTGGGGGGTTGTCCATCGGGGGGAACTTCACACCCGGACCGATATAAATTTCAGCCAGCTTTTGAAGGAGTTCAGGCGCGCCGCCTTTCTGGATGTGAGCCTCACCGTAGAGCACAGCATATTCTGTCAGACCCATCGAACTTTTTGTATCCGCTTCCAGGGAAATCGCGACCCGGGGGTCGCGTTCAATATTCCTGACTTTTTGATTGCGGGGCAGGTGCGCAGCGACCAGTTCGTCACCATCCACACCGATCCAGACCAGCGTGACTTGCGGGCTGCCATCCTGATTGAGGGTAACAAGGTGCGCCGGACAGCCAGATTCAATCAGGTTTCGTATTTCCTGAGGTATTTTCATTATTATTTCTCCTAAAGCAGGATCATTATTTGATCATCAATCTTTTAAATATCGGAGGATCTGGTTGGCTATTGATGGGTTTTGGATCCATGAAGCAATGCGCCGCCTGTGAGGCCGATGGCTGTGATAAGCAGTGTGAACAGCGCCAGCATAAAGATGGAATTGTATGTGTTTGGATGAATGCTATCCGGCAGCCCGAGCATGTGTTTTACCAGGTGGGTCAACGGCACACAGATCCACGCGGTGGAGGCCACATTCCAGCCTTGCCAACCCCAGAGAAACCCCGCGGCGGCGGCCGTCACAAATAGCAGGGCAACAATCACAATTGGGCTGACCTCACCCTCAAAAGCGACATTATCAATGAAGGCGATGAATGCACCGATCACCAGCCCACAGGCGATCAGGCCGGGAAGTTTGGCTATATTATTTTTGGGATTTATCATTTTTTTCTACTATTCTGGCAGCGCAGGGGCGTACTGCTCAAGCAGGCCTTCGACCTGGCTGGCTTTCTCCAGTATTTCTGTGCTTTCAAAATGCGTGATTTCAAAAAGGTGGCTCAACTGTTTGTAAAGCTCAGGCAAACCCAAAATATCTTCAACCTGTTCGCGAATCCACTTGTTGTAAGCAATCGGATAGGTGCGGCGGGAAATGAAGAGGGCCTGCAAGAATTCGCGATAGGCATTGTAAAGCCGGTCAAAGGATTGGAAATAGAGCCCGCGCTCGATGTAGAGCGGGATGTGGTGCAGGTTTTCAAGACAGTAGTTCCGAACCATCCTCAGGCGCTGGGCGCGCAAATCATCGGCGTAATAAGGCAGCCATTGTGCTTTTAGCCTGGCAAAATAGTCGCTGCCCTGCCAGAGCGGCACGCTGTATGCCAGAAAGTTACCGACGCCCAATTCAAATTCATCCGGCCCGGCGGCTTCGTCCCGTTCCCTGGGCGCGAACGCGCCATCCACGAAATCAAGATGAACATCTGAGAATTTGCCAACCGCCTTCAACCTGCGCAGAACCGCGTCCGTTTCCAGGAACTTTTCCCAGTCAGCCCCAAGTTTGGGAAGTTGCGCCTGCAGCAAGGTCGGCCTGGCCAGCACGATGATATCCAGGCAACTATCGCGGGTGGCCTTGCCCCGCGCACACGAGTTCACCAGCAGAACTGCGTCCACATTGTAGCTGCTCGTAAAAAATTGCGTGATGGCTTCGGCCGCCGCAGCGTGTTCAGGTGTTGGATAACCTGGTTGAAGTAACATATATGGTCCCTATTCTCTCGGCCTGAATTCGTTCAATCCGGCCAGAATCCGAGTCGCCTCGCGTTTGTCTGCTTCGGGCAAATTACGCCGCCAGGCGGACACAATCACCGCCATCATGCTTTGCCTCGTAAAGCGCGTCATCAGCAGACTTTAAAAGCGCCTCATCATCCCTGCCATTCTCGGGATAAAAGGCTAATCCCAACGAAAGTTTGACAAAGGGCGGAAAACCAAGACTTTTGAGGCCAAGCCGCAACTGCTCAGCACGCTCGATCGCTGTTTCCCGCGCGATTTCAGGCAGAACCACCACAAATTCATCGCCGCCATAACGACAGACAACATCAGATTGGCGAACCTGCCCAAGTATGAATGTGCCTAATTTCTGCAATACGGCATCTCCGGCGGCATGTCCCTGGGTGTCATTGACCTGTTTAAAATGATCCACATCCAGCATAATGATTCCGAGCGGAGTCTGTTTGCGCGCCGCCCGCAGTGTTTCTCGTTTCAACGTTTCCACCATAAAGCGGCGGTTATACAGACAGGTCAAATCGTCCCGGATCGACTGCTCGCGCATGATGGCTGCATTCCGAGCCAGTTGTTGAGTCTGAGATTGAATTTGTTTCAGATCGCCCTGGATGATGCTGTTTGCCAGGATACTGAAAACAGATGTCAGGAATGCATACGCCAGAAAACTAAACCAGTTAAAGGTGGGAGTGACCGTGCTGAAGAATAGCACCAGGCTCAACCCTGTAAACTGAAATGCCGCCAGGAGAATGGTGATAAAACTCGGCAAAAGTATGCTGGACAACAATACTGAGAATGTTAAGTAAAGCAGGGGCACAAAATCGCCATGCAGAATGGATGTGTCAAATACAAGCGAGGCCCTGGGCGCCAGCGCGGAACCGGCAACCAGCAATATGGCCGACACTTTGTAATATCCCCGGCGGTTCAGAACAAACGCTAAGATCATGTAAATGATCAGGCCAATGATAAGATCAGCATAATTAAAATGAAAGGGAGTATTAAGGGGATTGAGGACCAGAATAATAATTAAAATGGCAATGGAAAAAAACAGCGTGAATAGCAATACCCAGGCCAATAATTTTGCCTGACGGCGCTCCGCCTCGGGGAGCGTCGGTGCTGGTTCTATAAGCCACGCTAACGCGGAGATCAATTTGTCTTTTATGTTTAAAAATCCGAAAATAGTTGATGGCTGAAACAGAAAATGGTTAATTCTATAATGCTCCCGGTCACAAATTGCAGTTTTCCACTTTAAGCAAAAATTTAAGCAAAAAAGCGCAATTTGTGACCGGGAAGCGTATACATCAAGCTTTGGCCTGCGCTTCCTTGAGCATGCTCCGGAATTTTTGGGCCGCGGGTTCAGGGCCCAGCCCGATGAAGGCACTGCCCAGGTCAACCGTTCCGGTGCGCAAACCGGAAATGTCGAGACCGCTATCCTGAATCAATTTATATTGATCCGATTTTTCATAATCCTGCACCTGAATTTCGCGCAGGCGGGCAGAAAGCACGCCCGGAGCCTCGTTTTGCTTGCCGGTCGCCCAGATCAACCACTGCGGTGTGAGCAGAATACCAGCCATCGAAACCTCGGTTTTGCTGCCGAACAAGCCCTTCTTTTGTTTGGTAGAGGTTGTTTCACAGCACATCAGCGCGGACGCTTCCAGATTGCCCAGTTCATGTTTTTCCACGTGCCCACGAATGGCCGCGAACAGGCTCGGGGCGAGTCCCCCGAAAGCGCATTCGCGCGTGGTACGAATATAATCACTCATTTTATACTCTCCTTATAGTGTAACGCTGCGGTGTTGACTTGCGGTTATTCATGTTACTACCATGGTGCGCTGCCGGTTGATGATTTTGACAAATTCAGCCGGGCCAGACAGGGCGTAAAAGTGCTTGCGGCACAGGAAACGCCCGGAAGCGGTAAGGCATCAGGAATTCAACGGCAAGGAATTCTTCAAGAATGCCAGGGTTCGATCCCAAGCCAGTTCGGCCGCGACCGGGTGATAAGCATCCAGCCGGTCGGGTTCAAAGAACCAGTGCCCGGTGCCGGGGTAATGATGGAAGATGACCGGGCGGCCCGCCGCGCGGATGGCCTGCTCCAGACCGTTGACATAGATTTCGGGCTCAAATTCATCCGCGTCTGCGAAATGGCCGAGATAGCTGGCCTTCGATACGCTAAAGTCGCCTTCACCGGTGCCGTAGAAAACCACTACAGCGCAAATGTGCCCCGGGTCAGTGGTTGAAAGCCCGATGGCAAAAGACGCGCCCAGCGAGAAACCGATCACCGCCAGACCCTTATCAGCTTGCGCTGCGCGTTCACTGAGGAAAGCTGCGGCCGCGGCGACATCGGCCCTGGCTTGCTGGTGATCGAGCGCCTGGCTCAAGCGCTCCGCCTCGGAAATGGTGACAGCCAGTTGTCCGTGATACAGATCGGGGGCAAAAGCGCTAAAACCGGCGCCAGCCAACCGGTTGCAGAATTGTTGGATGGTGTCGTTCAGTCCCCACCAGGGGTGGAGGACAAGGACACCGCGGCCCTGACCAGTGGGCGGGAGGGCGAGAAAACCTTCAGGTTGGGGGTGGGTCATAAGAGCTTCATGTGAGGGGTTAAAGACATTTGCTGCGTTATTATATTATTTTGTAAACAAATGATGCAAAACTTACTTTGATTGGTTGATTAAAAATTTATCTTTATAAGACAATACGACTGGAACAGAGCTTCAAAAAGTAAACTACCACTTTCATTCGTTTACATCCGCCGGGGTTAGTTTCCGACCTGGCTTCCTTGGTATTACTTTCCATGATCGCCCTTCTTGATCCGCTTGACCTTCTCCATTGCACCGTGAAACGCGTAACAGAGTATCCGGGATGAAAAGTTGCAGCCAAAGGATGCTTCCAGCCGGGGCCATCCAGTGAGGCCATTTCTCAACAAATAATCTTTCGGTAGGTGAAGATGACATCATGACAAAGTGGGGAATCACACCAGGCCAGCGGTCGCCTTGTTCCCCAAAAATATCGCCAAACCGAACTGCCTTTGAGGTCATTTGCTTATTCGTCCAGCCAGTCACCCCTTTGGCTTCGATAAGAACAATATGATGCTCATTTTCAACTTTGAAAGCAACCAGCCAATCTACATCTTCCTGCTGTGCCTTGATAACTTGACCATCATTAGAATATATTGTTTTTAATTCCTCATTCCTGGCAAGGTTGAGGCTGGCCCATAACCAGTCAATAGGGTAATCCATTGCTGAAAACGCTTCGACTGGAATCGGAATCTCTAAAAGATCACCAAGTTCTTTACGAAATTCTGGCGCCAGGGTGAATTTCGGATTGCCTAAAATTCGACCTGCAAGGAAGAAACGCTCTTTTGAATTGAAATAAGTCAAGTGTTGGATGAGATTTTGCATGGTTTCCTATCTATATCTTAAAAAACCTGAAGGCTCATTTTCGAGACCAAATCCCATATGGCTCATAAATCCAAAGTCATTATAGTCTGAAACCTATCAAAATTCTTTTGATAGGTGGTTAAAAAAGGAGCTGTCCGAAATCGGACAGCTCCCAGTAGAATCTGTGCAATCTGTGGACTGCATTCTGCTATTACATATTCGCGATGATCGCGTCGCCAAACTCCGAACACTTGACTTCAGTCGCGCCGTCCATCAGGCGGGCAAAGTCATACGTCACGACCTTCTGAGCAATGGCGCCTTCCATACCCTTCACGATCAGGTCGGCTACTTCGCCCCAGCCCATGTAACGGAACATCATCTCACCAGAGAGAATGACCGAGCCGGGGTTGACCTTGTCCAGATCAGCATACTTGGGGGCGGTGCCGTGCGTGGCTTCAAAGATGGCGTGACCCGTCACATAGTTGATGTTGGCGCCGGGCGCGATGCCGATGCCGCCCACCTGGGCCGCCAGCGCATCCGACAGGTAATCGCCGTTCAGGTTCAGGGTAGCGATGACATCATAATCGCGCGGGCGGATGATGGTGAACTGCAGGCTGACATCCGCGATCGAATCCTTGATCATCAGCTTGGATTTCCACTTGCCGTCGCCATGGGTATCCCACAGCTTGAGCGCGATTTCGACTTCCTTCTTGATGTCGTTCTGCTGGTCAGGCGACATCATATCGAAGCCGGGATCGATCATCTTGGCGTTCTGTTCCACGCTCAGGCCGGGGGTCTTTTCCTTGTTGCCCAAAATCCAGGACTCACGCTCGGTCACAATCTGATCGCGGAATTCGCGCTTGGCCAGGGCATAACCCCAATCCTTGAAGGCGCCTTCGGTGAACTTCATGATGTTGCCCTTGTGTACAAAGTTGACGCTCTTGCGCTTGTTATCCAGGGCCCATTGGATGGAAGCCCGCACCAGGCGCTCGGTGCCTTCCTCCGAGACCGGCTTGATGCCAATGCCGGCCGTGTCGGGAAAGCGCATCTTGGCGTATTCCTTGGGAAAGGCTTCTTTGAACAACTGCTTGAACTTCTTGTTGTCTTCACTACCATAAGCAAATTCAATACCGGTATAGATATCTTCAGTGTTCTCGCGGAAAATGACCATATCCACATATTCGGGGTGGCGCACCGGGGACGGCACGCCCTTGTACCAGCGCACCGGGCGCAGGCAGACATACAGATCCAGCAGCTTGCGCAGCGCCACGTTCAACGAGCGGATGCCGCCGCCGATCGGGGTGGTCAGCGGGCCCTTGATGCCCACCAGAAATTCTGTGAAGGCCTGGATGGTCTCATCCGGCAACCAGTTCTGGAACTGCAGGAAGGCCTTTTCGCCAGCGTACACTTCCATCCAATGCACCTTGCGCTGGCCGCCATAAGCCTTTTCCACCGCCGCGTCAAACACGCGCACCGAAGCACGCCAGATATCGCGTCCCGTGCCGTCGCCTTCGATGAACGGCAGGATGGGGTTATCGGGAACCTGTAGTTTGCCATCCTTGATGCTGATCTTGGCCCCGCCTTCGGGCACTGTTACCATTTTATACGCCATTTTTCCTGTCTCCTTTGGATATTTATCATCCAGATTATAGCATTGACTCAACCGCGAGGCAGGCAAAAGCTTATCACTGGATGTGATACTTTTTGTCATCTTTCAGCTACCAAAAATCAAAAACACCCCAAAGAGCTATCACCTTCGGGGTGTCGGGTATGAGAATTTGTGGGTCTTACCCTTCTTTTTTCTCGCGCGGATCGGCGGCGGCCATAATGTTGTAGCCGCTGTCCACATACAGCACCTCACCCGTGACATGCGAGGCCATATCCGAACACAGGTAGAGAGCCGCGTTGCCGCAGTCTTCGGGGGTCACATTCTCGCGCATGGGCGCCATGTCTGCGAAGTTCTTGTACATATCGCGGAAACCGCTTACGCCCATGGCCGCCAGGGTGCGGATCGGCCCGGCCGAGATGGCGTTGACACGGATGCCCTGCGGGCCAAAGTCAGAGGCCATGTAGCGGGTGGAGGCCTCCAGGGCCGCCTTGGCCACACCCATCATGTTGTAATTCGGGGCGACCTTGACCGCGCCGAAATAGGTGAGAGTCAACAGCGCGCCGCCCTTGCGCATGATCGGCTGGAAAGCGCGCGCCAGCGCCACAAAGGAATAGACGCTGATATCCATGGCCAGGTGGAAGCCAGCCCGGCTGGTATTGTAAAAGTGGCCGCTGAGTTCATCTTTGTTGGCAAAACCAATCGAATGAACAATAATATCAACCTGCCCGAAGCGTTTGGCCGCCTTGTCCGCCACATTCGCGATCTGATCATCCGAAGCCACGTTGCACTGCTCCACAAAATCAACGCCCAGGTGCGAAGCCAGGGGTTTGACACGCTTTTCAAGGGCTTCACCCGCGTAGCTGAAGCCAAGCTGCGCGCCTTCGCGCGCAAAAGCTTGGGCGATACCCCAGGCGATCGATTTATCATTTGCAAGACCAAAAATTAATGCGTTTTTGCCGGTTAAAAGGCCCATGGTTCCTCCAATTTTGATGATCCAGTCACAAGAAAACGCCAGGGCAGCGATCTGAATGGCTCTGGCACACTATATAAACCCACGCGCGGCCCAATCGTCACGTTAGCGTCAGAAATCACAAACCCGGGTTCGATCCACAACCCGGAAAGGGTATCTGTCAGATCCAGTTCGTTTTGCGCGCCATCTATGCCAAAGGCGCGAGTCAACTTGGCCGGGCCATTCGTCCACGCGCCGGGGCTGACACCCGCCCGGCGGACCGCCACAATCTCCGGCCCGGTTTCAACCCGTACAGCGCGGATCAACACCGCGGCGGGGAAACCTTCAGGCTCGGTGACAGCGTTCAACAGCCAGTGCATGCCGTAAGTGAAATACACATACGCGCGCCCCGGCGGAGCATACATGACGCGCGTGCGCGGGGTGCGCCCGGCGCGCGCATGACAGGCCAGATCATCCTCACCAATGTAAGCCTCGGTCTCGGTGATGATCCCGGTCAGGATGTCTCCATCCAGCACCCGTACCAGGCGCGCACCCAAAAGCTGGCGGGCAACATCCAGGGTTGGAAGACCGTAAAAATCAGGCGGCAGCGGCCGGGCGCTCGGGATCAAAGCGGGATTCAGCCTTTTTGGACAGGCCAGTGGGTGCTGTCGCCAATCACGCTCACCTGCCAGCGGTGCCGGTCAGGATAGTAGAGGAAGGAGGCGAAAGCTGTATTTCTCAACCCGAAACGCGGGCCCTGAAATCTTGGCTGGGGGGCAATCCCCAGAATGGCATACAGGGTCATGTTCAGGATGGCGCCGTGCGCCACTACCAGGTACCGGGCCGGAGGCCGCTGCAGGATACGGTGCAGCGCCTGTCCGGCGCGCAGGTACAGAGCCCAATCGCTTTCACCGCTCTGCTCAAAGACATCGTAGGGATTGAGAAATTCTGGATCCCGGAACTGGGCGCGGATTTCTTCGGCCGTCATACCGGAACGCCTGCCCATATCGCGCTCCATCCACAGTGGTTCAAATTCCAGAGAGGGCACCGCCAGGGCTTCGACCAGAATGCGGGCGGTTTCGGTTGCCCGGCTGAGCGGGCTGGCAATGACAGTATCGAAACCCAGCCCCTCGGCCTGCCAGCGTTCCGCCAGGGCATGCGCCTGAGCCCGGCCGGTCTCGGAGAGCGGAAAATCGCTGAGACCCTGCAGACGATTTTCGACATTTCCAATCGATTCGCCGTGACGCAGCAGCGTAATATAAAAAACAGATGGGTTGGCTTCTGATGTCATTTCGCGGTACCTCGCTCCCAAACACGCACAATCGACCCATCAGGCATTTGTTCCACCATTTCCATATCTGCCGACAGGAACAAATCTTTGAGCGGCATAAACAGACCAAATGGATCGGGCTCAAACCAGATGTAATACCCGGGCTTTTGGTTGGGCCAGCCCGCCAGATACGTCTTGACTTCATCCCTGGTGCGCGCGCCATCCTGGACGGGCGGGAACTGCACGGCGCGGCGCGTGTAAAACCAGACCGCCGGGGGAATGTTACTGTAATACCAGGCGTCCGGTTCTTTTGCCATCAGGGCCGCGGCCCGCGCCAGCACGACCGATTCGTGATAGAAACGAGTGTTATATTGATTGTAGCCTGATTCACCGTCCGTCAGGCTGCTGCGCAGGTACTTGTAATCTTTGGAAAGCGGGTAAAGCAGCCAGAGCGTAAAAAGCAGGAGCAGCGCAGGCTTAAGCACACGCGGAGCCAGCCGGAGGTGCGGCAGGAGCAGTTTATCAAAGGTGATAAAGATCAGCGACAACACGGGCAGCATGATGATCACAAAGTAACGGTCGGCAAACAGTACTTTGTGGTCGGCGGTCTGGATGTTAAGGATCGAGGAGCTGAAATAGACGACCGTAAAGACCAGCAGACAGAGCCAGACCGGGCGCAGCAATTCCACGGCCCAGGCGCGCCAGTCCGCCAGACGATTAATGACCAGCAACAGCACCAGCCCGGCGCCCAGCTCGAGCAGCGGCTGGATGTAATCGCTGCCCAGGATCGGCCGGTAAGGGATAAACCAGTAGCTGATTTTGAGCAGGGCTTCCAACAGGTTGACCGGCACGTTGGCCCCGGCCGCGTTGTCGGTGCCCCACCAGGTGTGGTAGGGCAGCCAGTTGTGCAGGTAAATCCATAGCGCAACCGGCAGGAGCGACAGCGCCCCAAAAACCGCCGCCAGCGGGAGGCCCTTGATCAATTTCTGCCGGTGAGCCAGCAGAACGATCAACGCCCCGCCGACGACCTGCGAAAGACCCGAAAAACGCAGCAGCGCGGAGAGCGCCGCCAGACACAACAACGCCGCGAAGGCGCCCCAATCCGGCTGGCAGAGGTAATCTTCGCCAGCCAGAAAAAACAACAGGGTGAAGGTCAGGTAGAGCGGGTCTGAGAGCACGCTGGCGTGCATGGCCAACCCGGATGAGGAACAGAAAATGAAAAATGCGCCCAGATAAAAGGTTGCGGGGCTCAGCGGGAAGATGCGCCGCAGAAGCAAACCGCTCAGGAAAATATTCAGCCCCCACAACAGGATATTGAAGAGCCCGGCGGCGGTGAAGACATCCGCGCGGAAAAGCCAGGCCAGCCCGGCCAGCAGCAGCGGGTAGAGGGGCGGAAAAAGGATCAGCGGCCCCCCGGAAAAATCAAAGAAACCGTGCCCGTTGAGCAGGCTCTGCGCCACGGAGAGATAATGGATCGAATCCCCCGCCACCCCGGCGCCGTAGCGGGAGGTCAGCAACCAGAGCAGCCCCATCCCGGCCAGGGACAGGCTTGTCAGGTAAATCAGCGGGAGGTGCCTGGGTGAGAGTTTCAGCATCTTATCTCATGAAAATATCGAATTCGCGCAAACACAACCTATGGTCTCTCGCAAAGACGCAAAGCCCGCTAAGAAAATCTTATTCCGGCATACCGTTTGCAATACGGGTGATGCCGTTTCTTATCAACGCTTCGCCGAAATTTACGAGCAAACCCAGCTTCTTACCAGTCAGGCGCAGGTAAGTGAGTAACTGTTTTTTATGAACCGGCGCGATCTGCTCTATGGACTTCAACTCAATGATCACTTTGTCTTCAACGATTAAATCTGCCCTGAAACCAGTTTCCAGGATCGATCCATCATAGATAATAGGAACCAATACCTCAGATTCGAACCGCAGGCCTCTTTTTTTTAATTCATAAACAAGAATAGACTGATAAGCGGATTCCAACAAGCCAGGGCCCAGGTTGGCATGGATATGATAAGCCGCGTCGACAACAATTTTAGCGATCTCGTTTTCAGTCATTGATCGGTTCATCCTCAAAAAGGCTGTTTCACATCAAGCCACAAATTCGCCAGAACTGGCGCTTCTTTGCGAATTTTGCGGCTTTGCGTGAGAAAGGGCGAAATCAACTTTAAGACTCATTCAAATCATTATCCAATTGCCAGCGAACAAAGTTCGGCTGCATGCCGTTTAATTGCTCACAGAGGAAAACTATACGCTTTTGTCCCCAGGCCCGCGCTTTTCAGGGCTGCGCAGCAGGTATACCGGGCGGCCTTTGACCTGCTGGAAGATGTAACCGACATAGACACCGATGAAACCGAGCAGGATCATGATGATGCCGCTGGCAATCAGCATGACCGCCATCAGCGAACTCCAGCCGGGCACAATACGATCATACTGGCCGGAAAGCCACAACAACAGCACATACACGATCTGCGCCAGCGCCAGGATCAGGAATACGCCACCCACGCTCAACCCAATGTAGAGCGGCATCAGCGAAAAGGAGAAAATGGCATCCGAAGCCAGGCGCAGCATCTTCCCAAGCGAATACTTCGACTGTCCGGCCAATCGCCGGGGTTCGTGATAGGGCAGGATCACGCTCTTATAACCCATCCAGGCGATCATCCCGCGCAAGAAGCGGTGATATTCGGGCATGGCTTTGAGCGCGTCCAGGGCCTGGCGCGAGAGTGCGCGAAAATCGGCCGCGCCGGGCGAGACATGCGTACCGCTGATGCGGTTCAGCAGGGAATAAAAGGCAGTGGATGTGACCTTTTTAAAGGAGAGTGACGAATCCGCCTCGATGCGCTGGGCCTGGACGATGTCATAGCCCTGGCTGACCAGTTCGATCATCTGGGCCAGCATTTCGGGCGGATGCTGGCCGTCGGCATCCATAGAAATGATCACATCACCATTGGCGTGATCCAGCCCGGCGGTCAGCGCGGCCTGGTGCCCAAAGTTGCGGCTGAAGAACAGCAGGCGCACGCGTGCGTCACGCTCAGCGATGGCCTGCAAGTCAGCCGCCGTGCCATCCGCGGAACCGTCATCCACATAATACACGGAAAAATCATACGGCAGCACATCAATGGCCGCCGCGAGGTCTTTATGGGTATGCTCGATCACCCCCGCTTCATTATAGACCGGGATCACGATCGAAACTTTCAACTTTTCAGGCATAGGGTCTATCGGGATTAAAAATCATATTCGAGGATGGCCTCGATCACCCGGCCCTGATCCTCGGCGGAGAGCACATTGTGGAAGGGCAGGCGGATAAGCTGGTCGCTGATGCGCTCGGTGATCGGGCAATCGCCGGGCTGGCCGCCAAACCCGCGGCCCATATCCGAGAGGTGCAGCGGCAGATAGTGGAAAACAGCCTGGATGCTGCGCTCGCGCAGGTGGGCGATCAGCCCCTGGCGCAGTTCCAGGGTGGGCATCAGCATATAAAACATGTGATAAGCCTGCTCCACATGCGCGGGCACAAACGGCATCTGGACTTCGTGGGAATAGGCCCAATCGCGCAGTTCGCCGTTGTAGCGTTCCCAGAGATTTTTGCGGTGGCTCTGGATTTTCTCGCGCTGCTCAATCTGTCCCCAGAGGTAGGCCGCCAGGATATCTGAAGGCAGGTAAGATGAACCGATATCCACCCACGAATATTTATCCACCTGGCCTCTGAAAAAGCGGCTGCGGTTGGTGCCTTTTTCACGGATGATCTCAGCCCGTTCGATGTAGCGCGGTTCGTTGATCAACAACGCGCCGCCCTCACCGCTCGAAAAATTCTTGGTCTCGTGGAAGGACTGGGTTGCCATGACGCCGAACGTGCCCAGGTTCTTGTCGCGGTATTTGCCAAACAGGCCGTGGGCATTGTCTTCCACCACCGGCACAGCATGGCGGTGGGCGATTTCCAGGATGGCGTCCATCTCGCAGCCCACCCCGGCGTAATGCACCGGCAGGATGGCTTTGGTTTTGGGTGTGATCAGCGCTTCCAGTTTGGTTTCATCCAGGTTAAGCGTATCGGGGCGCACATCCACAAAGACCGGCTTCGCGCCGCGCAAGACAAAGGCGTTGACGGTGGAAACAAAAGTGAAATCGGGGAGGATGACTTCGTCGCCGGGTTGAATATCCAGCAGAATGGCCGACATCTCGAGCGCGTGCGTGCAGGAGGTGGTCAACAGTACGCGCGGAACATCCAGTTCGTGCTCTAGAAAGGAGTGCACCTTCTTGGTATAGATGCCGTCGCCGGAAATCTTACCAGTGGCGACTGCATCGGCCATATACTGCATCTCATTACCCACGATCACCGGACGGTTGAAATCGATTAATTTAAGACTGTTTTCGCTCATGGAAGATATCCGTTTGGCGGTTCTATTTCTTGAGAAAGTAACTGGGAGCTTCGGACCCAGTCATGAACAGCAGGTCCAGGATGGAAACCTGCTCATCATACGGCGGAAAAAGCTGCGGATATTCGGGGTAATCATACTGGATATATTCGAGCGTGATGCCGGCCGCGTCAAATTTATCCTGCTCGATATAATCGCGCGCAGAGGGCCCGCTGATGTAATGGGTGCAGCCCACGCGCGTCAGGATCTGGATCAAACGATCCGTTTTCTGCCCATCGATACCCTCCAGACTGGAGGAACGTATAAAGCGGGTTGGCAATCCCAGTTCGCCCGCCAGGGCAATCGTCAGGTCAATGGTGAAATCGGCCAGCAGGACATCCTGGCGCTGATAAAAGGGCTCCAGTAAGGGAACGTACCGCCGAAAATGGGGCGATCTGGCATACACCATGCTCATGGATTTCCAGTGACTGGCAGCCCACGGCTTGGACCAGTCAATTTTGATAGCTTTGATGGGGATACCCTGCCTCGCCCCGGCGCTGTGCACCGGGATGGTCAGCCATTGTTTGCCCTGCGGGGTCTTGATCTGGTTTCGGTTGCGCCAGCCGTGCTTGTCATACTGCACATCATCATAAAAGATGAAGAGATCAGCGCGCGCGATCTGGTCAAAGTACCCACGCCAGGGAATGTAGGATGGTTGCAAGATGACAACGTTCATTCGTCATCCAGAGCGCCGGTGGTCTTAAGCACCTGATAGGTGGGACGGCCATAGGAGCGGTCAAAAATGCGCGCCAGGTACTCGCCGATGATGCCAAGCGCAAACAACTGCACCCCGCTGAAGATAATCACGGTGGAGGCCAGGAATGAAAAACCCGGGATGGAGCCCAGGGCGATGTAAGTCACCAACAGATAGACCAGCATGATGATCCCGATGGCGGTAAAAACGAACCCGAGGACACTGGCAAAACGCAGCGGCAGGGTAGTGTAACCCGTCAGGAGCGTCAGTGCTAATTTGATCAACTTGCTCAAGTTGTAATTGGATTCGCCCACCGTGCGGGGATTCTCGTCCACCGGCACCGTGCCAAAGCGGTTGGTGCCCCAGGTCAGCAACACATCCAGCAGCAGGTCGGGGCCGCGGTAATCTGCGAAGGCGTTGCGAATGTGGGTGCGAAAAACGCGGTAAGAACTGATGTCGCGGATCGAGCGGTAACCCATCACATAACCGACCACTTCTTTTGTGATGACCGAGGTCAGGTTGCGCCACCAGCTATGCGGCAGCTTCTTGGGGACGCCAAACACAACGTCAAAGCCTTCATCCAGCTTTGCCAGCATGACTGGGATCTCCTCGGGCGGGTGCTGCAGATCATCATCCATGGTGACAATGACTTCATAGCGTGCAGCGCGCACGCCGCACAACAGGGCGTTGTGCTGCCCATAGTTGCGCATGAGTTCAATGCCATTCACCCAGGGGTAGCGCGCGGCCAGCCCCTCAATGACTTTCCAACTGTCATCCGGGCTGCCATCGCACACC
>CAIWAX010000162.1 GCA_903910795.1 uncultured Anaerolineae bacterium
AGCCCGCCAACATACACTTCTGAATATTCCAATCCTGAAGTTTGTCCAATGCGCTAAAAGCCTATACCCAGCCTTTCTTTTTCCAGCGCCCAATTAGCGCAGTACGGGCTTTGTATTTTTCCGCCAATATTCCCAAGCGGACGTTGAAATTGGTTTGCGTCCCCTGAAAATCTGCCAACTGCTGGAGATTGCCCAACAAATTGGTTGCATGCTCGTAGTTGCTGGCAGTGTAGCCGCTTGCGAGGGTTTGCTCCACTTCCAACCAGGTTTGCGCTTCGCGTTTGGCAAGCTCCTGCATTTCGGCGATATGTTTTTTGCGTTTTTCTTCAGTATGGCGTTTGGCTGCGGCTTTGCGCAAGTTCTCAGCGATTTTGAGCAATTCCCGAAAGGTGCGCGGCTTGGTCTGCGGGACAGTTTGCGGCTTTTCAGCAGAGAGCAACCTTTTGCGCAAGGCAGCCACAATTCCAGGTTCGCCATTGACGATTTTAAGCAGGAATTCGTCACATTCTGGGCGGGTCAGGCGCGAAATGAGCGGGGAGAAATCCGCCAGTTGTGCGGGCGACAGGCTCGGGCTTAGTTCGGCGGCGGCAGAAACCAGGAACGGGTCAATCTCGAAGAAATCCACCAAAGCCTGGAGTGATGGAGTCAATCGTTTCAACCCGGCGGGGACAGGCGGTTCCGAGTCGCTGAAAAAGTTCTCCGGGTCATCTTCGTCTTCATCATAGTCGCCGGATTCAAGGCTCATGGTTTTGAGCCAGGCCAGGTACAGGGCACGATAATCGCCCTGGAGCAGGTCATCGCGCAAACGTCCCAGCGTGGAGAGCAGCCCGCGCTCTTCCATCCATTCGTCAAAACCTTCTTCCTCGTCCATCTCAAATTCCAGAACTTGTACATCCCCGATGGTTTCCAGGGTGAGATGATCTTCGTCACAGTAGGCTTCTATGGCAGCCATATCCAACAACCCTTTGGGGAAGCGAAAAGCCAGCCGGCGTGTACCCCAGTTGGCAAGATACAGATGCGCGTCAAAGTATTTTGCCAGCACTTGGATCGGGTCATGCTTGAAGTCCCCCCACTCGTAAGTGACCACCGCCTGTGTGGAGGTCACATCAATATGGCTGGACAGGCCGTCGACCGCTTTTTGCTCGGTAGCAGTCAGTGGACGCTCGAGGGTTTGCCATTCGTAGTATTGGTATTCGCTCATGAGGTTTTCCTATTTTCGTCTGATGGTTATGTCATCCAGCACACTGTCAGGCAACTGGGCCAGTTTTTTCTTGCGAACTTCCTGGTACGCGCGCATTTCATCCAACAGGGCAGATGTGCCGAAAATTTCGAGTTGGGTCAGGGAACAGACAATCACTTGCTTGTGCTTTCCTGGTGGGGTGATATCACAGGCGATCCCCATTTCATCCCCGCCGTAAAAAGCATCCTTGATGGATAATGTCTGCCGGTCACTGATTGGAAAACCCTGCTTGCGCAGCATTTTGAGCAGGTCCTTGCCAGCCCGAACACTGATGGGCAAATTGGCCTTCATTTTCTCAACCAGTTTTTCGGAATTCCTGGGGTTATCGATGCTGCCAGAAGGCGATTTCCCCTGCAAGGCTTTTTTATAGTCTTCGTCCGTCATCCAGCCGCCCACACGTTCAAAATTGCGATACTCTTTGAATCCATGCAGGTTGTCGAGCAATTCAGAGGGCGGATGGGGATTGTCCAGGCCAGCCCACCAGTAATCTTTCTCAGCCGTGCCAAGCACCAGGTAATCGTTACCAAGTGCTTCCGGCGCACGTTGCGAAAACATCTGGGCTAAATACCCATCAATTTCATTCTTGTGGGCAATCAACAAGTCGCATTTGGCGCAATAGCGGCAGGTGTGATTGAGCATCAACGGATAATGCGGGTCAACGTGAATAACCAGCGGCACTTTCTTTTGCCCGGTCTTGCCTTCACACTGCGGACAGCGGCTAAAGCGGGCATCGGAATAGGGGTTCAGAAAAAAATTATAGAGTGGGGAGAGATTACCGAGTTGGGTTTTCTTGGTCATCGCAGCTTTCCTGTAAGTAGTGAGCCTATCTTATCGCAAAAATTGTTGCCAGGCGAAATCTTTTCGCTGCAAGATTGATTATCTTTGCCAGTTGGGATAGTCCGATGCAAGTTCTCCATGCCCACTATTCCCCACTGAATAAACGCATTTTACTCGCCGATTTCAACCCTATCCCGCGCTCTGCCCTGGCTCTGCTCGAAGCCCGCTCGGATATGCCTTGTCTTGGCGGTAGTATCAATAGTGGTACTATTTAGTTATACTAAAGATCTTATACATTCTTACCCAAATGCGTCACAACCCAAAAGGTGTCGCCTTTACCGATCTGTGTAAAGTCTGTGATCATTACTTTGGCGAAGCCAGGCAGAGCGGTAGCAGTCACAGGATATACAAAACCCCATGACAAGGCGACCCGCGTGTGAACATTCAAAATGACAAAAGCATGGCAAAAGTTTATCAGGTAAAGCAAGTGCTCAAAGCCATTGAGCGAGTGGAGACGCAAGAAAATGTTGCAGAATGATCACTATACCTATCGTGTCACCTGGTCTGAAGAAGATGGTGAGTATGTTGGCCTGTGCGCTGAGTTCCCCAGCCTGAGCTGGCTGGCATCCGAGCCTGAAGCCGCATTGCACGGATTACGGCAGGTGGTCTCTGATGTTGTGGCAGATTTGCAGGCCAATGGCGAGTCTGTTCCTGAACCGCTGGCTGCAAAAAAATATAGTGGCCGGTTTATGGTACGTGTTCCGCCCGAATTACACAGGCGGTTAGCACTCGAGGCGGCAGAATCTGGTGTAAGCTTGAATCGACTGGCTGCTGACAAGTTGAGTCGTGCCCATTCGTAAAGTATGAAGATAAAAACGGCCCCAATATTACCGTTTGCAAATGTTTGCAAAATCCTATCCAGACTCTACATTTGATGGAAAGTCGCGCGTCCGAACCCCATTGAGCCATAATACATGTAATCAAAGTATTACCGCAATCATCCCTGCACGGTACAAATCTGGTGTATGGGTCAGCGGTGGTCGCGGCGTAGGATCAGCGGAATCAAAAGAGCGCCCTCGGTTTTGGAGGGCGCTCTTTTG
>CAIWAX010000163.1 GCA_903910795.1 uncultured Anaerolineae bacterium
AGGGAAGAATTAGCCGCCAGACCTGGTGGCTGGCAATGATTATCCTTTATGTAATAATGGCTATTCCTTATGGCATTGTTCTTTGGGGTAGTGGAAATTCCAGATCAGCCAGTGGGGCTGCGCTGCCTGTTATGTGTATAAGTGAGATAGTAATTTTCGTAATCGTTGCCTCAATAATTACTGTCTCAGTCAAGAGATTCCATGATCTGGATAAATCCGGATGGTATTATTTACTCGCGTTGATTCCGTTTGTGGGCGGGTTGATTATTTTCGTTTATTGTGGTTTTATAAAAGGCACAACCGGCCCAAACAAATATGGCGATGACCCAACCATGCCTCAGGAATTAAATGACCAGTTCCGAACAGGGGAAAGCATTTCCACTCCTGTTCCTCAGTCAAATAACAAAATTTGGATTATTGTCGCGGTTGTGGTTGGAGTAGTCTTCTGCCTGCCAGTCCTGGTTATCTCTGTTTTGACTCTTTTAGGCCCCAATATCAGCCACATCTTTAATAACATCAACAGCACCCTGTGAAACAAAAATAGGAAAGATCAAAAAACCTCCACCATGAATTTTGGGGTGGAGGTTTTTTGATCTCGCAAGCTTAAAGAATTTATTTACTCGCCTTGCTGGATTTGCGCTGCGCGCAGGGTGTTTTTCATCAACATGGCGATAGTCATCGGGCCAACGCCGCCGGGCACGGGGGTGATGAAACCCGCCACTTCCTTTGCTTCGTCAAAGTTGACATCGCCTACCAACCGGTAGCCGCTCTTCTTGGTGGCATCCGGTTTGGAGTTGATGCCGACATCGATGACCGCTGCGCCGGGTTTGATCCAATCGCCGCGCACCATCTCGGTTTTGCCGATGGCCGCGATCAAAATATCGGCCTGGCGGATGACGGAGGGCAGATCCTTGGTGCGTGAGTGGCAGACCGTCACAGTGGCGTTCTTGCCGATCAACAGCAGGGCGGCGGGCATGCCCACGATGTTGGAGCGGCCCAATACTACTGCGTTGGCGCCTTCAATTTTCACGCCAGCCTGTTCGAGCAAGTAAATGCAGCCATAGGGTGTGCATGGCACAAACAGCGGTTCGCGGCCTTTTTGAGCCAGGCGGCCGATGTTGATCGGGGAGAAGCCGTCCACATCCTTTTCGATGCTAATCAATTGCAGGACACGTTCTTCGTTCAAATGGGAGGGCAAAGGCAACTGCACCAGGATGCCGCTGGTGTTTGGATCGGCATTCAGATCGCGGATGACTTTTTCCAGGTCTTCCTGGCTGATATCCGCGGGCAAATGGTGGTTGCTGGAGCCCATTCCCAATTCCTGACAGGCTTTCCCTTTGGCGGCCACGTAGGTGGCCGAATCGACACGATCTCCAACCAGCACGGTTGCCAGGGTGGGTCTTGGTTTGCCCGCGGCGGTGCGTTTGGCCACTTCGGCGGCCACGCTGTCCCGTACCTGCTGGGCGATCACTTTTCCGTCTATCAGTTGAGCTGTCATAATATTCTCCAGGTGAGATTTGTGATAATGATAACAAGTCCATTATATATCCGGCCTGGTTTCCACTCATAGTGACAAATGTCAACTAATCTTCAGCACTGCTTCCCCATTTATGCGGCTGGCTTTCATATCTTGCAGGGCGCGGTTGGCGTCATTGAGTGAGTATAGATTGACTGTGGATTGTATTCCGGCGGTCATGGCAAGCGCCAGGAACTCTTCCCCATCCGTGTAAGTGGCATTTGCCACGGAGCGCACGCTGCGTTCGTCGTATATTTTCTCGTAAGGGAACTCGGGAATATCACTCATGTGAATGGCATTGATGGCCACTGTCCCGCCCGGCTTGACACATTCCAGGGCTCGCACCACCAGGGCACCAGATGGGGCAAAAATTACCGCCCGATCCAGCAGTTCAGCCGGGTCTTGACCAGCGCTGCCTGCCCAGGCTGCGCCTAACTTGCGGGCATGCTGCTGGTGCGAAATGGCGCGCGTAAAGACTGAGACCCGGCAACCCCAATAATCCAGTACCTGGATGCACAGGTGTCCGCTGGCGCCAAAACCAAACAACCCGACGTGTTCGCCCGGCAAAATCTCGGCCCTTCTGAGAGACCGGTATCCGACAATTCCGGCGCATAACAGCGGGGCAGCCTGTTCATCCGTCAGCCCTGCCGGGATTGGTAAAACATCGCGCGCGTTAGCAAGCATGTATTCCGCGAAGCCACCATCCACATGAAAACCGGTAAATCGGGCCTTCGGGCACAAGTTTTCCTTGCCGCGCATGCAGTATTCACAGATCCCGCAAGTTGAATATAACCAGGGCACACCCACGCGCTGGCCAAGATGCAGATTGCCTCGTTCCAGCGGTTTCAGATGATGGGTAGTCTGGTGCAAAGGGAAGGCATCCACGGTTCCTACCACCTGATGGCCTGGCGTCAACGGTAGATGAGGTGGGTGGATTTCTCCTTCGGCGATATGGAGGTCAGTATGGCAAACCCCGCACATCGATATCTTGATGCGTACCTGTCCGGGGCCAGGTTGGGGCAGAGGCAGGTCTTCTAATCCGAGCGGGTTGGTCTCAATGGGAGCTGGGACAGACAGACGGTACGCGATCATAATAATATTGTATATCAAAACCGGACTGGTGGAGTCTGGCCCAACCGATTTGCTTCGCAAAGCGCAGCGGGATTATTCCATTGGATTTCTCCAATCAGGCCGTCATCAGAATGGCCGGTCAGGCGCACCAGATCCAGTCGGTTCCATCTTAATTCAGGGGAGTGGGCTTTCACGCGCAAGTAGTTGCTGGTAAGCCCTTCTATCTGCCAGCCGCGTTCGCTGCGCACCGCAGATGCTTCCCATAAAACCGGCAAGGTCTGACCGATAAAATTTTGACGGTAGGCGGTTGACGATTCGGCCAGGACGGTTTGCAAGGCCTGGCTGCGGTGTTTCGCGGTTTGGGGCGGAACTTGTTCCCGGATGCGTACCGCGGGTGTGCCGGGTCTGGGTGAATAAGGAAAGACATGACCTCCAGCGAAATTCATTTCGCGCACAAAGGCCAGGGTTTCGGAGAATTCTGCCTCCGTTTCGGCGGGGAAACCGGCGATCAGATCGGTGGTAATGGCTGCGCCGGGGATCAGGCGGCGGGCGGAAGAGATCAATTCCCTGAAGGAGGCCGGTGTGGTTTTGCGTAACATGCGCTTGAGGGTGGCCGCGCTGCCAGATTGTAACGGCAGATGCAGATGCGGGCACAGGCGCGGATCACTCCACAAGGATAGGAAGTCTTCATCCAGGTCCCAGGGCTCCAGAGAGGAAAGGCGCAAACGTGGCATGTCAACTTCGTGTAGTATTTGTTTAATCAGGCCGCTCAGATGCTGCCCGAAATCTTGTCCCCAGGCGCCCAGGTGAACGCCGGTCAGCACAATTTCGCGCGCGCCGCCATCCAGGGCCGCCTGGATATCCGCGATCACTTCGCTGGCAAGCCGCGAATGGCTGGCTCCGCGCGCCACAGTGGTGATGCAAAAGGTGCAGGCATTATTGCAGCCATCTTGCACTTTGATGAAGGCGCGAGTACGTTGGCGCAAGCCGGGCAGGGGCGTGCGTGAAATCGGCTCCACATCGATGAGCCCAAAGGCGGGCACGCTGTCACCGCCGTCGAGCCCGAGGAAATCGCTGACCAGGTTGTCTTTGCGGTTATTGGGTACAACAAGCAACACATTTGGCAACGCCGCCGCATCTTGTGGTTGCAGCGTGGCCCAGCAGCCGGTTACTGCAATTCCCCCCACTCGTTTTGCTCCCGAAAGGGCATCGGGACGATGTAAGCCAAACGCCCGGGCTGCCTGGCGGATTTTCTGGCGAGAATCCGAGGCGGCACTGGCTGTTACCGAGCAGGTATTGATCACCATCCGGTCGGCTTCGTCTGGGCTGCCAACGATGGTGTGCCCGGCGGCGCGGAATTGGCGGGCCATCTGTTCGATCTCGGCCTGGTTCAACCGGCAGCCAACCATGTCGAGGAATATTTTCATTGATTTATCCTCCTGGGGGAATTAAAAAAACAACCGTTACTACTCACGGGTTGCTTAATTGTGGGCAATGACCTATCCTCCCCTTCCCTAAAGGGCCGGGGAGGATAGGTTCTTGCCTAAAAGTATACAACCCGTGAGCAGTTACGGTTTATAAACAATAAAATTGTCGAAATATACATCGACGCCGGTCTTCTCAAAGGAACCAGCCAGGATGCCGACATCGCCGGAAGCAAAATCACCATCCTGCACAGATGCTACCTTGGTGTTGTTGACATACAGGCTCAACTGTTTGCCAATGCAGTCAGCTCGCAGGCGGTTTTCCTGTGTGCCTGTCAGGATGTCCACATTTTTTTCCATCAAGTTGCCGTTCAGCAGGATGACAGTGCCATCTTTACTTTTTCCGATACCATAATAGCCGTCCGCGCTGATCACGAAGAAATAGAAATTCTTCTCATCTTTCAACCGGCAGATCAATCCCATGCGATTGGCCTGCGGGCCGCTGACCGGCATGACGCTGACTTCCTCGCGGACATCGGAAAAGATCTTCCCAGGGTGAGTCCAGAGGTTGACGTTTGGCTGTTTGAGAACGATGTGGTAAGCATCGTTGATATACGCCGCGCTACCGGCCGGGCCAGAGTATCCATCCCAGCCGCTGTTGGTATTAGCGAAGTAATCCTGATACAGCACACCGCCTGAAGGTACCAGGCCTTCCGCAAACCCGGCGGTGCTGCACGCCAGCGCGGGGATAATTAGCAGGCAGAGGAGCAAATAGATAGGTTTCACAGTGATTTAATTGTACTCAAAAAATGGCGTTTACGGGAAATATCGTTCGAGCAGTTTTTGGGCCTGGGAGCCGTATGGCCCGGCCGCTGCGCGATCGAGAGTGACGGTCTGTTCAAGTTCGAATTTTGACAGATCATTTCGGCTATTTTGCAAATAAAGCAGCCCCAGGTGCAGATGGATCTCGGTTGCCAACGGGGTGGATCCGGCAGCCGCCAGCGCTTTTTTTAACATTACTTCAGCGGGTTGGTACATGCCCGCCGTAGTTTGGGTTCGTCCAAGCATATCCATGTACAGTGGGTTGTCTGGTTCAAGCGCGTACGCCCGCAGAGCCGCATTCAAACCATAGTCATCAATATAAGCATTCCTTTCCACACAGAAGGCCGCCAGAGCGTACCAATAAACTGCCTGATCTGGCGCGAGATTAACAGCCTGAATGTAGGCATTGAGCGCCACGGATAGGTCGCTTTGGGCCGCGGCCGAGCCCAGTGCAGCCCACCAGGCTGGATTGCCGGGTTCCAACCGTGTGGCTGTTTTAAACTGGGTGACAGCTTCGGCTGGGTTACCGTTTTGCTGGTAATAGGTTCCAACGATCACGCGGATGGCGGCAGACTGCCCGTTGAGCTTGATAGCATTTTGCACAGCTTGCTGCCCGCCAGATGTGCTGTTATGCTGGCGGGCCAGGCCCAGCCAGGCCCAGGCTTCGGCGTAAGTGCCATCCACGGCCGTCGCGCGGCTGAAAGCCTGTTCTGCCAGTCTCCATTCATTTATATTTGCCAGCGCCTGTCCGCAGCGGACGAGGCGGTAAGCCTGCCCGCCCGGTACTCCCAGCGCGTTGATCAGATCTGTGTACCCAAAAGCGTCCGCGGCTTGTAAGAGCTGCACGGCCTCCGGCGCAGCCTGTGCTGCCAGGATCAGCCCCAATTGCTGGCTGGCTTGCGGGTTGTGCGGGTCGGCTGCCAGCCAGTGTTGGAGCGCGCGGGTGGACTCATCAAATTGTTCTCTGTCCCAGTAGTACTTTGTCAGCAGTGGGCCCACCCGCGAGATTTCTTGGTTGGTGCTCAGCAGGCTCTGCAAAAGCTCAACTGCCTGATTGGTTTGGCCATTGGCGAGGTATGCTTCTGCCAGGGAAACTTGCCCATTTGTGCTCAAGCTACCGTGTTCGCGGGCAGTTGTTAAAAGCTGGATGGCGCGCTGGGGTTCGCCTCCTGCCAGTAGACCGGCTTTTTCATATAAATCCGGTCGCCAAAACAAAAGGATCGCGGCTGTTTCGTAGGATTTTGAAGCCGCGCCTGGGTCAGCGGTTGTGCTTGCCTGCCACAATTGGAAGTATCCCGTGCCAAGCGGAGGGAGGCAGACCAGGGCTGCCAGGATAAGGATGATCAGGAATTTTTGAGACCATTTCGTCACGATATTATTATAAGACTTGCATCCAAGTTTCGGATAGCCGTGCTATAATTTCTTGTAGACATGATTCAACTCTTTACTGAACTCAGTACTTTTTTTGCAAACCCGCCTGGCAACCTGATTTACATCCTTGCGCTGACATTTACAATTGTCAGCGCTTTGCAAGGTGCCATCAGTCAGCTTCGCATGACGGGTTTCCCGCAAATGCACCGCATGATTTTTGGGCTGTGTGTTTTGCTTGGGTTGCAACTTGTTCTTTTCATGCTGAGCGGTTTGGCGGAGCAGAATGTGTTCCAGGGCAGCACGCTCCTGCCCGTGCTGGATCGTATGTTTTTGCTGCTTAGTTTGATCTGGGTCATCTGGCTTTGGGCCTTCCCTGAACCATCGCAGTATGCCGATGCCGGCACCGGTTTGTTGAGCCTGTTAGTGCTGGCATCCGGTCTGTTTGGGTTGGTGGCTTATTCAAGCAGCCCAGCCGATCTCGGGTCATTCAATACCTCCTCTCAGGTACAATTTTGGAATTTAGGCGGAATTTTGATTTCGCTGATAGGTTTTGGGGTTTTGTTTTTACGCAAACCTGAGGCCTGGGGGATTGGAATGGCCGTCTTGATGCTGGCTGTTCTGGGGTTTGGCCTGGATATTATTTCCCCATCTGGTAAAGGTGACTATTCGGGTTTGGTGCGCTTCTTCACGTTGGCAGGTTTCCTGCTGTTGATGGCTTTGCCAGCGCGTTTCTCATTAAAAGGTATAAAACAACAGTCGCGGAAAGTCGCGCTGGAAACCTCCGATTCCGGGCCGGCAGTGCCAGCCCGGGAACCCATCTATGAGGAACACTCTTTACAGGAAGGGCGTGAACGCCGGCGATATAGTACAGACCCAAAAACCCTCCAGTCGCTGTTTTCCCTGGCCGCTGATCAGGATGTGGATAAGGCTAATAAAAATATTGTTCGATCTATCGCGCAAGCTCTGCTGGTCGATCTGTGCTTCCTCATTTATATTGGCGAGGATAAAACCTCTCTGACAATTGCCACCGGCTATGATCTGATCCGAGAAGAGAATCTGGATGGCAGCATGATTCACCGGGACAGTGTTCCCATGCTGGCAAATGCTGTGCTGCGCGGACGGGCCCTGCGCCTGCCAGCCAGTACCACCTCCGCCGATCTAAAAGGTTTGGCCGATTTGCTGGCTTTACCGAATCCAGGAAATTTATTAAATGTCCCAGTCGCCTCGGAAAAAGGGCCGCTGGGAAGTATTTTATTACTTTCACCTTATTCAAACCGGGTCTGGACCGCGGATGATCAAACCTTTTTGAGTACAGTTGCGGCTTCGATTGTGCCAATCCTCGAACGTATCCAACGCGCCGGTCAGCTCAAACAGGAGAACGAGCGTGCCCAGGAGCGGGCAAAAGAAGCCGATAACCAGGCGCAGCGTATCAAAACAACCAACTCTGATCTGTCCGTTCAGGTGAATGAATTAAAAACCCAGCTCGAAAAAATGGTGGCAGAGGCTGCTTCTCAAAAAGAACAGCTGGAAGCCGCCCATCGCGCTACCGCGGCCGCGGTGATCCCGGTTCCAGCCCCCGCACCTGCTCCGGCCGATCCGCATGTGGAAAAAGAGTTGCATATGGCGCTGGTGGAATTGGCCCGTCTTCAGAACCAACTGGTAGAATCCAACGCTAAGCTAATGGCCCTGGAGAGCAAACCGCCAGCGAAAATCCCGGCTGATCAGACCGAAGTCATCGCCTCCATTTCGCAGGAATTGCGCCAGCCTATGTCATCCATCATTGGGTACGCAGATTTGCTGTTAGGGGAATCGGTTGGCATCCTGGGCGCGTTGCAGCGTAAATTTATCGAACGTATCCGCACCTCTACCGAACGAATTGGCAGCCTGGTGGATGACTTAATCCAGATCACCACGCTGGAATCTGGATTGCTAAACGTCAAACCAAAATCGATTGATTTGAACATCATCATTGATAATGCGATGGGTTACACCGCGAGCCAGATGCGCGAAAAGAACATTTCGATGCGTATTGATATCCCAGATAATTTGCAGCCGCTGTATGCAGATCAGGAAGCTCTCCAGCAAATCCTGATCCATCTTTTGCAAAATGCCGGATCAGCTACCCCTGCAGAAGGTTCTGTCACTCTGCGCGTGCGTTTACAAAAAGACCGCGGCCTTGATTGCGTTCTTCTGCAGGTGACCGATTCGGGCGGTGGAATTCCCAAAGAAGATTTCCAGCGGGTTTTCTCCCGGTTGTACCGCGCGGAAAATACGCTGATACAGGGTGTGGGTGATACGGGTGTTGGTTTGTCCATCGCTAAATCCCTGACCGAAGCGCATCACGGCCGCATCTGGGTTGAAACCCAGATGGGCTCAGGTTCGACGTTTAATGTTTCCCTGCCGCTCGAATCAACCATGCCGCTGGCCAATCCGCAAGGGGCGTGAGGTATGAACAGCCTGCGACAGTTTGGCACTGGGGTTTTGCTTGCAGTAATTTCTGTTTTTCTCATCATCGGCGGTTTTACAATGGCGATGGCCGAAGGAAGGGGGGCTGTCAGCACAGAGCCAACCGCCACCTATGTGTTGATCATCCCGGCTGATTTGCCAACCCAACCAGATAGTTCAACGGATACCGTTACTTCAACGCCTGTCGAGATAGCCACTCAAACGCAGATCCCTGATTTACCGTTGGTTTCGTCGACATTATTGAGCCCACTTGCTGCCTCGCCAACCATGTTTTTCCCAACTATTATCAGTCCTACTGTCGTGTTCTTTACACCCATTGCCAACTGCCCTGTGCCGTTTGGTTATTCCGCGATTACAGTGAAGACGTACGATACGATCTCTTCCCTGGCGCTGATTTATAACATGACACCGGCATCCATTATGCAGGCTAACTGTCTGACCAGCGAACAGATGCAGGTTGGACAATTATTGTATGTCGTGCCAAGGGTTGTTGCAACCTACAGCGCACCTCCCACTCAGTGTGTAGTGCAGTATGGTTGGGTCAATTACTCTGTGCTTTCGGGTGAAACATTATACAGTCTCAGCCTCAGGTACCGCGTGACAGTTGCCCAATTGAAATCTGCCAACTGTTTGGGGTACTCAGATTATATCCAGGCGGGGCAGACTTTGAAGGTACCGAATGTGGCTACCAGCACACCGCAGGTTGCACCAACCGTCGCTGCCACGTTAACACCAACATCACACCCCAGCAGTACTCTGGCTGTGAGCCAGACTCCTGTTCCGCCCGCTCCCACCAATACTGTTGTACCAACCGTTGTACCCACTGATGTACCAACTGTTGTACCCACTGCTGTGCCAACCGCTGTACCTACTGCTGTACCAACTGTTGTGCCATCCGTTGTGCCATCCAACGCCCCTGCGGTAGTATTGCCAACCAGTACTCTTTTTGTGGGTTTGGGCACAACAACACCATCCCAACCAGGTACCGGGATTATTCCATCCCAACCAAGTACCGGGATTATTCCATCCCAACCAAGTACCGGGATTATTCCATAAGTATTTAACCGGGATGGGGAAATTTGCATAATGAAAACCCGGTTTATTTTTATATGACCAGACCAATTATTTTACTAGCAGTCATCTTAATGATTAGCCTGACTGCCTGTGGCGTTCAGCCCGAGCCGTATTCACCATATTACCTGGTGACACCGCCCGCAGATGCAACCGTTACTCCCACGCCCTTTCAACCGTCTGGAGCCGCCTTTGAATCGGTTTTTATGACTGCTCTGCCAGCGGTAATCCCAACCAAGAACCGGGATTATTCCATCCCGACGTTGCCCCATCCCATACCCTCGGCTTCGCCGTTCCCAACCGTCACACAGCCTCCCAACCAGCCCAACCCGCAGGTGGTAACCCAGGCCGAGCCGCTCATCGATACCGGCGGGGCCGTCACCTTTCTTCTGTTGGGGGCGGATTCACGCAGCGGGTCATCTTTCCGCACTGATACACTGTTGGTTGGCATCGTGAGACCAAACGATGGACAGGTATCCCTGATCTCGATCCCGCGTGATCTCTGGGTCAATATCCCAACCGTTGGTTTGCAGAGGATCAATACCGCTTTTGAATTTGGGGAAAACAGCGGCTATGCGGGAGGCGGCGCGGGGCTGCTGAAAGATACGCTCCTGTTCAATCTGGGATTGAAGATCGATCACACCGTCATGGTGGATTTTGATGGTTTCCGAAAAACGATTGACACGATTGGCGGGATCGATGTACCGGTGGTCTGTGCGTACACCGATTGGCGTCTGCGCGATCCCAGTTATGATCCTCAAAACGCAGATAACTGGTTCATGTATACTGCCGGGCCCGGATTGATGCACATGGATGGCGATCTGGCCCTGTGGTATGCCCGCTCGCGCAAACACTCTAATGATTTTGACCGTGGACGCAGGCAGCAGGAAGTGATCCGGTCTATATATGCCCAGGTATTGCGTTCCAATCTGGTCAGCCGCATCCCCCAACTGTACAGCGATCTCTCCAGCTCTTTCACTACCGATCTTGGTCTGGCAGACATCCTGAAACTTTCGCCACTGGCCCTGCATCTGACGAATGCCGATATCCGTTCCTACTTTATCGCGGGCGACCTGGTGACCGACTGGGTCACCCCCGGTGGGGCGGATGTATTACTGCCCAATACGCAGCTTATTCAACAGATGATCAGCCGGGCCATAACTTCCTCGCCTATACAGGCGGAACGCCAGAAGATCAAGGTGGAGATCCAGAATGGCTCGTCAACTGACGGTTGGGATGCGCTGGCAGCCGAGCGCTTGAACTACGCGGGCTACCAGACATCTTTCCAGAGCGCCGATACCCGCCAGCATCCTGTCACCTTGTTGTATGACCTGACACCCGATCAGAACCGTACTCGTACCGCCAGCCTGTTGGCGGTGCTGGGTTTGCCCGAAAGCGCCCTGGTTTCGGCGCCTTCCAAAGATGACAAGGTATCTTATGTCTTGATTGTGGGGTCCGATTACACTGCTTGTTTCAGCCCTTCCAGTCTGACGCCTTGAAAATTGGCGCACAGGATTTACCATAACTAATTCGGGTGGATATTGCGAAATCATTTCAAAACTAAAAAATTTATTTTTTAACAACCAATCGTGCTACACTATGCGCGTAGTGATTAAAGAATTCGTGTTACCATCCCAACCAAGAACCGGGATTATTTCATCCCAACCAAGAACCGGGATTATTTCATCCCAACCAAGAACCGGGATTATTTCATA
>CAIWAX010000164.1 GCA_903910795.1 uncultured Anaerolineae bacterium
CCTGGTGCACGATCTGCATGTGCACCAGATTGAACTGGAGATGCAAAATGATGAGCTGCGCGTGGCACACCGCGCGCTGGAAGAAGCGCGCACCCGCTATTTTGATCTTTACAACCTGGCGCCAGTCGGCTACCTGGTGCTCAACGCGCGCGGTATCATCCTGGAGGCCAACCTGACGGCCGCCCGCCTGCTGGGAGTGACGAGCAGCGATCTGGTAAGTTATCCCTTCTCGCTTTTTATCCAGCCAGCCGACCTGCTTCTTTTCGATCAAAATCTTAAAATGCTGGCGGACAGCGCCGCCCCATGGAGCTGCGATGCAGCCATGCGCTGCAAGGACGGCACACGTTTCCATGCCAGACTGGAATTGAGCCCCGGGTTGGATCAAGAGGGCGGGCTGGCCGCGCACCTGGTGCTGGTCGACACCACCGACAGCGTACATGCCGCAGAGCTGCTGCGCGAAGCGGCGGAAAAGCTGAACAAGGCCCAGCACTTTGCCCACATTGGCAGTTGGAGCTGGAACATCCAGACCGGCCTGCTGCAATGGTCGGATGAGATGTACACTATTTTTGGCATCCCAAAAGAAAACTTTACAGGCGCGCTGCCGGATGTGGTGGCCCAGGCCATCCACCCGGATGACCGCGCGGCGGTTGAACAATCGAATCTTTCGGTCAGCGAGAGAGGCATTCCGGTGCCGTTGGAATATCGCATCCTGTGGCCGGATGGCAGGCAGCGCGTGGTGTGGGCCGAAGCCGGGGAGTTGATCCGCGATTTAAGCGGCGCGCCGTTTATCCTGAGCGGCACCGTGCAGGACATCACCGAGCGCAAGGAAGTGGAAGATGAGTTGGCGCAGTATCGCGGCCACCTGGAAGAACTGGTGGAATGGCGCACCGCCGAAGCGGAAATTGCCCGCCAGCAGGCCGAAGCCGCCAACCGCGCCAAGAGCGCTTTTCTGGCGGTCATGAGCCACGAGATCCGCACCCCGTTGAACGGCGTGCTGGGCATGGCGCAGCTCCTGCGGCAAACTGTGCTGACCGAAAAACAGCGCAATTACCTGTCCAACCTGCAAATTTCGGGCGAAAACCTGCTGGCGGTCATCAACGATATCCTCGATTTTTCAAAGATCGAATCAGGCAAACTGGAGTTGGAACTGTTTTCCTTCAACCTGGAGGAAGAACTGGCCGGGCTTTCGGCCAGCCTGGCGCAGCGCGCCCGCGAAAAAGGGCTGGAATTCAGGATTGAGATTGACCCGGGTACGCCGCGCCTGCTGGTCGGCGACGCTGCCCGCCTGGAACAGGTGCTGCTCAACCTGGTTGGCAATGCCGTCAAATTCACCCATGCCGGCAGCGTGCTGGTGCAGACCCAGCTGCTTGAACAGGCGGCCGGGCAGACCCGCATCGAATTCGCGGTGCGGGATACCGGCATCGGTATTTCACAGGAGCAGCTGGCGCTGCTCTTCAAACCTTTCAGCCAGGCGGATAGCTCCATCAGCCGCAAATACGGCGGCAGCGGGCTGGGGTTGAGCATCAGCCAGCGCCTGGTGCAGTTGATGGGCGGCCAGATCAGCGTTGAAAGCCAGCCCGGTCAGGGCAGCACGTTTAAGTTCGCGCTGAATTTTGGCCACCCGGCCCCTGGCAGCCCGGAAAGCAAGCGGGCTTTAAAATCACAGGCCGCCGCCAAAGAGCTTAAGGTTTCGCCGGATACGCTGGACAGGCTGCACGGCGGGCAGGTCTTGCTGGTCGAAGATAACGAGATTAACCAGTTTGTGGCGCTCGAGATGCTGCAAGCCACCGGCCTGCAGGTCACGCTGGTGGTCAGCGGCGAGCAGGCCCTGGAACTGGTGCAGGCGCAGCGCTTTGATGTGATTTTGATGGATATTCAGATGCCCGGCATGGATGGTTACCAGACCGCCAGGCGCATTCGCCAGGACCCGGGGCCGAACCCGTCCGGTATCCCGATCATCGCCATGACCGCCAACGCGCAGAAAGAAGACCGCCAGAAGGCCCTGGATGCCGGGATGGATGATTACATTTCCAAGCCGGTCAATAACACCCGGCTTACCAATGTCTTGCTGCGCTGGGTCAAACCGCTCGCGCACCTGAACGCGCCGGTCACACCCAACCAGGCGCAGGCGCCCGCCGTGCTGCCCGAAAGTCTGGAGGCGATTGACATGCAGGCGGCTCTGGCGCGCCTGGGGGGGAACCAGCAGCTTTACCGCAAAGTGCTATTGATGTTCCAGGCTGAGCATGGCCGGGATATTGAAAAGCTGCGCGCGTCCCTGCTGCAGCCCGACCATGCGCCTGCCAGGCTGCTGGCGCACGACCTGAAGAGCCTGGCCGGTACGCTGGGCGCCGATCTACTGCGCGAGGATGCCAGGCTGCTGGAGGCCGCCATCGCGGCGGGGGATCTCCCGGCGATTGAGCCGGCGCTGGCCGATGTGGAAGCGAAGCTGGCCGTGGTGCTGGGCGCCATCGCCGGGTTGAACGCACCCGTGCCCGGGTAGGGTTGAAGTACCGCCTCACGGGTTGCTATGCTTTTGGGGCGAAGACCTAACCCCAAAAGCATAGCAACCCGGGAAGAGGGCCCAATGCCCGTTCAAAACCGTCCACGAATAAAGGCCACGAATACGGTGCGCCGCCTGCTCCGGCGAGGAGATTGCCACGCTCGCTGGAGATTGCCACGCTCGCTACCAATGACATGGCTATC
>CAIWAX010000165.1 GCA_903910795.1 uncultured Anaerolineae bacterium
CGGCGTAAAATGCTGGGGATGGAATGAGAGTGGCGAATTGGGCAACGGCACAAATACGGATAGCAATGTGCCAGTAGATGTGAGTGGTCTGGGCAGTGGTGTCAGCGCCATCTCTGTGGGAGGGTATCACACCTGTGCGCTAACCAGCAGCGGCGGCGTAAAATGCTGGGGATGGAATGAGAGTGGCGAATTGGGCAACGGCACAAATACGGGTAGCAATGTGCCAGTGGATGTGAACGGTCTGCACAGCGGGGTCAGCGCTATCTCTGCGGGAGATGGCCACACCTGTGCGCTAACCAGCAGTGGCGGCGTAAAATGCTGGGGATGGAATCAGTATAGCCAATTGGGCAACGGCACCAATACAAATAGCAATGTCCCGGTGGATGTGGCTGACACTGAGCCAGCTCAAAAACCGTGGACGATGATGGTGTATCTGGATGGGGATAACAGCCTTGATGCAAATTATCTCAATGTTTTCAATCAGCTTGAGAATGGGGCCAGTAATCCAAATGTGAATGTGGTGGTCGCCTGGGATCGTTTGGGGAATAACAACTCAGTTTATTATCAGGTGGCTGCCGACACAGATATGAATAATTTGGCAGCTTATACCGAGGGTGTAAATCGCTGGGATAAGGGCGAGCTAAATATGGGCGATCCCGGCACATTGAGCGATTTTATAACCTGGGCGCGCGCCAATTATCCAGCCCAGCATTACGCGTTGCTCATTTCAGATCATGGGACTGGACTGAATGGCACAGCCCAGGATAGGACCAATAATAATAGCTGGATTTCGGTCAAGGGTTTGGGGGACGCGCTTTCAACCGCTACATCAAGCGGAACCAACAAGATCGATGTTCTCTTCGCGGATTCATGTTTGATGGGCATGATTGAAGATGGATATCAAATCCGTAATTATGCCAGTATCTATGTGGCGAGTGAAAACTTGATCTGGATCCCCGGGAGTGGTACAAGTCCTTATAGTAATTATTTGGCAGACATCACTTCATCAACAACGCCTCAGGAATTTTCCGAAGTTTTTCTGAATGAATATTCAAAATGGCTCGATGGTTTCTCAAACCCAAAACCTGGCTATACTATTTCTGCTGTCGATCTCACCAAGATCGATGCTCTTGTGACGGCAATCAGTAACCTGTCTGCAGCGCTGAAGCCACAATTATCTGCATATTCATCCCAAATTCAAACAGCCAGGAACAATGTCCAGAAATTTGATATGAATGGTACCGGAAACCCCCCTTTTGTGATAAATAATGATGATAATTATGTCGACCTGGTTGACCTGGCTGCTGAGTTGAAAAATATACCGGATGCGACGATCCAAAATGCTGCTCAGAGTGTGATCGATGCTGCTGGATTGGGAGCTTATGTGATAGATACAAAAGCCGGATCAGGCAGCAAGGATTATTTTGAATCTCCCATGCTGGATCAAAACCGGGTGCATGGCGTTTCTATTTTTTACCCAAGTGGAAACTTGAAACAAAGCTTTTACAGCGGGTTGAACCTTGATTTTGCCAGTGGTGCTGTCTGGTTAACCTCACAACCATCAATTTCTCCAGACGCAGGCAGTGTTATTGGATGGGGGGATTTTCTTGTGAACTATGTGAATAACATCACTCCTTCCGCGCCTGATGACCCCAACCCGCCGGATTTGGAATCCCCTCCAATCTCAGGGGTAACCATTTTTGGTAATACAGGGGTGGCGAATGCCACTTTGAGCTATTTCGATGGGATATCCAAATCGGTTTCATCCGATGACAGAGGAAATTATTCCTTTGAAATCCCATCTGGATGGACAGGTACGGTAACACCCACCAGGGCAAGTTATAATTTCTCGCCTGCCTCGAGAAATTATTCCAATATTTTATCTTATCAGGACGGGCAGGATTATACTGTTACCAATTCTGCTGTAATAGATTTTGCAATTGGAGGTGTTGACCAGGGCGTCACCGGTGTCCCTCTTAATACATTCGCTACCAAGAGCGTTTCCGCCCTGGTCACCGGGCCGGTTCGGGTGACATCTGCTGATGGTGTTCCGATCTTCACCAGCCAGCGCGCCACCTCTGGCGAGAGCTACAACGAAGTCATGGGCGTGCCCACCGGCCAGCTCTCCACCGATTACTGGTTCCCGGCCTATGATCACAGCTATATTAAGAACGTCAACACCAACCCGATGCGCATGTGGGTACTGATTGGCAACGCCAGCACCACCCAGAACGCCATTGTCAATGTTTTGATTGGCGGCGTTAAAACGGCCGACAGCCCCTTCACCATCCTGCCCGGCGGGCAAATTACCCCGCGCTGGATGGGCACCAGGGGCGGCCCGGTGGAAGTGGTTTCCACCAACGGCGTGAAGATTTTCGCCAGCGAGCGCGTCTTTACCTATCCAACCAGTTCCTTCAACGAAATTCTCGGTTTCCCCGCCAGCCAGATCACGAGCGAATACTGGTTCCCGTATTACGACAGCGTCAGCATGACCAACGCCATCCAGGTTGGCAACACCAGCTCCAGCCGGGCTGCCGCGGTCGATATCTATGTGGGTACCGTCAAGGAAGGCAGCTACAGCATTCCAGTCAATTCGTATATTACGGAGAGCTACTCGAACCTGATCGATGGGCCGGTGCGCGTGGTTTCCACCAATGGCGCGCCGGTGGTGGCCAGCCAGATCACTCTTTCAGGGCCAAACAACTCGTTCAATGAAGTCATGGGCTATCCCTACAACCAGTTCACCACTGAATACTGGTTCCCGGCTTACGATCATGCCTTCATCAAGAATGTCAACACTGATTTGATGCGCATGTGGGTGCTGGTCGGTAACCCGAGCACCACCCAGGCTGCCAGCGTCGATATCTACATTGCCGGGGTCAAGACCGCGGACAGCCCCTTCAGCATCGCGGCTGGCGGGCGCGTGACCCCGCGCTGGATGGGCGTGACGAATGGGCCGGTGCGGGTCGTTTCGACCAATGGCGTGCCGATCTTCACCAGTGAGCGCGTATTTACCTATCCCAACAGCGTCTTCAACGAGCTGATGGGATTCCCGCTCAACCAGATGGCCAGCGAATACTGGTTCCCGTATTACGACAGCATCAACATGAGCAACGACATTCTGGTCAGCAGGCCGTAAAATAAAACAGGAGGCTGTCTGGAAAATAAGACAGCCTCCCGTTTTTTGATGTTCGCGCAGCCCTTACATGAGAGTCTGGGTGATGATAAAGAAAATGATAAAGATAACGATCGAGAAGATGGTGTATAAGGCCAGCACGTTATTGACGTAATGTTTTTCCGTCTCTAATTCCGGCTTGATATACAGGGGGATGATGAAGGGCGGTGGCAAAATAAACAGCGTGAACAGGGCTATCCCAAAAACAGGTTCCAGGTGCAGCCAGAGGCTGAAGACGAAAAAATAAATGCCCAGGGCGGCCGGGATCAGGATGGCCAGGCGCAGCAGCGGAACCGGGAATGCGATTTTGATGCCATCCCCATCCAGCTTGACACTGTAACCCACGATCATCAGAATGAGCGGGACAACCAGGTTGGCCAGGTTTTGCAGCGTGCTGATCAGCGCGCCACCTACCGGCGCCTGGGCCAGCAGCGTTTTGGCTCCCAGCAGGTTCAACAGCAGCCCGGCAAAGATCGCGATGATGACCGGTGATCGAAAGAAGACTTTCAAAAGTTGGCGGGTTTCCTGGATGCCGTCCCGTTTCATTAAAAGAAACGTCAGGAAAACGAACCAGATAAAGGTCTCGTGCCCCAGGGCCAGCACCGCGATGTAGCCCAGCTTCTCCAGCCCGAAAGCGCCGCCAAATAAGCTGACCCCCAGCATGCCGTATTCAAAACCGGTCATCAGGAACGGAAAATAGGTATGCTCAATTTTGAATTGACGCCGTATCCAGAACCCCAATCCGAACAGGGCCAGGCAGGTCAGGAAAATGATCACGAACACAACCAGGTAGGTTGGTTTCAGTTCTATCTGCAGGAATGTCAGGAAGAGCACGGACGGCAGGGCGATGTTGACGATCATTTTCCGCAGGTCATCCATGGTGCTTGCGGATAAAAACTTGCTGCGGCGGATCCACATGCCCAGCAAGATCAGGAAAACGATGGGCAGTACGCGGTTGATGATCAGGGTGGTTTGTTCCATTTATTTATCCATATCTGGCAAGCCTGCCATTTTGTAAGGTTGGATGATTGATTCGGTTTTGCCCGGGCGCGCTCTTTATTTGGGGTCTGTTTAGATCGTTTCGCATTTTGAAAGATTTGGCCGCCAGACAAAGATTAAACCTTTCACCGCAAAGAACGCAAAGCACGCAAAGAAGAACAGTTTTTTTAGTGGTCAGAGAAAGCGTAAAGACAGGGTAAAAAAACACGGCACGGTTCAGATTGAGCAAAAAACAGCTTCACAAACCCGCAGGGCACATGTTCAGATATTTTTTTTATTTGCTCGGTACGGCGCGGCTAAAGCCGCTTCTTAGTCCATGAAAGCCCTTCGGGCTGATGAGTTTAGCCCCGGAGGGGCTTCCATACCGAACTTATGGGTATTTTCCATGAACTGAGGCAGGGCCTCACACGAAGTGTGCCCTGTGGGTTAGCCCGCCGAATGTCAGTAGCGGAAATTGTAAAGGTGAGTTACCGTAAAAAGGAATTTTCTGAACCGTACCAAAAACACACCTCACGCAAAGTCGCCAAGAACGCATCCCGCCAAAATCATGTGGGCATCCCGCCAAAATCATGTGGGCATCCCACCAAAATCATGTGGGCATCCCACGAATTTCACGCGGGCATAGAAAATCAAAAAACTTGGTGAACTTTGCGACTTGCGCGAGAAAATTAGCTTATTCTTGACCAAAACGAGCGCAGCAAACGGAAAGTACCCATAAATTCAGTATAGTCCGGGTGTTTATCTTTTATTTGACCATATCGAAACTTTTTCAATTCAACCAGGATTTCTCCAACTCAATGGCCTGCTGCCTGAACCAGGCTTTGACAGTCTCCCACTCTATTACGTCGAGCAGCGGGACAGGCGATTCACGTTCAGCCCGCTCGAAATAAACCATGTGATGCGCCACTTGTGCCTCAAAATCGCGGATGGAATCAAACTTTTGCGGTGCAAGGTCCAAGATTGCGCGCAGGCTGGTATGCTGGCAAATAGCATACAGATCGTGAAAATCCTTACGACTGGCGCGGGAAAGCAGGGCATCCAGTTTCATCAACGCAATATCAGCGATCCCAGCCAGATTTACTCCATCCGCGGATTGAAGGGGCGCAACAAGCTGAAACCCATAACCGTAAAACCCCACGCGTACGCCCTCCGCCAGGAAAACCAGGTTGCCCCAGGCGCTGTCAGCCAGGATCGGTGCGAAAGGTTTCAGGGCGGTTCGCAGCGGTTCGAAGATGGATGGAATATCCTGCGTAGGAGAGAAAAAATCCAGATCGACCGATATGCGGTGACCAAGCTGCAAAGCCAGGGCTGTCCCACCTGCCAGGTAAAACTCACCCACCAGCCTGGACCTGCCAAAACCATTTAGTACGCGGCGCATGGCCGGGGAAATCGTATTCCAGTGCAGGTCATTCATGCAGATTCATCCAGCCCAAGCACCAGACGCCAGAAAGCCAGATGAGGAGCAGGCAGTCCAAATTGACCCCATTTGCCAACCCAATCCTTGATTTCAGCGCGTGAATAGGTGGCAAATAGCCAGCGAAGTTCCGCGCGGCTGCCATAACGCAAAGTGCGTTCGATAATGGTGGCGGAATCGCGGGCCGGATCCAGCGTTGCCAGATCGTATTCCTGAAAAAACGGGGCCAGGCTGGTGGGGATGGTATTCACAGAAAAGATTCTAACGCAATTCAGGCCGGAACAGACCATGTGTTTTTATGCGGAGGCATACAGCGGATGACTTGACAGTAAATCTGTGGATTAAATTGACCCCAGCAGCCGGGCGAAAACGCCGCGCTGGAGGGGGTTACTCAGGTACCAGCCCAGGAAGCCCGGCAGGCCCTGGGGGGCGAAGAAGACGGTCTGTTCCAGCAGGCAGCCGCCTTGCGCTGGTCTCACCCGCCACTCCAGCCAGGCCTGTCCCGGCAGACGACTGGCAACCCGCAGGCGCAGGGTTTCGTCATCGCTGAAATCGATCTCAAAGGAGCGCAGCAGACCCACGCGCAGCCCGCCCGCGGCCCGGCGCCGCAGGCTCTCCAGCACGTCCCGTGCGGAGGCGCTCCGCCGCGCCCGGCGGTAGTCGATGAACATGCCCTCGTGCTTGATCTCGACCACGTCCCGATCCAAATCCAGCCAGACGCGCTCCATCCCGGCCGGATGGGTATCCGCCAGGGCGCGCTGGACGGCCGAGGTGTAGTCCAGCAGCTTGATCTCGGGGAACAGTTCCAGCGGGCCGCGATCCTGCACCAGGCTGTCGTTCTGCAGCCCTTCCACCAGCGGCACGGCGTAGGAACTTTCGACCGGCGTCAGCAGGTCAATGAAGAGGGCCATGAAGCCGACCGGCACACCGGGCAGCAGCAGCGGCGCGCGCCGCAGTCCGCGGATGCGGGCATAGCGCGACATAACATCGATATACGGGATGACTTCCTGGCTGCCCAGTTCAACGATCTGCCCGCGCGCGGCGGGGGTTGTCAGGGCGGCCAGCAGGTAGGCCAGCACGTTGGGGGTGGCGATCGGCTGCGAGCGGTGGCGCAGCCAGGTCGGACCGACCATCAGCGGGAACTGTTCGGCGATGAAGCGGATCATTTCGAAGGAGACCGAGCCGGGCCCGACGATGACCCCCGCGCGGAATTCGGTGACAGGCACGCCTGCCTCGCGCAGGGCGGCGCCGCTTTCGATGCGCGAGCGCATGTGGCGTGAAAGCGCCGGGTCGCGCGGGTCGGCCAGCCCGCCCAGGTAGATGATATGCTCCACCCCGGCCTGGCGCGCCGCGCGCGAGAAATTGCGCGCCGATTCGAGGTCCACCCGGTCATAGCCGTGCCCGGAGGCCATGCTGTGGATCAGGTAGTAGGCCGCGCTGACGCCTTGCATGGCCTCCGGCAGGCTCTCCGGCCGGGTGACATCGCCCGTCGCCACCTGGACGCGCGCGTACCAGGCGCGGCCTTGCAGGCGTTCCGGGCGGCGCGCCAGGCAGCGCACCTGGTAGCCTTCATTCAGCAGCAGCGGGATGAGGCGGCTGGCGATGTAACCTGTGGCGCCGGTGACGAGGATGGTTTTTGGATTTTCCATGAATGATTATTTGTACGAAATTACCCTTCAGCAGCGCGCAGGGATTGGGCGCGCTGGGCCAGCGCGCGGGTCATGCCGTCAAAAATAAAGCGGTGGAAGGGCCACATGGCGTACCAGTACAGAAACCCGAACAGGCCGTGCGCCTCGAAATAGGCCGTCGTGGTCAGCAGCGTTTTCTCAGCGCTCTGCGGCGTGGACTGGAACTCCAGCCAGGCCTTGCCGGGCACCTTCATCTCGGCCTGCAGGCGCATGGCGCGGTCGGGCGTGACAGCCTCTACGCGCCAGAAATCCAGCGCCTCGCCGACCCAGATCTCATCCGGGTGGCGGCGGCCGCGGCGCACGCCCACCCCGCCCACGGCCTTGTCCATCCAGCCGCGGATGGCCCAGGCCCAGTCCATGTACAGCCAGCCGCGCTGGCCGCCGATGCCGCTGAACGAGCGGAAAACGTAGCTGGCGGGCAGGTCCACCAGCACCTGGCGCTTCTCAATGTACATGCCTTCCACCATGGCGAAGCGGTAGGGCTGGATGTCCCCGGCGCTGGTCACCAGCGCGTCGCTCCAGGATGATTCGATGTCACCGTTTTCGATTTTGATCATGGCGTAGCGCACCGCGCGCTCAAAGTCGAGCAGTTGGATATCGGGGAAGAGCTGGCGGGCCTGTTCGTTGTTGACGATTGAATCGGCCGAAAGGCCCTCGATCAGCGGCATGACGGTGTTGTAGGAAACCGGTGTGATCATGTGCACCCAGTAGGCCGAAAGATGCGGCAGGTTGAAGGGCGTCGGGATCAGGATGCGCTTCAGACCGCGCACGCGCGCGTATTCCATCAGCATGTCGGCGTAGCGCAGCCGGGTGGCGCCGCCGATTTCGAGCAGCTTGCCGGTGCTTTCGGGCTGGCTGAGCGCGCCCACCAGGTAGTCCAGCACGTTGCGGATGGCGATCGGCTGGGCTTTGGAGTAAAACCAGTGCGGGCAAACCAGCAGCAGTTCGCGTTCGGCCAGGTAACGCACCATTTCAAACAGCACGCTGCCCGAGCCGACGATCATACCGGCCCGGAACTCGGTGACGGGTACGCGCCCCTGGCGCAGGATGTAACCGGTCTCGTGACGCGAGCGCAGGTAGGGCGAGAGCCGCGCGGTCGGGTCGACCAGCTCGCCCAGGTAGATGATGCGCCCGATGCGCGCGGCGTCGGCGGCTTCGGCAAAGTTGCGCGCCACGCTCATATCGCGGGCGGCGTTGACCTGCCCGCCCTGCATGCCGTGGATCAGGAAGTAGGCGGTCGAGACACCCGCCAGGGCGGGGGCCAGTGTTTCGGGCAGCAGGGCGTCGCCCTGCATGACTTCGACTTTATCGAGCCAGGGACGGCCCTGCAGGCGGGCCGGGTCGCGGGCCAGCACGCGCACGCGGTAGCCGGATTCGAGCAGCCTGTGGACGAGGCGCCCGCCAACGTAGCCGCTGGCGCCGGTCACCAGAATCGGGCCGGAGGTTGGGGGGGTGGTTTGTGCGGTTTCAGGGTTCATACAAGTTCCAGTACAGCTAAAAATGCCTTACAATCAGGTATTATTTTATCAACAAGCCAGCCGATTAAGTACAAAAACATTCACCGCAAAGGCACAAAGCATCCAAAGAAATTCAAAAAAATACTTTAAAACTTTCTTTGCGCACTTTCAATCTTTGCGGTTCAAAAAAGGAAGCAACATGGCTAAAACCATACGCTCGACACGTACCTGTACCGTCACCCAGCTCAAACCCGCCGTGCTGCGCGGCATCCGCGAATACTTCAAGGCCCACGAACTGGGCGACCCCGAAACGGAAATAATTGCCTGCTGCGAGACCGTCACCGAGCGGAAATCCTCGGGCGGGCTGGGTGATCTGCTGAACCCCGGCTCGGACAGGATCACCTACACCGGCCTGGTGCTGACCGTCCGCGAGCTGGTCTGGGCCTTCGCGGATGAGGGCGCCGAAGCGCACGTGGTGGGCGCCGACCTCATTTATATCAACGCGCAGATGACCGTCTCGCTCTTCAGCAAGGAAGTCGGGCTGCAGGTGGCCGGGCTGATCGGCGGGTCAAAGGGCAACGTGCGCGGGGTGATCGGCCTGGGCTCTGAACCGGAGGCGCAGCAGTTCTGCGAAGCCGTCAGCGCCGCGATTAAAATCGCCAATCCGCAGGTCAAGCGCAAGTGGCCGGCCTGGATGGGTGGCAAGGAATAAGCGCCGCCCATTTTTGCGGGGAATTCCCGTTTCATTTTTGGAGCTGGTAAATTTTGATCTGTCCAACCGACGCGATCAATTCCACTCCCGGCGGGTGGAACCGCTCCCTGTAAAGATCGTTTAGAAACCCCGCCAGTGCCCCGGCCCCGGGCGAGAGCGCCAGGAAGCGCACATGCTGCCGGGCGGCGGCAGTGCTGAAGGCCTCCCATGAATCAGTCGGCA
>CAIWAX010000166.1 GCA_903910795.1 uncultured Anaerolineae bacterium
CAAAGAACGCGAGCCGACTCGTTAACCAGCCCGAAGGGCTTTCATGGCATGAGCCGGGGCTTCAGCCCCAGGCGGGCCAGGCAAAAAGACATCTTGACATAAATCGAGAACGCTTAACTTGTGACTGATGCTCTTAAGCAAATAAGCGCAACAAGCCCTGTGGATTTGTGACCGTGAAGGGTACATAATGAAGAGAACCTCCTCTCAGGTGGTAAGCCTGTCAGGAGGTTCTCTGTACTTGGAAAGCACACTGGATTGGGCCTATCGGAAAGGTTGCCAAAAGCGAAATTCTTGTATCAATCCGATCCTGAATTATTTCATTGCTCGCGAAGACAGTGGTTTTGGCGAAGGCTTCAACAATAAGATCAACGTGTTGAAGCGGCAATGGGGCACCCTAAAACAATCCCATTTTAAGAAACCGGGCAAGAGGTGGAGGTTACTTGTTCTGCGGCAGGGGCGGTTGGGATTGAATATACATCCAAATGGCTTTTAATTCATCATCCGTGGCGTTGTTGTATGTCTTCCAGGGCATCAATTCTACAAACTGGTGTCCGCTGGGCGTGACGCCGGTGCGGATGGTCTGGATGAATTGAGCATCTGTCCAGGATTTAGTTTCGCTGCCGGGGGTGATATTCGGCACAGTGAAAGTTGTCCCTGGCTCGGGATAAGGGCCGCCCGCCAGGTTTCCGCTGTGACAATCGCGGCAGCCGATACTATCGACCAGGTATTTGCCGTATTCCACGTTTACACCCGGGGCGGGAGCGCTGATATGCCCGTTGTTACTTACCATATCGGCGGGCCAGGGCATGACCCCCGCGCCCAGCAGCACCCTGGCCAGAGGCGTGAACTGCATGCCGTTGGTCACGCGATCGACAGGCGGAACCGTTTTCACATAGGCGACCACGGCACCCAGATCGGCATCGCTCATATTCTGGGTGGTGAGCGCCGCCACCATAAAGGTGCCGTGCCCTTGCTCGTCAACACCGTGACGCAGCACGCGCACATAATCTGCATCCGTAAAGGTTTTGCCAATGCCGCCCTGCCCGGATGTCAGGTTGGCAGAATCGACCTGTCCGGCTGGCGGAAAATTAAACCAGCCAATCTTCCCGCCCAGGTCAGCGCCGTGACAGTCGATGCAGACGATATTGGCGATGTGCTTGCCGCGCGCAATACTGGCTGCGTCCGTGGGAATGGTGATGTTATCGGGTGGGGGGTTATACACCTGGCTGAGGCGCAGGCTGCCGCGCATGAACAGGCCCAATACCAGCAGCACGATCAGGCCCAGAATGGCGCCCAGGACAATACCGATCCACTTCAACACTTTTTTCATGATCATACTCCTTGCTCAAATGACGGAAAAATAAAAAAGGTGTCAGCACAATTATGATTGTGCGCCGCGATGGAGATATCGATCTGCACATATATTATACACAATTAATACAATTTACACATAATTTATCCATAATCCCCATTAAGATATTTACCATCATGACCCTGATACTTGCTGACAAAATAACAACCCGCCGCACGGTCATCCCAACCGGGCAAACGGGTTGTTTCTATTCAGTATTTTGGTTGAAAAGGGGTGTCTCGAAATCCCTATTTGGAAACCTTCTGTTACCGCCAGACGGCGGGCAGGAAGAAGCGTATGGCGGTATCCATCAGCAGGGCCAGCACGAAGTAGTTGCTGAAGACGCGGTTGTGGACAAAGCAGACGGTCGAGAACCAGCGCGGCCAGATGGGATAACCGGCGGGCGGCGCGGACGGGCGCGGCTGCGATAGGCGCTGAATGGCCAGGCGCGCGGGCGGGATGGCCAGCAGCACCAGCAGCATGACCGGCGTGAAGAAGCGCGGGATAAACACCAGGTAAATGGTCAGCAGGTACGAGAGCACAATCGCGCCCATGGTGATGGTACGCGCGGCAGTCTCGCCCACCAGCACCGGCAGGGTGCGCACACCCTTAAGCCTGTCTTCCTTGCCCTTGTCGGTATGCTTGCCCAGGTTGATGGTGACCACGTTCAACCCGACCGGCAGGCTGGCCAGGATGACCGCCCAGCTCCAATCGCGGGTCAGCACGTAATACACGCCGCCGATCATCATCGGCCCCCAGATCAGAAAGATCGAAAGCTCGCCGATGCCGATGTATTTGAGCGGCCAGGTGTAGAACAGCAAAATCAGCGCGCCAAAGGCAAACAGCCAGACCACCGGGGCGGCAAACTGCGTGTAAAGCAGGGCGTATACGCCGCTCAGGAAGGCCAGCGCGCCGCTGATGCCAAACCACCACAGGTGAGTGGTTTTAGACCAGAAGCCCTGGGCCAGCGGGTGAACGCCGTACTGGGTGCGGAAGTAGTTATCTTTGTCGATGCCGCGCGTAAAGTCGGTGTAATCGTTGATCAGGTTGTTGGTGCCGTGGGCGATGAACAGCCCCAGCGTCAGAATCAGCCAGGTCAGAAAGTCAAAGGGCTGCCCGGCGGCCTGGTTGTGCTGCCAGGCCAGCAGCCCGCCGATCATACCCGAATAGATGGTGATGGTGCCGACCGCCGAGCGCGTGGCGATAAACCATTTGGATAGGATGTCGAGGGCGTCCCATTCCGGCTTGCTATCCATTTTGACAAGCTGTGAAAGGAATTTCCGCCAGTTGGAAAAAAGGGTCATGTGAATTCTCCAGGGTCAAGGATTAAAATAAGATAAAAACGGGTGTATTTTAACACAGGCGCGGCAGATTGACACCAGACTTCGGAGGTCTTAAAGACCTCACGAAGTCTCAGATACCACCCGGCCCAGATTCGCGGGTATAATCGGTCAACCCCAGTCTAAAAGAGAGAATATCAACATGCCAGAACTCGCACGAGCCATTGGAATCGGTTTTGCCGCACGCGGAAAAGTTTCCGACGTGGTGCATTGGGCAGATGACGCCCGCCAGGTGGGTGTTCATTCCGTCTGGATCCATGACAGCCTCTTCGAGCGCGACGCGGTGAGCTATGCCTCGGCCATCGCGGCCCAGGTGCCCACCATCCGCGTGGCGCTGGGCGCGCTGAGCACCTACACCCGCAGCCCGGCCCTGATCGCCATGACCATCTCGGCCCTGGATGAGATGGCGCCCGAGCGCATCATCCTGGGCCTGGGCACCACCCTGCCGCTGCGCCTGGCGCAAATGGGCATTCCCTATACGCCCGAAGCGGGTGTGGAAAGCGTCAGCAAGGCCATCGACATGCAGCGCGCGCTGTGGGCCGGGCAGCGCATCCCGTCCGCCACGCCCAACCTGCCGCCCATCCAGCCCATGTTCCCGCCGGTACACCGCGTCCCGATCTACGTGGCCGCCTACCGCACACCCTTCCTGCAGCTTGCCGGGCAAAAAGCCGACGGCTACCTTTCGCGCCCATGTGAATCGATCCCCAATATGCAGCGCCTGGTGGCGAAACTGCGCGCCGCCGAGCTGGAAGCCGGACGCCCGCCCCTGACGGTCGACATCGCCGGCTACCTGCTGACCCACGTTGACAAATCGCGCCGCGAGGCGCTCAACCGTGCCAAGCGCGAACCCTTCATTATCTACATGATGAGCGTGCTCTCCAACCTGTCGATGCAGCAGGCCGGTTTTGAGCCCGCGCTGCGCGACCAGATTTCCGCGGCCTGGCGGGCGGAGGATTTCCACAAAGCCGCCGAGCTGATCCCCGACGCGATGCTGGACGCCTTCATGCTGGTCGGCACGCCCGAGGAAGTGGCCCAGGGCGCGGCGCGCTTCAACGAGGCCGGCATGACCACCCCCATCATCCAGCCCGTGCTGCAAGAGGATGAACAGATCAAGCGCGCCCTGCAGGCCGCCGCCCTGTACGGCTCGCAGGCCGTCCGGGAGGGCGCACCGGCTGGCGCGCCGCGCGCTTCGCGTGATGCCGCCGTGGAACTGAACTCTGGAAAAGCGGACATGGCGGATCGCCTGAGCCCGCTCGAGCGGGCCTGGCGGCGCTTTGGCGCGCTGACCGAAATCGCGCGGCCATTCTCCTTCACCGCCTCCAGCATCCCGGTGCTGGCGGGCGCGGCCCTGGCGCTGACGGATGGCAAGCTGAACCTGCAACTGGCGGCCACCTCGCTGGCAGCTTCGGTGCTGCTGCACGTTGGCACCAACGTCATCAATGAAATTTACGATGTGCGCAACGGGATCGACTCGATCACTTCGCCGCGCGCCAGCCAGGCGCTGCTGAAGGGCCGCATCACCGAGCGCGGCGCCTTCAACTTCGCCTTCGGGTCGTTTATCGTGGCCGCCATCTTCGGGCTGTACATGCTCGCCGTGCGCGGCTGGCCGGTGGCGCTGCTGGGTGTGCTGGGGTTGGCGCTCGGTTACGGCTACACGGCGCCGCCGCTTCAATTTAAATACAAGCGCGTCGGCATCCCGTTTGTCTTCCTTTTAATGGGCCCGCTGATGGTGTGCGGCGCCTACTTTGTCATCACCGGCGGCTTCAGTTGGACGGCGCTGATCGCCAGCCTGCCGATCGGTTTCCTGGTCTCGGCCATCCTGCACGGCAACGAGTGGCGCGATATCGCCGACGATGCGCGTTACGGCATCGGCACCTTCTCAGCCATGGTCGGGCGCAAGGGCGCGCACATGACCTACATCGTGCTGGTGACTGCCGCCTACCTGACGGTGGCCGTGGCGGTGCTGCTCAAGGCCCTGCCGGTGCCCAGCCTGCTGGCGATTCTCTCGATGCCGTTCTTTGTGCGCTCCATCCGCTCGGCGGAGATGGGCATCAACGGCCAGCAGCGCGCCATCGCCAAGATCGACCTGGAGACGGCCCAACTGCACGCCGCCTTCGGGGTGCTGTTTGTACTGGGTCTGGCGCTGGGCTTTTAACTGAAATTTGTCCGTAGATTCCCCTCAGACTTCGGAATTCTTAAAGAATTCCGAAGTCTTGCTTTTACCATCAGAAAGCCCGGTCTATCCACTCAAGGGAGAGGCGATCATCTCATTGCCTCAGCCGGGGAGAAGGCGCAGCCGGAATTCCCGGGAGGGGTCTCTCAGCGCAGTTCGTAACTGCTCACCCATGTCTTGGTTTGGGCATAATCATACTGAACGATTTGCTAACATCGTCCCGATGCCCTTGCGGGAGCAAATCGTGGGTACTTTCCATCACGTTTTAACGCCCAACTGAAACGATAATCACTGGTTCGCAAAGCGCCCTGTGGGTCCCCCGCGAAAACTACCGTCTCCCCCTTCCCGCTTTTGGGAAGGGTTCTTTCACCTCGCACGCTCTTGGCGGGGGCCGGGGGTTCTTTCACCTCGCGCGTTCTTCGCGGGGATGGGTTTCTGCCAAAAAGCACCCACCCCGTCAGCAGTTACCGCATTTCTTCGCTGCTCCGGGCGTCGGGCGGAAACTGCGTATCCAGACGCAGTTGAATAAGCGCGGAAGCCGGGGTGCGGCCCAGCCCGCCATAGGTGCAGCGCAGCGCCTGCGGCAGCGAATTGCCGATCTCATAGATCGCGTCGATGGTTTGGGAGAGGGGGATGATTTGATCAAAATCCGCCAGCGCCATGGTCGCGCAGGCCAGGGCATTGGCACCCGCCATGATGTTCTTATTCAAACAGGGTGCCTCAACCCGGCCGGCAATCGGGTCACAGGCCAGCCCGGTGATGGCTTGCAGCGCCATGGAGGCCGCCGCCATACATTGGCGCGCCGTGCCCCCGTACAACTCCGCGACCGCCGCGGCGGCCATGCCCGAGGCCGCGCCGCACTCCATCTGGCAGCCGCCCACTTCCGCGGCAAAGGTGGCCTGATCACAAAAGAATACGCCGATTAATCCGGCTGAAAGCAGGGCTCGGATGAGCGCGCCCCGCTCGGGTTGTAATTTGCCGGACAACGCGCACAGCACCCCGGCCACGCAGCCGCAGGCGCCGGCGGTCGGCGCGGCAACGATCGGCTTCATGGCGCTTTTGGATTCCATGACCGCGCTGATACAGCGGACAACGTCCGTGACCAGATCCATGCCCGCCAGCGGGCTCTTCTGGTTGAGCCGGTAGGCCTGTGAACCCAATATGCGGTTTTCGTATTTGACGATTTCCTGCCCGGCGGCGCAGGCGTTTTCCATGACCTGCAGAATATTTTCGGCCAGGGCTAAGACCTCGTTCTCAGAAATACCGCCCCGGGCGCTTTCGTACTGGATGGCAAAATCGGAGAGGGAACGTTGATCGCCTGCCAAAATGAGTTTTTCAAGCTCCGTGCAATTTAAAAACGGCAGATCGTAATGCGCCTGCGAAAGGATCGGAACGACCGGGGCCAGGATCACAAGCTCGTCAGCCGGGTAGGCGGCGAGCGCTTCCGCGGCTGGGGCGGTCTCAAAGGCCAATTCCACCAGGGCCTGCGGGCCAATCTCATGCACGGTCACTTTGCACGGCAATTGCGCCGCCGCGCTTTTGGCAAGTTCGTCTGCTTTCTCCGCCGCGCACAGCAGCAAGGCCGCGTGATAATCACCGCAAAAATGGTACGGCACGCCGCCAAATTCCCGAACCTCGATCATGCCGCCGCCAGTCGAAATGGCCTGAAAATTCAACTCGCTTCCGTCGGTTCGCAAGATCCGCACCAGATAGTTATTGGGGTGGTCTGTCAGGCTGTCTGTAATGACGAAGCTCAGCCGGGTCGAATTGTTCGCGAGTTGGACGGCAGCGGGCACGCGCGCATCATCCATCGCCAGGCCGATCAGCCCGGAGGCGAAACCCATGTCCGAGCCGTGGCTGTGATAGGTATATGCCAGCGAACTGTTGCGGGAGAATTCCACGCGTATCTCGAGCGTGGGCTTTGTCAGGCAGCAGGCCGCGATACGCCCAATCCGCGCGGAGGCGGCGACATGCGAGCTGGACGCGCCGACCATGACCGGCCCAAGAACATCGTTAAATATACTTTTATAGTCTGACAAGGTTAGCTCCTTTGGTGGGATCGATCAGATTTTCTGTGAGAAACGTAGTGTTAAGTATAGCACTGGCGGCGCGGCAGCGTATTGCCGGGCAGGCTTCGCGCTGGTTTGTGGTTTAAACGGGCCGCGCCCATCCGGGCGTTGTGCCAACCCGGCAACGACCTTTTCGCACTTGGGACAGTTCCAGCCCAGCGGGTATTCCGATCACGCATCCGGCAATTTCCCGGGCGGCGCGGGCAGCGCCGCGGCGGGCCCCGCGCCGATTTGCAGACCCGTCAGGCTGCCGTTCAATTTCCCCAGCACAACGCGCATATCATCGCGCGAATTATTCATCATCGTGATGGCCCGCGAAAAGCGCCCGTCCAGTTCATCCTGGATGGTCTTGATGCTCTCATGCGCGGTTTGCAGATAGGCGTCCAGTTTCTGCAAGTCGATGCTCTGGCTGTTCTTCAGGGTCGTCTGGAAAACCAGCAGCAGGTAGGGGATAAACATGCTGTAACTGACCAGTACCACGCCGAGTTGAAAGGTCTGCGATTGGATGCCGGCGCACAGGTCATAGACCGCATCCGGCACGACCGCGAGGCCAAAATTGACCGTGATGCTCGGGTCGATGTACTTTCTGACTTCCCTGGCCTTCAACAAAACCGCGTCTTCGATGGCCTTCTTGAGTTTTTGCTGTTCTTGAATATCTTCGGTGTTGAGAAATTGTTCCAGCAAACCGGTGGCGGCCCATTTGCTGTCAATCGGCATGATCAGGTTGTTGGGCAGGCGCAGCGCAAATTCAACCGGACGGCCGCCCACCTTGAAATCCCGCACCTGCCATTCGATGGGCAGTTTTGAAAAAACCACTTCGAGGATATTTTCCCCGGCGGAGCCTTTGGTCTGGGTGCCCGCGATGATCGTTTCCAACCGGCGGACGGACTCGGCCACCTGGCGCTCGGTCTCCTGGCCGGTTTTGACATGCGCGTGCAGGGCGGTCAGGTCGTTGTTGGCGCGCGACAACTCGACCCGCATCGCGCCGGTTGCATCCGAAAGACCGGCGGTCAGGGTTTTCAGTTCTGTGATGGCGGAAAGCGCATTGGTAGCCAGCGCCCCCACCCCCAGGTTGACCGTGCCCTGGCTTTTCTCGACGGTTTCCAGCCGGACGCCCAGGGTTTGGACATCCGCCTGCAGACCGCTGACGGCCTGCGTGACCGGTTCGATATGGCTTAATTTTTCGTTCAAGGTTGCCAGTTGGGGCAGCAGTTGGGAGCCGTCGTTATTACCGCCCTGGATTTTTTGCAGTTGAAAAAACAAGCCCGCCACAATCGCGCTCAGGATGAAGAGGAACACCAGAATGATAACCCCCAACCCGATAAGCCCAATTTCTGTTGTCATGCGTCCTCCAATTTTTCCTCTGATGGGCATCTTACAGGGTTAATGTGCCCGGTTTCCCGAGATATTCCACCATCACAGCCGGCAGGTGAAGTCCGCCTGGCGTATTTTCCAATTCATGCTTTTAACCTGGTTTGATAATAGTGCGCCGCTGATTTGATTATTCAATTAGCTTCATTAAATCATCAAAGAAAAAACAATCGATTGTTCTGATATGTGATTTCATAAAAACATCCGTTTTCATATCAGGACGGATATCACAATAGTAAATACCCTCGAGCGGATTTAATTTGAGTGTGTAGCCCTTAAAATGACCAGGTAAGAAGGTTGAATTAATCCTATAATTGTTTTCTTTTCTTGTCTTTTTTCGTTGGACATCATTTAGAAATATGGCGATATGCGGCGTTGCAGTCTCAGTTAAACGACTGTATAAGAATTTATCAAGAAAAATTTTGTCAATTCGATCCTTGCTTGAAGTTTTTACGGAGCCGATAACTTTTAAGGTATTCTCCTGATACAGGAGTAGATCATGCTGGTAGCTCATTGTAAATTGTTCGTTTTCGTTAATTCTGACAGGTACGTTGATAACACCGCTTCTACAATCTATTCCGATCTCAGTTAACAACAACCGGATTAACCTCTCAAATAAATCTCCGTTAATTTTTCTGGCTGTATTGGAATTACCTGAAGGCAGCGCATCTAAGGTTGCGCCAATTGATTGTTGAATTGTATAAATTGAATTCCGAATGATTGTTCTGCTATTTTCATCATGTAAAGAAATATCCTTTACATTTAAAACCACATTAAGAAAATGATCAGAAATCATTGCACTGTTGTCCACTGAATACATCAAATGCGTATTAATTGGACGGGTTATATTGAAATTACCATCCTGACGGTATTGATAGAAACAGTAATTTTGCTCGTTTTGCGAAACGATGGTGGCCTGCAAACCGGAAGCAGCAAACTCCAGGTATTGTTGACAAAACTCAATATAGCCTTTGAGATTCAAAAAATTATTTTTTTCCCGGCAAATTCAACGAGTTCTTGCAAGTTCATCGGATACTTTCTCTGCGCTCTGCATTTTTCCGGTCGAATTCAATCCATTCTGCGGTCGATAAATGGCGGACATTTTCCATTCGTTCAATTGCCCATTGATTATGCTGAGCGCTGCTATCACAACCGAGCCATTTTCGTCCTAATTGTTCTGCGACAACAATAGTTGTACCTGAACCAGAAAAAGGATCAATCACCAGTTGACCTTCATCGGTTGCCGCAAGAATAAGTCTGCGCAAAAGTTCTTCAGGTTTCTGCGTAGGATGAGGCGTTTTTTCACCCATGCCATTACAGGTTGTTGGGATTTCTATAACATCTTTTGGCTTTGCCCCTAAGGGATTGGGTACCCAATCTTCGTCTCTTTTTTTCCCGTTACCGAAGTTGCTAGTAACGGCTTGAGGATGATTCGGGTATTTTAAGGTATGGTTACCATAAGGAATACGTACATGGTCAATTCGCAAAGAGAAATCCGCAGATTTTCGAAAATGTAAAATGCTTTCGTGTGATCTTCCCCAATCATTACCAAGGTTGGCTTTATTTCGATAATTCCAGACCAGCCACCGGCAAGAATCAAAATACTGAGATGATGGATGCTTCAAGTCGGCTAAAATTTCTGAAAAACCGCAGATATACAGAGAACCTGTATTTTTTAGTACTCGTGCAGATTTTTTAATCCAGGTAAGTGACCATTGAATATAAGATTCCTGACTTTCGAATGTATCCCATTCCGCTTTCTTAATATTATAAGGCGGGTCTGCAAAAACTAAATCAACAGAATCGTTCTCTAAAGTATCCAGCCAATCAAAAGAGTCTCCGGCAAACAATTTACCATTAGGATTTTCGTACTGCAATTGAACAGTATTTGATTTTTCATCAATAGGGTAAGAGTGTCCATTACTCATTAAGAACAAAGGGGGCGAATTTTTTGTTGGCTGTGTTCTCATGTTCCTAATATAGCACAAAAAGCGAAAAATGAATTTTTAGTCTCTTATAAGGGTATAGCGCAAAACTGTTGGTAAATTTTTGGCAAACTTCCACGCACACCATTTTGACGGGCTAACCCACAGGGCGATCCCTTCCTCATGGCTTGAAAGTCGGCTAAAGCCGACTCATGCACGCTTCGTTGCAAGCCCGAAGGGCTTTCTCGCA
>CAIWAX010000167.1 GCA_903910795.1 uncultured Anaerolineae bacterium
CCACCGGCAATACCAACGCTTCCACCAGGACCGGCGGGGGCGGGTACGACAATCCAGTCGAATTTAGTTCCAACATCCTTCGCCAGACCGCCAACCTGCCAGCTGCCGGACAGACAGAACGGCAAATCGCCGCTCTTGAAGAGAGCTATGCAGCTCGTGCCAGCTTTCGCCAACCAGACTTCCTTCGGGGCCAATCCCTGGGTATGCCAGTCTTTGAGCATGGTTACGAAATCTCGGAAGCCCTTGGAATCAACCACGAATTTGCCATCCGGGGTCAGGAGGGTTCCGCCCATGCTGAAAATGGCACTCGCCAAACGGTGACCGGTTGCATCGGTCGTCAGGGCGTACTTAACACTGGTTTTATCCTTTACCTGCTTGGTTGCCGCGGCCCAATCTGCCCATGACGCGGTGGCGGGGGGAATTGCCACACCGGCCTGGTCGAAGAGGGTCTTGTTGACAAATGGGCCGGTGACGGTCAAAGTATCCGGAAAACCATACAAACCGCTGGTGTCGCCAGCCGGGCGCATGGCAGCCAGGACTGGAGCAGCAAAGTTCTTCTCCATGAAGGAGGCATCTTTCAACATCGGGCGCATGTCGAGCAGCATACCCCGGAAGGCACCAAAGTTGGTGATGCGCGCCATATCGGGTACCTGACCGGCCTTGGCCTGGACTGGCAGTTCGTCAGTGATAGTTTTGTAAGGCACCACATCCAGTTTGACAGTGATGTCAGGGTTGGCAGCCTGGAATTTGTCGATCAGCGGCTGCATAACTGTTGCTTCAGGGCCATCCGCGTAATATTCGAAGCGCAGTTCAACGGCCGCCGGGGCTGCAGTGGGAGCGGGAGCTGCCGTTGGGGCAACTGTTGCAGCAGGTGCTGCGGCAGGGGCTTCGGTGGCAACCGGTGCTGCGGTTGGGGCTGGCGCAGGGGTGGCTGCCGGGCCGCAAGCGGATAGGAGCAGTGCAACGAACATGAACAGAACAAACAGTTTATTGACCTTCATTTTCTTCTCCTTGTTTTCAAAATGGTTGGTTGTCAAAAGAATAGGTAATTCTGAGATTTCTTTACGACTCCACCTCCTTTTTCCCGATCATTAAGATGGGCAAATCGATTAATTTTGCGAATGCCAGCAGTTCAGAAGAATAATCGCCATAGGTCAGCGAAATATGATGCTCCAGCCCTGCATGCATCAACTGATCCAGAAAATCCTGCGCCGGGCAAGCCAGTTTCAAGGTACCCGCTGTGCCGCTAAAAGGTTTGGCTTCAGCGAGCATTTCTCCCTTGCCAAGCACCAGCCGCAGTTTGCCTGTAGCCTGGCTCAAGCGGGCTACTGTCACGGCACCTGGCTTGAGCGGGAAGTCCATCACAAGCGGTAAGCGCCGGTTGGAGTGGATGCCGCCCTGCGGCTGAACAGCGGGATCGGCCATTGAGAGCGGAGCAAGGCCGCAATGCCAGAGCGCGATACGGTCACGGTCCACATCCACACCTACCATGTCTGTGCCAAAGGCAGGGGTTTCGGAAAGCAACTGCAGAATGAGCTGGATCACGGTCCCGTTGATGTCCGCTTCACAGCTGCATGGCAGGGGGGTGGCATCGCCAAAGCCATCACTGAGCATGGACATGGCTCCACAGGCAGCGCAACCCATTTCGGTGAAAAATTCCGGCCAGCAGCGTACCGCCAACCCATCCAGCTTTTGTTCGAGCGCGATTTCTTTCAGGGCGTTGTAAACACTCAGAGTACCTCTCAGCGGAACCTGTTCGAGTGTGGACAGGTTATCCAAACGCAGGTCCAGCCTGGCGCGGGTCTGGTCGAGGGTCGTAGCAGAAATGGCGCGGGCGCGTGCAAAAACTTCAGCCATCTCAATGCGCAGTATTTCAATTCCAAAAAGCTCATGAAGTTGGGGTTCATCCAAATGACAAGAATCCATCCCAACTGGGTGTTCGCCCACTACTCCCAAACGTGCCGATTTCAGGCGGCGCCGCAAGGCGCCAGCCGCAGCCAGCACTCGGATTTTCTGAATGACAGTCGGATCCTGCGGCAGGCCGTAAGCATATTCATATTTGCGCTGGCGAAGAGTGAGCGCGTGCCCCGCCAGGTTGATACCGCAGAGCGAATTCAGGCGCAGGCGCCCGCCCGTCCATGGTTCGGGCACGGCCCATAAAAAGATCGGTGCTTCGGCTTTGTCGGTCAGCGCCACCGTCATAGTGCTGTCGGCAAAAGTAGCCTGAAAAACGAGCAGCAGATCAACAGATGTGGCAGCCAATTCGGCAGCTGCGGTTTGAGCAGCGGCCAGGTCGGTAAGCGCCTGCGCAGGACCGGTCAATTCAAATCCAGCTGCCAGTAAGGCCTGGCGCGCCTCAGAAATGACACTTTCGGCCAACGGGACATCGAAGGTGGTGCGAACAAGGGGTAGAAAAGCGATACGCAGTGCTTGCACAGATTCCTCTTTAATTATTTAATAGTTCAGGCTGGTAGAAAAAATACACCAACGCCAGGGCCGAAGCACCCAATACGCCAGCCTTCCAGCCAAAGCTGGTTGCTTCGATGCGAACGCGTTTGCCCATTCCGCCGAAGGACATCTGGCTGACAGTTTTAATGACAGGTGGCAGGAAAAAATCCTGTCCGCGAGCGAAAATACCGCCCAATAAGATCAGTTCGGGATTGAACAGGTTGACCACCCCTGCCAGGGCCACCCCCAAGTAAAAAGCTCGATCTTCCAGCATGGCGCGAACAGTTTCGTCCCCAGCGCGGGCGGCCCGGAAGACGCGCTCGATCGGGGAAATATCATCTTCGGCAGAGATCGTGCGGGCAAGAATTCCTTGCGGAGAAAG
>CAIWAX010000168.1 GCA_903910795.1 uncultured Anaerolineae bacterium
CATTAGTAGTTATGAAACCGTACTCATATCTTACGTTTTGAACAATAAAAGACAACGAAAATTCTGATGGTAAGCCTTGAGTTTCTTGACTAAACAAGTATGGGGTTACCCCAATAAAATCTCCAAGCTGTTTCCTGGAAGAGTTTACAATTATATTTCTCATAGCTTGAAGAGCTTTTATTAAATTTGTTTTACCAGATGCATTTGCACCGTAAATCGCTGCTGTGCGAACCAAATTCAATTTATGATCTAAGGTCTGAATAACATTACTATCGCGTAATTCATTACCACTTGATGCTGCCATAGACAAAGTTTGTTGTTCTTTAATAGATTTAAAATTTTTCACGGAAAATTCAATTAACATATTCTTACCCTTTTTATGAATTATAACGGGATATTTGACAATTATTAGCAAATATTACACTATAATTCGGTTTTAGTCCAGATTAAACGACGGTAAACGACATCCATCGTAAATCTTATTCTATTTACGCCCAGATGTACCAGGGCTTCAAAGAAAAAAAAGGCCATAATTAGAGGTTTTATACCCATTGTGTTTATGTTTTTTCTCGTCCACATCGTCATGATGTCTTTCGTCTTTACGGAATAAAAAGGGCGATCAATCTTAAAATAGTTATTCATGATTGATCGTGACTTGATGTTATCCTTTTTTTGCAACCGCCAGGAACAGGGGGAAGGCTGTTTCCATACCGGAAATCAGTTTTTTGACCGCATAGACACTCGAAAAATTCACTTCGATGAAACCAGCGGTTTCCAGCTTGCGTTGTAGTACCTGTCTGTCAAAACCTTTGTGCACGTCGGTCACCGCCGGCCCGTGAAATGAGCCATCCTCTTTTTCAAGATCAACGATGCACAGGCTGCCAGTCGGGTTTAATATTTTGAAGAATTGCTGCAGGATCAGGCCTGTGTCTGGGATATGGTGCAGGGTCATTAACGAGTAAATCACGTCGAAGTGTGAAGGAGGCAGCGGGTCGTTCGCCAGGTCAATTTTGAGCGGGAGCATGTTTTGGATCCCGGCGGTTTTGATCTTCCCAGCCAGTACAGCCAGCATACCCTCGGATGTATCCGCCAGGGTAATGGAGGCGAAATCTGGTTGTAAGGCAAAGCTCAACAGACCGGTCCCGCAGCCGACTTCCAGTCCGGACAGATTATTCTTTTGAGGCAGGCTGGCCCGGATGGCATTGGCCACCACACGGGCGCGTTCCACCTTGGCGGGATCAGAATCCCAATCTTTGGCGCGTTCATCAAAAGTAGACATTTATTCGGCCCATTTTTCCAAAGCATTTTTTACACTGCTGAGAAACCAGTCGGCGGATGCGCCGTCCAGGATACGATGGTCAAAAACGAACGACAGGTAGACCATTGGGCGGATGGCAATTGAATCATTACCAGCGCTATCTGTAACCACCACAACGCGTTTTTGCAGCGCGCCAACGCCCAGGATGCCGCACTGGGGTTGGTTGATGATTGGCATGGCCAGCAACGAACCGCTGACCCCGTGGTTGGTCAGGGTAAATGTGCCGCCTTTGACCTCATCTGGTTGAAGTTTTTTGGCGCGGGCGCGTTCGGCCAGGTCATTGACTGCGCGCGCCATTCCCAGCAATGAAAGCGCATCCGCGCCCTTGATGACCGGGACAATCAGCCCGGCTTCGCCCAGTGAAGTGGCCATCCCCAGATTGATCGCGGAATGTACGATCAGCCCTTCTTCGCTCCAGGATGAATTGACCTGTGGATGAGTTTTCAACCCGGCGACAAGCGCGCACATAAAATAGGCTGTGTAGGTCAGGTTGACGCTGTTACGCGCAAAAGCGCTTTTGTTGGCGGTGCGATGGGCGGCCACGCGCGACATATCCACTTCCATGACGGTTAATACATGCGGAGAGGTTCGTTTTGAAGCCAGCATGTGCTCCGCAATGCTTTTGCGGATCAGACTGTGTTTGACCAGGGTATCGCCTGAAGGAATAATCCCGGCATTTGCCTGCGAATGAACCTGGGGTGTGGGGGCTGCGGCGCGTTGTTCGACAGCCGGGCGGTTGGGGGATGGAATCGCAAGGCCGTTCCCATCCTGTTCCGTTTTTCTATTTTGCACAAAAGCCAACACATCGTTCTTGGTGATCCTGCCGCCCAGGCCCGTGCCCTTCATTTGCTGAAGGTTGATGTTGTATTCGCTGGCCATCTGCGCGACAATCGGCGAGATGAACCCCAAATCCTTCGTGCTGGGCGGCTGCTCGCTCACGGGAGCGGGCGTTTGTGCCGGCGCAACTGGTTCTGGTTGTGAAACCGGGTCTTCATCCGCCTGATTTCCAGATAGTGCGCTTGGTTCGCCGATGATCGCCAGAAGATCGCCAACCCTGGCGGCTGCACCGGCCTGGATGTCAATCCTCAATAAGATGCCGGAGGCTGGGGCCGGGATTTCGGTATCCACCTTGTCAGTGTTTACTTCCAGCAGAGGGTCCAACTCATTCACTGAATCCCCAACGTTTTTAAGCCAGGATATGATGGTTACTTCTTCAACACCTTCGCCTAAGCGGGGTACGAGCACTTTTGTTGCCATGGGTGCGCCTCAATCCATTTCTGAAAAAGATGCGAAAGATGAAAACCTGCCTTCGGGTGGAAGATGGCAGACCTTCCGAAGAGAGTCAGACTTCCGAAGTCTCTAAGACTTCGGAAGTCTTAGGGCGGGGAAAATCTTCTGAGATGAACTGCCCTAATAAATACCTGGAAATCTGGCCGGGTCAACTTCGTGCATGATTTCGTAAATTGCGTCATAAATTCTTTCAGCGTTTGGTTTCGACCAGTAGTCGCCATCTGAACCATAAGCCGGGCGGTGAAGCGTGCCTGTCAGTGTCCTCGGAGCAGAATCGAGCAGGGAATATCCGCCTTGTTTTTCAAGCACTTCCTGAAACATGTAAGCGCTTGTCCCGCCAGGCACGTCCTCATCTAAAAATAAAATACGGTTGGTTTTTTTGAGCGAGGCGCTGATTTTGCCCATCCGATCAAAAGGCAGCAATGTCTGTACATCAATAATTTCGGTTTGGATGCCATCTTTGGCAAGCCTGTCCGCGGCATCCAGCGCAATCCTGCAGCAAGCCCCGTAGGTTACGATGGTTACATCTGTGCCAGACCGTAAAATTTCTGGTTCGCCCAGCGGCAGGCGGAACTGGCCGATGTTGTCGGGTAGGCGTTCTTTCTGGCGGTAACCATTCAACACTTCCACCATAATGGCGGGTTCATCTGCTTGAAGCAAGGTGTTATAGAACCCCGCGGCGCGGGTCATATCGCGCGGGACGAGCAGGTAAACACCGCGCACAAGATTCAGTATTCCCGCCATGGGCGAACCGGAGTGCCAGATACCTTCCAGCCGGTGACCGCGAGTTCGGATGATAACAGGCGCTTTCTGCCCACCGGCTGTACGCCAGAACAGGTTTGAGAGATCATCGCTGATGATCTGGATGGCATACAGCAGATAGTCCAGGTATTGGATTTCGGCAATCGGACGCAAACCGCGCATCGCCATGCCGATGGCCTGTCCGATAATGGTGGCTTCCCGGATGCCCGTGTCGCTGATGCGCAGCAGACCATATTTTTCTTGAAGGCCCCGGAAACCCTGGTTGACATCCCCCAGGTGTCCGACATCCTCGCCAAAGGCGATCACGCGCGGGTCGCGGTCAAAAGCCGCATCAAAGCAGGCGTTCAGAATTTCGAACCCCATCAAGTTGGGTGACTTATCAGAATAGACCGGCAGGTTGACGGGTACTTTCAGGGCAGTGCCGGTGGAAATATGAGATCCATAGCGCTGCTGGTTGGCGGCTTCTTCAGTTCGTCTCCAATCCTTCAGCTTGTCATAGGCCGGGTTATTTTCCTGGCTGACCACACGCAGGGCCTCATGCACCGCGATGTGCATGTCGCGCCGAAAGGGGGTTGGCAGTGTAAACAGCCCGTTGCGAATTCGCACCAGTTCGGATGGGTGTTTTGAGAGTGGCACAGCCTCATCCAGGAGATCCAGGAGATGTTTGCGTTCTGCCAGGATGGGGGCTGTGTAAGCCTCCCATGCGGCTCTGCGTGCGTTTTCGGCAGTTTCCTGATCATGGCTTTCCCACTCCTGCACTTCCTTTTCGGTGGCTAACTCGCTTTCCAGCATCCAGGTTCGCATTTTGGCCAGACAATCATGTTCCTGCTCCCATTTCAGCCGCTCAGGGGATTTGTAACGTTCCTGAGAGCCGGAAGTGCTGTGACCCTGGGGCTGGGTACCCTCGGTGACATGCACCAATGCGGGAATGTGATACAGCCGGGCAGTTTCGCCGGCTGCCGCGAAGGTCTCAACCAGCGCCGGGTAATCCCAGGCGCGCACGGTGTAGCAGTCATAGCCTCGTTCAGCCAGTTCGGCTGGCTGGGTCGCGTCGCGCTCAAAACCGCGTAGAATTTCACCAATATTTTCTTTAACCATCTGGAACTGGTTGGGAACCGAGATGCCGTATCCATCATCATAAATGCTGATCACGGCCGGCGATTTTAACACCCCAATTGCGTTGACCGATTCCCAGAAAATGCCTTCGGATGTCGAGGCATTTCCAATGGAAGCCCAGACAACTTCATTTCCGCGATGGGAGAAGCGCGTCTGGTCGGCGAGTTCGGGGATTTGCCGGTAGAGGCGGGACGCATACGCCAGCCCAACTGTGCGCGGCATCTGCGCGGCAGTGGGTGAAACATCCGCCGCCACGTTATAAGCCTGAGTCTGGTCGCGCCAGGATCCATCCGGATTGAGAAAACGGGATGCAAAGTGCCCATTCATGCCGCGCCCCGCCGTGGCAGGTTCGTAATTTACATCGGCGTGCGCATACAACTGGGCGAAAAACTCTTTCAGACCGATGACCCCCAGCGCAAACATCCAGGTTTGGTCGCGGTAATAACCTGAACGCCAATCTCCTTTGTGGAAGGCACGCGCAATGGCCAGTTGGGCGACTTCTTTGCCATCACCAAAAATGCCAAATTTGGCCTTTCCGCTCAGGACCTCACGCCGCCCGATTAACGAAGCCTGTCTGGATTGATAAGCGAGACGATAATCCTGGATGATTTCGTCTGGTGGAAGCGGAAAACCCGCAGAGGACTTATGTCTTGACATTCGGTCTCCTGTGAAATTGGGTAAAGTCGCTCTTATTATACTGAATTGAGGGAAAAAGGACAGAGGGTCAGGCCAGCCCGAAAACTTGACCGTCCTGCCAAAATCTGGTGTATTGGATTGAGATTATCTGGGAATTCGCTTATCTTTTCCGGCTGAAAAAGAAAGCAACCAGAGCCAGTACACCGGCCAGCAGGATCAGGACGATGGCCCACATTAAAAGAGCACTTTCCGGGACATTATTGGCAGCCGGCGCAGGAGTTTCAGTGTCCGGGCTTAGCTGTGGGCTGGCAGTGGGGGGCAGTGGTGTGGCGCTGGCTGGCAGGGCGGTCGGTGTCGATGATGCCGGGGGCGTAACCCGCAATAATAACTTTTGGCCTGGGTGAATGATCGACGTGGGGGAAAGGCCGTTCCAGGATAACAAGTCACCAACCTTGACACTGTATTGTTGGGCAATCCACAGGATGGTTTCACCGCTTTGAACCGTATGGTAATACTTTCCATCGCTGGCAGGTGTCAGAGATTGTAGCGGCTGCAAGGTCGGGCCACTGGAGAGTTGAATGACCAGTGCCTGGCCGATACGCAGGGGGGTGTCAACCTGCAGATTGTTGAGCCCCAGGAGCTTGTTGACCGTTGTGCCATAGGCCTGAGCAATTGTGCTGAGTGTCTGGTAGGCCTGAACAATGTGAATAATTTTCCCGCTGGCATCCGGTGTGCTAAGTTGGATTGCGCCGACCTGGGTGGGAGTGGCGTAGCCGGCCGTATTGCTGCCCGGTATAAATAATTTTTCACCAATTTTCAGGGTGGCATCATCTGCCAGGTTATTCCATGTTTTGATATCCCGGATGGTGATTTTGTATGCGATTGCGATCGACCAGAAAGTCTGGCCAGCCTGAACGATGTGGAAGATTTTGCCATCCGCGTCGGGAGAGGCTATTTTGATTGGAGAAATGTATTGAGATATACCGCTGCCAGTGCCGCTGGTTGATCCGCTGCCCTGCGTAGTGGTTGTTCCGCCGGATGTATAGGAACCACACGATTTACCCGAAGTGTAGGCCGCTTGCAGAATATAATAAGTCATGCCGCTTGGCGAAATGGCGGTACCCGCACCGACATTACAATAGGCTGCCACCACGGCCGGCAGCATGTGGGCTGGATCGGACCAGACTTGCATGATCTGGTCAATGGATTGGAACCCCATGGCAAAGTTTTCTGTCCCGAAGACTGTCGCGCCATTTCCGTAACCGGACGAGGCCAGCCGCCCCGAAATATTCCCAATATGGCTTGACATCTCGTTGGCGGCCATCGTTTGCGCGGTAGACTGGGCCACGGCATCGATGATCGGGTCTTCAATCAGCGCTGGCAGGCCGTTGGAGACCCGCAGCGAATTCATCGCCGCGATCAGCTCAAAGGCAGTGACATCTGCTGAACTGCGTAACCTGGGCGCGGGTTGAATGATCCCGGGCTTGACGGGAGTGAAAATAAGCCCGAAGAGTAAAGTCAACAGTAGATAAGAGTTGGTGAGCTTGTTATGTTTCACAAACTCATTATAATGGTGTAGTGGACAAACGAAAAACTCAATTTGGCGAAAATACTCTCTTGGGATTTTGTTCATTTGGAAGAAATGGTTTTTATAAATGACAGGCCAAGGAATGATTATGCTATCGTTGGAAGCGGTCCGCAAGATTATTGAGGAAACTGAAACAACTTTTCCACATGCCGAATGCCTGACCTGTGAATGTTTTCTTGGGCTGGTGGCACAGCTTCGCATTGATTCGGAGCCTGACGCCCGGGTTTTTTTGAACGGATACCGGGTTGATCGAAAACAGATGCATGGCTGCCTGGGATGCGATCCCTGTCCACCCGGTGATCGCTACGCCTTGTACACGCGCGAAAAGGGGCCTTCGAATTTGATTACACTATGAAGGCTCATTTCTATAAGTTTAAAACAGTGACATAAACATGATACTCGTCATATAGACGTTGTGGTCAATCTCGTGTAACCTTGAACTGTAGGACGAAAGGTAACAATGATCATGAATTACCTGCGCGACATTCTCGTCAAATAAAAGCGGGCATCCGATCCGGATGCCCGTTTATATTTTTTTATAAATTTAATCACCTTAAACAGGAGAAAAAATGGCTGGTCAAATAAACGCTTTTGAAATGGCCCAGAAACAGTTTGATGGTGTTGCCAAACTGCTGAACCTGGACCCCCAGATCGCAGAAGTTCTGCGTTGGCCGATGCGTGAATACAGTTTCCGCATTCCGGTGCGCATGGATGACGGCTCTTTGCGTGTTTTTCAGGGCTATCGTGTGCAGCATAATGATGCGCGCGGCCCCAATAAAGGCGGCATCCGCTTCCACCCCAATGAAACTTTTGATACAGTGCGCGCCCTGGCCACCTGGATGACCTGGAAATGCGCTGTAGCCGATATCCCATTGGGCGGAGGAAAGGGTGGCATTATTGTTGATCCGTCATCGATCACAACCCCTGAAAAAGAACGCTTGTGCCGTGGTTGGGTACAGAACATGTGGAAAAACATTGGGCCGCGCCAGGATGTGCCGGCTCCGGATGTTGGCACAACCCCTCAGATGATGGGCTGGATGATGGACGAATATTCCAGACTGGTTGGACAGTACACCCCCGGCGTCTTTACGGGAAAACCTTTGGCTGGCGGTGGTTCAGAAGGCCGCACCGAGGCTACCGGATATGGCGTTATTTACACCGTCCGCGAAGCCATGAAACACCTCAAGATCAATCCCACTGAGTCCGTGGCGGCCCTCGAAGGATTTGGGAACGTTTCGCAATACGCCGCGATTGGTTTTGTCGAAATTCTGGGCGGCAAAGTGGCCTGCGTATCCTGCTGGGATCGCAATGACAAGACTTCTTACACCTACAGCCATAAGGATGGCGTGAATCCGCGTTTCCTTCTGACGATCGTTGACCAATATGGCACCATTGATCAGAAAAAGGCCAAAGAAGCTGGTTATCTCATTGAAGATGGCGAAAAGTGGATTGAAAAAGATTGTGACGTACTCATCCCAGCAGCCATCGAAGGCCACGTGAATGGCGATACCGTCAAGCGTATGTCCAAGCGAGTCAAGGTCGTGGCCGAAGGCGCCAATGGCCCCTGCACACCTGAGGCGGATGATTATTTCAAGAATAATAATATCTTCAACATCCCCGATTTCCTGTGCAACGCTGGTGGTGTGACTACTTCCTACTTTGAATCTGTCCAGAATGACATGAACTTCTATTGGACCAAGCAGGAAGTTCTTGAAAAACTCGATACCAAGATGACCATGGCCTTCAATGCTGTGCTCGATATGAGTGAGAAGGAACAGGTTTATATGCGCGATGCAGCCTATATGGTTGCGATTGATCGCGTCGTGAAAGCTATGCAGTTACGCGGCTGGATCTAATCCCGCCGCTACAAAACAAAACAGAAAAGGGATTGGCAGCCTTCCAACTGCCAATCCCTTTTCTGTTAACTGGCTTAATGAACTGAAATGCATCCTGTGGCTGTGTTAGAATCTTAATTCATGACAGAAAAAAATAAATCAGCATTGTTGCTCGCTTCCAATTCTCCGCGCCGGCGGGAACTGCTGGCACTCGGTGGTTGGGAATTTGGCCTGGATGTATCCAATATTGACGAAAGCCAGGCTGTCAACGAAACCCCGGCGGAGTATGTGCGCCGCCTGTCCAGACAAAAAGCGCTGGCGGTTTTGCCTCGGGCGCAGCAGCAAAATATCATTATCGGAGCAGATACCTGTGTTGTGATCGAAAACGATATTTTGGGTAAGCCAGCCAGCCCGGCAGAAGCCCGTCAAATGTTGCTGCGACTGCGCGGGGTGACGCACCAGGTTTACACCGGGATCGCTGTTGTGCGGGTCAGTGACGGCAGTCTTTGGACGGATGTAGTCGTAACGGATGTCCCCATGCGTTCATACAGCCAGGCTGAAGTCGAGCGTTATATCCAAACCGGTGACCCCATGGATAAAGCCGGGGCCTATGGTATCCAGAATCCTGATTTTCAGCCAGTCGCGTTTATGCAGGGTTGTTATGCTTCTGTGATGGGGCTGCCGCTTTGCAGCCTTAGCAGACTGCTGCGAAATGCCGGCATCCTTCCGGCTGCCGATCTGGCCAGTAACTGTCAGGCATCCCTTCATTATGAATGCCCGGTTTATCCTGTATTTCTGTCAAAAGAAAATGAATCCTGATGTTTAAATTGATGGATGATCTAAAGGGATTATTGAATTATTGTAAGGGAATTTTTTCAGAAGCCCTTACAGTTAGGTGAAACTTATGAATTTCTACAAAAAAATGTGCCTGATCCTGGCTTTGGCATTTTTGGCCGGCTGCGGCGGGCAGAGTGGGGCTACTCCCACGCTGGCTCCACAAAACACACCTGGGAATAAAAATCTCCCGACACCGGTTGTCTATGTGACCAACGCGCCGGATCCGCAAAATGCCATGCGCGCTTTCCTGGATGCGTGGAAAAGCGATGATTATACGAGCATGTACGCCTTGCTCAGCCAGCAAAGCCAGAGCAGCATCGCCCAGAAAGATTTTATCGCTCGCTATCGCGATACGATGAATGCCCTGACCTTGAAGGATTTTTCCTACCAGTTATCCGATACAAGTTTCGATGCCATTTCTGCCCAGGTCAAATTCCACGTTGATTTTAAGACCGACCTGGTTGGGGTATTCGCCAGAGATATGGCAGCCAAACTTGTGTTTGAAGATGGGTACTGGCGGATCGCCTGGGATGATGGCTTGATTATGCCGGATTTGAAGGGCGGGAATCGTTTACAGATGGATTACAACACCCCTCCTCGGGGCATTATTTATGATCGCGCACACCAGCCGCTTGTTACACAGACGGATGTGATGGCGCTGGGCATTATTCCAGCCCAGATTAACCCCGATACAGAAGGCGCGCTGATTGGCGAACTGGCCCGCCTGACCGGACTGTATAACGGTCAAATTGTGTCGCTTTATGCTGATAATCTCACTGCCAATTGGTATATCCCGGTTGGCGAGGCCACGCTGGATGAGACCAGACGCCTGGCAGGCCTGGCCGGGGCGGTACTGACCCAATATAGTTCACGGTTTTATTATCAGAATGGGATTGCCTCGCAAACCGTTGGCTATGTTTCACCTGTCCCCAAGGAACAACTTGACCAATATTTGCGCAATGGCTATTCCCCCGCTTCGCGTGTTGGGCAGTCTGGTCTCGAAAAGTGGGGTGAACAGTATCTGGCTGGCAAGACTGGCGGCACGCTGTATGTGGTGGGCAAGGATGGCAAGATCATTTCCACACTCGGCCAGGCCGACGCCAAACCCGCCTCGGCTATTACTCTTACTCTTGATCAGAATTTACAAATCCAGGCTCAAAAGGCTCTAACCGGTTTCAGAGGTTCGATTGTAGTGTTGGAACGGGATAGTGGACGTGTGCTGGCCATGGCTTCATCCCCTGGGTATGATCCAAACCTGTTTGACCCAAATAATGCCAACAGCGGGTATGCGCTTGGAAATTTATTAAACGATCCCAATACACCGCTTCTGGATCGCTCCGTTCAAGGACAGTATCCACTTGGTTCGGTTTTCAAGGTGATTACCTTCTCCGCGGCGCTGGAGAGCGGCACGTATACACCTGATACGCATTATTTTTGTGATTATCATTTTACCGAACTCCCAGATCGAACTTTGGACGATTGGACCTGGGAACACTTCCAGAATGAAGTCACCCAGACCGGCACCGGAACAACCCGGCCCTCGGGTGATTTGACCCTGATTGGCGGTTTGATGCGTTCCTGCAACCCCTATTTCTGGCATATCGGTTTGGATCTCTACAATCAGGGCCGTGTCTCGGCCATTGCGGATATGGCGCGTGGCTTTGGTCTTGGTTCAGCGACAGGCATCCCGCAAATTGAAGAAGCTACTGGAACGATTAAAAACCCCGCCACCACGTTGGATGCTGTTAACCAGGCTATCGGGCAGGGTGATGTGCTGGTCACGCCGATGCAAGTCGCCGATATGATGGCCGCGATTGGCAATGGTGGCAGCCTGTACCGCCCACAAATTGTCGAAAAAATTACAGATGCCAATGGCGTGGATACTCCCGTATTTAAACCGGAAACGCGGGGAGTATTGCCTGTCAAGCCAGAAACCCTGGCGGCTTTGCGCCAGGCAATGCAGGAAGTAATCCGCAACCCGCGTGGAACAGCTTACATCCGTTTTATGAACCTGACATCTGTCCCGATTTATGGAAAGACCGGTACAGCGCAGGCGAGCTCGGGTGATTCGCACGCCTGGTTCGCGGGCTATACCGATGCCCAAAACCCGGCTTTGCCGGATATCGCCATTGCGGTGATCGCGGAAAATGCTGGCGAGGGATCCGTTGTGGCGGCCCCCATGTTCAAACGCATGGTTGAAACGTACTTTTCTGGCAAACCCCTCAGCCCTTATCCGTGGGAAGCGAATATCGGTATCACCCGCACTCCTACAGAACCCGTTACTCCGACCCCAGCCGCTCCCTAACGTTTCCAGAAGGAATAAATTTCGAAATGGATGTTCTTGATTTATTAACCGGTCTGATTATTCGGACCCAATCCGGCTTTTTCTTTGTATTGGCGGATGGCCAAACCCAGCCTGTGACCTGTCAACTGCGCGGGCGATTGAAGCAGGGCCGCCGGGAAGGCGATATCGCGGCGGTGGGCGACCGGGTTACTTTTCGATTATTGAGTGATGGTTCTGGTTCAATAGAAGAAATTCTGCCGCGGAAAAGTGAAATTGTCCGGCTCGACCCTCGTCCCCAGGGTGAATACTGCCAGATTTTGCTTGCCAACCCCGATCAGGCAGTCTTTGTTTTTTCCTGCGCCAACCCGGAGCCGCGTATGCGCATGCTGGATCGCTTCCTGGTGATTGCTGAGAAGCAAAACATCCCGGCGGTGATTGTCGCCAATAAAATTGACCTGGTGGGTCTGGAAGGGGCGCGCGCCAGGTTTGGGTTTTATCCTCCGCTGGGTTACCAGGTCATCTATACCTCTACCAAAGATGAAACGGGGATTGCCGAATTAAAAGAAATTTTGTCTGGTAAGTTATCTGCGCTGGCTGGGCCATCCGGTGTGGGGAAATCCAGCCTGATGAATGCCGTTCAGCCGGGCCTTGGGATTGCCGTGGGGGATGTCAGTGCTTTTAATGACAAAGGCAAGCATACAACGAACTTCCGGCAGTTGCTCCCGCTGCAGGGTGGTGGTTGGGTTGCGGATGCTCCGGGCTGGAAATCGCTGGCGCTGTGGGATACCCGGCCCGAGGAGATTGACGCGTATTTTCCAGAGCTGGCTGCGCGCGTCGAAGATTGCCAGTTTAGCGATTGCAGCCACACACATGAGCCTGGCTGCGCGGTTCTGGTTGCCATTCAGCAAGGTCTGATTCGCCAGGAACGTTATGATTCTTATTTGCGCCTGAAGGCTGGTCAGGAATAAGCGATGAACACCTGGGAAGTTTACGGACATGATTGGGCGGTTGAAATGCTCCAGCGCCATGTGGCCAATGGCACACTGCGTCACGCCTATCTGCTAACCGGGCCGGCCAGCGTTGGACGACGGACACTGGCTTTGAGGTTGGCGCAGGCTTTGAATTGCGCCAATCCGTCTGCGCCGGGCGTACCTTGCCGTGTTTGCCGGGTTTGCAAGCAAATTGAAAGCGGCCAGTTCATGGATCTGATGGTGATCCAGGCGGAGAATGAAGGTGGAATTCTCAAGGTTGACCAAATCCGTGAAGTCACGAAATTTCTTTCGTTGAGGCCCTACCAATCGTCTTATAAAATTGTCTTGTTTTTACGGTTTCAAGAGGCCAATGCCAGCGCCCAGAATGCTTTGCTGAAAACCCTCGAAGAAGCGCCCGGTTATGCGGTTTTGCTGTTAACTGCGGATAGCGCCGAGCAATTACTGCCAACCATCGTTTCGCGCTGTGAAATTCTGCGTTTACGGCCGCTGGCTTTGGCAGAAGTCAAAAATTTTCTAATCTTGCGGGGTGTATCTGACGAAAAGGCCGAGTTCCTGGCGCATTTGGCAGGCGGGCGCCCCGGCTACGCCTTGCGGTTATCGCAGGATGAAAAAGCACTGGCTTTTCGGGCGGAGAAGCTGGAGGATTTGCACAGACTTCTGGCCGATAATCTTGGCGATCGTTTCCATTATGCGGAAAAACTGGCGAAAGATAAGGATGTCTTCAGACAGACGCTCGTTATCTGGCTTTCGTATTGGAGGGATATGCTGCTAAACACATCCGGCGCTTCTGCCGCGTTAACCAACATTGACCGTGCCGAAGAAATTGAAGGTCTTGGCAGCCGGGTGGATCGTTCTTTGGCGCGCGCTATTACGGTCGAAATTGAAAATTCCATCGAACGGTTGGATCGAAATCTGAATGCGCGTTTGCTGGCCGAAATAACTTTGATGGATTGGCCGAGGATTAAATAGCATGGAATTTAGCTCGCCTCCCAATCCTCAGCAGTATCAGGCGCTTGTCTGGGAAATTGTCCGGCAGGTGCCGCCGGGTAAAGTAGCGACCTATGGACAAATTGCGGGCATGATCCCGCCGCCCGGCTCGCTTAATTTAAAGGATTATGAAGCCTTCGGCGCGCGTTGGGTGGGCGGCGCCATGGCGAACTGCCCGCCGGATGTGCCCTGGCAGCGTGTGATCAATTCACAAGGGAAAATCAGCCTCCGCCCGGGCGCCGAGAAGCAAACTGAACTTCTTAAATCGGAGGGTGTTGACTTTGATGAGAAGGGGCGGGTCAATTTTGAGATGTTTGGCTGGAATGGGCCTGACCCGGAATGGTGCCGCGCCAAAAATCTGTTTACCGCCAGGCCGCCTGGTAAACCCCAACCGCGTTTATTTTAATGTTGGGAAACCCAACCAGCAGTTTGCCGGGTTTTGCCACATGAAAAATTATTGAAATTGGATGATCCTTGTCATATAATTGTGCTCAAGGAATCAAAATGATGCAAATCACGTTTACCCAAAAAAACTCCCAGCTATGGGTAATGCATTTGGTTGGCAAGCTGGATGGTTCCAATTACCAGGATATGCTGACCGAAGCGCAAACGCTTCATAACCTCGGTTGCCGTGATGTAATTCTGGATTTAAGTCAGCTCACCTATATCAGCAGCGCAGGGATCGCTGCCCTGCACCGCATTTCCATTTTGTTTCGTGGTCAAAAGATGGATCTCAAACATGGGGAAACCTGGCTTTCTTCACGGGCCATCGCGCATGAACTTAATTCCAGTGTGCAAAAACATGTCAAATTTTTCAGCTCAACTGAAAATGTAAGACACTCTTTAGAAATAGTTGGTTTCAATACCCTTTTTGAAACCTATACAGATATGGATCAGGCAGTGGCTTCTTTTCAACAGTAATTGATCTGGCCGGGATCGATACAGACCCGAATCAAAAAGGCGGTCAGGACAACCTGTCTGCTTTTTGATTTGATACGGAAAACGAGCCAATATTTGAAATCCATTCCGCGCACATTTTTCCCCAATATGCGCACAAAATAAAGTAAAATCTTGACTCTATGAATGCCCAATGGAACTTCGTGGATGGTTTTTTGGCGCAAGGTTATCATGTAGCCTCCGGGCCCTCATCGGATTATCCCTATGGCGCCCTGGACAGGCAGCGCCCTATATTTAAAGCGCGCGGCCTGGATCTGGATGGATATTTTAATGGCACGCTGAATGTCGATATCCGCCCGTACATGTTCCAGATGGTCAATCCCGAATTCACCTTTCAAAATGTGAATTGGACAGACCTGCATCCGCCGGAACACTTCTCTTTTTCACGCTGCCGGGTTGTTTTTCAAGCGAAAGAATTTGAGGGCTGGGTCTATTACCCCCACCCTGAAACGAAAATACGCAATTTTCAAAACCCATCCTTGCTCGAAGTGATCGCCCAGCCTATCCCCGGATTAAAATATGGTGACACTTTGCGGGTCTTTGTAAACGCAAACGAAATAACAACCTCGTTGATCAGAGCCTGATATAAACGGCCAATTCATTTTCACTCATTCGAAATATTCTTCATTCAGGAACTTATGCCATCCGATACTCAGGTAATTTATCAAATGAACAAGGTGGGGCGCATTGTCCCGCCCAATAATAAATTTGTCTTGCGCGACATATCGCTTGGCTTTTACTATGGCGCCAAGATTGGCGTACTCGGGCTGAATGGCGCCGGGAAATCCACCTTGCTGCGCATTATGGCGGGTGTCGATAAGGATTACGTTGGCGAAATATCCATGTCCAAAGGGTACACTGTCGGCATGTTGGAACAGGAACCCTTAATGGATGATTCAAAAACAGTCATTGAAATCATCCGTGAGGCCGTCAAACCAATCGTGGATATGCTGGCGCGTTTTGATGAAGTTAACGCAAAATTTGGCGAGCCAGATGCAGATTTTGAGGCTCTAATCGAGGAACAGGCAAACCTACAGGATCGCCTGGATCACGTGGATGCCTGGAATCTCGATTCTCATCTGGGGGTCGCCATGGAGGCATTACGCTGCCCACCCGCCGATACTCCCATCCGGATTTGTTCGGGCGGTGAGCGCCGCAGGGTGGCGCTTACACGACTTCTGCTGACTGAACCCGATATCCTCTTATTGGACGAACCCACCAACCATCTGGACGCAGAATCAATCGCCTGGCTCGAACATCATTTGCGCGAGTATAAGGGCACCGTCATCGCGGTGACTCACGATCGCTACTTCCTGGATAATGTCGCAGGTTGGATCCTTGAACTGGATCGCGGCTATGGTATTCCATGGAAAGGTAATTACACCTCCTGGTTGGAGCAAAAAGGCGAGCGGCTCAGGCAGGAAGAAAAGTCAGAGTCGCGCCGCCAGAAGACCCTCGAACGTGAACTGGAGTGGATTCGCATGTCACCCAAGGCCCGCCAATCCAAAGGCCAGGCGCGCGTGACTGCCTATGAAAAACTGCTCAGCCAGGAAAAAGAGCAATATCGCGAGGACCTGGAAATTTATATACCACCCGGGCCGCGCCTTGGGAATATCGTCCTCGAAATGAATAATCTGACCAAGTCCTTTGGCGAGCGCCTGATTTTGGATAATTTCAGCGCTGTTATCTCGCCTGGTTCGATCGTCGGTATCGTTGGCCCCAACGGCGCCGGGAAAACCACGCTTCTCAAAATGATCATTGGCCAGGAAAAACCGGATGGTGGTACCATTCGTATAGGCGAAACGGTGAAAATGGCCTACGCAGATCAGAGCCGCACTCTTGACCCTGAAAAGTCGGTTTATGATGAAATTGCGGGTGGCATGGAAATCCTGGAACTCGGCAGCCGCAAAGTCAATGCGCGCGGATACTGTTCTTCCTTCAATTTTCAGGGCACAGACCAGCAGAAAAAAACCAGTATGCTCTCGGGTGGTGAGCGTAACCGGGTTCACCTTGCCAAAACCCTCAAAGAAGGCGCCAATGTTTTCCTGCTGGATGAGCCAACCAATGATCTGGATGTCAACACGCTCAGAGCTCTTGAAGAAGCCTTGGAAGAATTCGCCGGATGTGCTGTTGTCGTCAGCCATGACCGCTGGTTCCTTGACCGCATCTGTACCCACATTTTGGCTTTCGAAGGCGATAGTCAGGCCAGGTTATTTGTCGGGAACTGGTCGGATTACGAAAAAGATTACCATGAGCGCTATGGCAAGTCGGTCGATACCCCCAAGCGGGTCCAATACCGCACTTTGAAACGTTAAAACACGATAGGGTAACGTTCTTTTCTTAGCTGGGCCAGCCTTTTAGTTCAAAAATAAAGGCTGGCCCAGCTATTTCTTCGGCTTCCCTTAAAATATTGAGGGAAAATGAGGGGTTTTGTCATACTGACTGTGATCTCCTCTGCGAAAGGGCTGTTAAAATCGTTTTCTTGTCATACCAGCCCGATAAAAATATGCTACACTTGATTCATGGAACAAGAATTTGAGGAATTAAACACCCAAATCAAACCAGTTTTGAGACCCTATGCCTATAGGGTTTCACTCTTTGGCTCATATGCCCGCGGGGAGGCAGACTCACAGAGCGATATTGACCTGATGATGGCTTTAAAACCAGAAAAACAGCGCCCGCCATTGGGGCTATTTGAAGTTATCCGTCTTGAAAAAGAATTGGAACGTCGGCTGGGGCGCAAAGTTGACCTGGTTACTGAAGAGGGTCTCAACTCACAAATTAAAGCAAACGTCGAAAAAGAAAAGGTCATCCTGTATGAGGAAGTTTGACGATACGGCTCGCCTCAGTCATATTTTCGAAGCAATCTATACCATCGAAAAATATACTGAAGGCGTTGATAAAACGACATTTCTATCAAATGGCATGATGCAGGATGCAATTATGCGCCAGATTGAAATTATTGGTGAGGCCGCTGGAAGAATCTCGCTCGAACTCCAGGAAAAATATTCCACCTTGCCCTGGATGGAAATGCGCGCCATACGCAACAAAATAATCCACGATTACCTCGAGATTAACTCTGAAATAATCTGGGATACGATTAAGAATGATTTGCCCGCCTTGAAATTACAAATCAAAAAACTGCTTGACGAATAATAATTCATGCGATAGCGGATATTCTTTATCAGCTTAATTTCACCGTTTCCTTTCAAATTTTGAGGGAAAATAACAAAGCCTCCGAAGGCGGAATAGCTTCAGGGGCTTTGTTGTTGATGAATTATTTTGTAGATTTCTTCAATGCCTGTATCAGCAAGGGAATGTCTTCTTGCGAGGCTTTCCTGGGGGGTTTCATCATCCAATCACAAGTCAACACGGTTTTCTCCCAATTATTGATGCTATTAAGTAGTTCGCTGGTTGACAATCTGGAACTGAATCGTTGTGAGCGCTTACAAATAACCCTTGACTTGCCAATATTTGGGTGATATGATCCTGTTGTAAGCGCTCACAACGATAGATTATTCCATTGATGTGAGCGCTTACAAAATGGAGCCAGATGCCACGAGATGAAATTCAAGTTAGCGGAAGAGTCACCATTTTTGATGTCGCTGAGGCTTCAGGGGTATCTTATGGAACTGTTTCGCGTGTCATTAATAACGAACCACATGTCCGGGAAACCACCCGTAAGCGTGTCATGGATGCCATTGATCGCCTTGGCTTTGTGATCAATAGACAGGCACAAAGCTTGGCGCGCGGACAAACTCATGTCATCGGTGTGCTGGTACCTGATTTGGGCACGGGTTATATTGGCGAGATTATACGGGGGATTGATGATGAGCTTGATCATGCCGGATTTGATCTGATGCTTTTTACAACTCACCGGCGGGCAGCCAAAGAATCAAACTATGTCGCATCGCTTGTTCAAGGGGTAGTGGAAGGGTTGGTGCTTGTTCTTCCCCGCAATCCGGCAGATTACCTGGGTGTGCTGAGCAGCCGGAATTTCCCCCATGTACTGGTTGACCATCAGGGTGTTGATACCACAAGCCCGGCGATTGGCACAACCAACTGGCAGGGCGCTTTTTTAGCCACTGAACACCTTATAAATCTGGGCCATAACCACATTGCGTTTATTACGGGGACGATGGATCTTGGTTGTGCCCAGGACAGGTTGGATGGGTATAAAGCGGCCTTGAGCATGCACCATATTCCTCAAATTCCCGAGCTGATTTTTGAGGGAGATTTCTTCCAGAACTCAGGCGTGGCGGCAGCCAACGCATTGCTTGACCTGGCTGTTCCGCCGAGCGCTATTTTTGCATCCAATGATGTCATGGCCATGGGGGCTATGGATGTCATTCGCCACCGCGGGCTGCGAATTCCAGATGATATTTCGATTGTTGGTTTTGATGATATTCCCCAATCGGCTATGGTTTTCCCCCCTTTGACAACTGTCAGACAACCGCTAGAGCAAATGGGCAGAGTTGCAACCCAGGTGCTGCTGGCTATGTTGAAAAATCCAGAAACAAAAAATTCCCGCCAGGAACTACCAACTCAGCTTGTCGTGAGAAGTTCAACTTGCAACTATAAGGACAGGGCTGGTTAGCCTACCAGGACATTCCAGCCCTGCCTTTTATTGTGTTGATCCCTCCAGAAGAAAGGAAACCAAACACCTATAAATTATACGCCAACTTCCCCCTTCACATGTTTTACGCATCTAAATGGTAAGTATATTTTTGAATCTCAACAAGGAGAAGAAAATGTCACGTAAGATTTATGCCCTTTTGAGCCTTGTGCTCATCGCTTCTTTTGCTCTGGCTGCCTGCGGCGCTCCTGCTGCTCCAGCGAATACCGCCGCTCCGGCTGCGCCGGCCGCAACCATGGCGCCTGCCGTCACCGCAACAACGGCTCCAACCGTTGCGCCTACCGCTACCGCGATCCCCACTTTTGCGCCTCCCAAGGCCGGCCAGAAGATATTAAAGGTCTGGTCATTTACAAATGAAATCAAGACCATGGCGATTGCTTACGAAGGCGTGCATCCGGATGTAGATGTTCAGTACACCATGATCCCGATGACCAGCGGCGATTATCAGACCAAGATTAAAGCATCCCTCAATACTGCTGATGCCCCTGATGTCATTGCCCTGGAAGCTTCTTTTGTCAAGCAATATGTTGAAAGCGATTTTCTGGCTGATCTTGGCAGTCTATTGCCGGATGCAAAAGCCGCAAAGACTTATCAGTTCGTGATCGATGTGGGTACGAATCAAGGCGTCACGAAAGCCTTCTCATACCAGGCAACCCCGGGCGCTCTCTTTTATCGCCGCAGTCTTGCCAAGGCGTATTTTGGCACCGACGATCCCGTCAAAATCCAGGCATTGCTCTCTGATATGGATAAATACACCGCGGCTGCTGAAGTCATTAAGCAGAAATCCGGCGGCTCAACCTTCATGGTTGCCTCCAATGGCGATTTCCAGAACCTGTTCTTTGCCAACCGCGCCCAACCTTGGGTGGTTAACGGCGCTTTGGTAATTGACCCGATGGTCCAGAAATACATTGACACCGCCAAAACCTTCCGTGACAAGGGCTATGAAGCTCAGGCTGCGCAGTGGGGTGAAGGTTGGTTTGCTGGTATGAATGATACTTTGAAAGATGCCAGTGGTAAACCCGAGAAAATCTTCTCGTACTTCCTGCCAACCTGGGGTCTGCCATATGTACTCGCCCCGAATGCAAAAGCGAAAGATGGTTCCTCTGATACAACTGGCGACTGGGCTGTTATCACTGGCCCTCTGCCTTATCAGTGGGGCGGTACCTGGGTAGGCGTCATGAAGGGTTCCCAGCAGATGGATCTGGCCAAGGATTTTGTGCGCTTCGTTGCGCTTGATCAGACCAACCTGAAGAACTGGGCGACCGGTGTTTACACCAACGATTACCTGAAGAAGATTGATCCCTCTGTTCCGGCTGACCAGAAACAGGCTGCAGGTGACTTCGTTTCCAGCCAGGTGGTTGTGGATGGAATCACTGCCGGGTTCGATAACTCCGACCTGAGCAAGTTCCTGGGTGGGCAGAATTCATATGGCGGTTTCGCGGCTGCCGCGCCTTCTGTAAATGCCCGCTTGATGACAGGCTCTGACGATCAGATTCAGCGTGACCTTGCCGATCCGGTTAGCCAATACCTGCTTGGGAAGATCACTATTGATGATTTGTGGAAGACTTTCAAAGCCACTGTCCAGAACGATTTCCCTGATTTGACCGTCAAGTAAGAAATGAATATCCCGGCCAGGGCAATTTGCTCTGGCCGGGATATTTCCAAATCCTTATCGAAAGAGAGCTGCGATGAGAATTTCAAAGATTTCCCGCAATTATTATGGTTATTTTTTTATCACACCATTTATCCTTGGTTTTCTATTATTTGGTCTCTACCCTGTAATTAATACGGTAACTTTAAGCTTTACCAATGCTACCTTGATGTCAAGTAAATACGACTTTATCGGGATAAGGAATTTCCAGCGCCTTTTTTCTGATGATTTTTTTTGGACTGCGGTCAAGAATACCTGGCTCCTTTGGATTTGCAACTTTGTGCCGCAAATTGGTATCGCCATGCTGCTTTCATTCTGGTTTACTGATGTCAGGCTCAAGATCAGGGGAGTTGGTGTCTGGCGGACTCTGTTTTTTCTACCAAACCTGCTTATGCCAGCGGCCGTTGCTTCGTTGTATTTCAGTTTATTTTCCTTTTATGGGCCTGTAAATCAATTGCTGGTGCGAATGGGTGCCATGCATGAAGCTTTTCAATTTCTATCGAATGAGACAGTGGCGCGCAGCCTGGTTGTTTTTATCCAATGGTGGACGTGGTTTGGCCAGACAACCATTATTATTATGGCTGGTATGACAGCCATTCCCGTGCAATTGTATGAAGCTGCCATGGTGGATGGCGCCAGTGGGGGACAAATGTTTGCCCGGATTACATTGCCACTTCTTAAACCGATCCTGGTTTACATTTTTGTGACCTCATTGGTTGGCGGAATGCAAATGTTTGATATTCCATTTTTGCTTACCGATGGCCGGGGTTCTCCCAGTTCTTCAATTTTGACAAATAACGTTTTGATGTATATGCGCTTTAGCAATGCCCAGGGCACAATTGGTACGGCATCGGCAGTGGGTGTAATGGTATTTTTAATGACCAGTGTATGTGCCCTGGCTATCTTCTATATTTTACGAGAGCGCAACAATTAGTTTAGTCATATAAACCCCTGTCGAATTCGGATTGGATAAGGAGATTATCTACCATGTTCAGCTCCTACCGTATTATTACAAATATTCAGCGTGTTTTGATCTATATTTTTCTTGCCATTTTACTGGCTGTGACAATTGGACCGATTTGGCTGCTGTTGGTAAATGCCACACGTTCAACCGTCGAAATTCAACAGGGGCTTGGGTTCCTGCCGTCCACACATCTGATGGAAAACTACAATATCATGCTCGGTAAAGGGCTTAATTTACCTCGCGGATTTGCCAACAGCCTGTTTTTATCGATAGCAATTACGGTTCTTAGCGTTTATTTTTCTTTATTAACAGCTTATGCCTTGGTAGTTTATGATTTCCCCGGAAAACGTGTTTTCTACAATTCCATCCTTGTTCTGGTATTGCTCCCGCTTCAACTATCCATCATCGGGTTCTACCAGTATATGTCCAAACTGCATCTGGTTGATAACTACGCGGCCCTGATCTTGCCGAGCATCGCATCTGCTGGAACAGTATTTTTTGCCAAGCAGTACCTGGAATCTGTTGTGATCCAGGATCTGATCGATGCAGCGCGGATCGACGGCGCTGGTGAGCTGGCTATTTTCCATCAGGTAATGCTGCCAATTGCGATGCCAGGTGCGTTGACCATGGGTATTTTTGCCTTTGTAGCCTCCTGGAATAACTTCTTTACGCCCTTTATTATGATTTCTTCCATCGATAAATATACGCTGCCCATGCTGGTCCAAACGTTACGTGGTGATATGTATCGTACCGAATACGGCAGTATTTATCTTGGTCTGGCCATTACTGTTATGCCCATTATCATTATTTACGCGATATTCTCACGCTATATTGTGAATGGTATTGCCCTGGGTGCGGTGAAAGATTAATTTGGCCTGATCTTGGGTTTAAATTATTGTCAGGTTCAAGGAATAACCGGATTGAATTGCACCTGACCTGGTCGCTGGAATTAATTGGCTCTCTGGGAATCAGCGTGAAAACGGCAGATATGGTGGTCGGGCAAACAGCCTGTAACCTTCAATGTCGAGATAAATCCGTTGAAAAAGATGGGCTAGATTGGTAATGCCATAGCATC
>CAIWAX010000169.1 GCA_903910795.1 uncultured Anaerolineae bacterium
ACGTTTTTTACGTTATGCAAGAGGTCTAGTATATGTTAACTATTTCACGCGCTTTGCGTATGACCAACCCCACAGGCCACATGTCATTGAGCGCCGCGTTTGTTGGCTCCGGGGGGAAAACCAGCGCGATGTTCCAGACTGCGCGCGAGATGGCGCCAGCCCTTGTCACCACCAGCACGCATCTTTTTGAAGATCAGGCGAGACTGGCAGATCAGCACTTTTTCTGGCCGGCAAACCCGCGGGGCACATGTTCACCTATTCCTCCAATGGAAAATACCCATAAGTTCAGTATCGAAGAGCAGTTGCACAGCGGGATCACCCTCGTGACTGGCAATTTGGATCCAGTATCCAGGCGTTTTCGCAGCCTGGATGCTTTCCAGTTGGAAGAACTGCGGAAAATTGCGCTGAGGCATTCAATCCCTTTGTTGATTGAAGCCGATGGATCGCGTACCAGACCGCTCAAGGCGCCCGGCAGTCACGAACCCGCGATCCCTGATTTTGTGGACCTGGTTGTGGTGGTTGCTGGTTTATCCGGTCTGCATCATGCGCTGGATGAAAATAAGGTTCACCGGCCCGAAATATTCAGCGTTTTGTCTGGCTTGCGTGAAGGTGAGTTGATTAGCCCTGAGGCGCTTGGAAGAGTATTATCCCATCCGCAGGGTGGATTAAAGAATATCCCTTCCACGGCTCGCAAAGTAGTTCTTTTGAATCAGGCCGATACTGATGAGCTCCAATCCCTGGGCAATAGATTGGGGGAAGCGCTTAAACCCATCTTTGACGCTGTGATTATCAGCAAACTACAGCCTGCGCCCGGTCATGCGATTTCAGTAAAGGAAAAGGTAGCGGCAGTTATCCTGGCTGCCGGTGCTTCATCCCGTTTTGGTCAGCCCAAACAGTTATTGGATTTCCATTCCACCGGGCACATGGGCAAGCCCTTTATTCGCGTGGTCGCAGAAACGGCCATTCAGGCTGGCCTGACCCCTGTTGTGGTGGTGTCTGGCTCCCGCACGGAACAGGTAGCTGCCTGTCTTGAGCAATTGCCTGTGCAGGTTGTTTATGATCAAGATTGGCAGTCCGGTCAAAGCTCATCTATCAAGGTTGGGCTGGCCCACCTGCCTCAAAATGTTGGCGGGGCGATTTTTCTGCTGGCAGATCAGCCCCAGGTAAGTGTCGAACTTTTGCGGGCGCTGGTGGAACGTCATAGCCAGGATTTACCGCCCATCCTGGCGCCCTATGTTTTTGATGAACGCGCCAACCCGCTGCTTTTTGATCAGGTCACTTTTTCGGCTTTGCAAACTATCCCACAGGGCACATATTCAGGTGATATTGTTGGCCGTGCCATTTTTTCCAAATTCAGCCCCCGTTATTTGAATTGGTATGACAGGCGGTTACTATTGGATGTGGATACACTTGAAGATCAAGGAAAGTACCCATAGATTCAGTATCGAAAATTGGTTGCTGCTCACCCATGTCTTGATTTTGGGCATAATCATACTGAACGATTTGCTTAGCAAATCGTGGG
>CAIWAX010000170.1 GCA_903910795.1 uncultured Anaerolineae bacterium
CGGCGAAACATGGGTGTGATCCTGGCAAAAACGGGCTGTATTGGAGCCTGTCAGCAGGAACCCCTCGTTGATATCCGCTTGCCTGGCAAGGGGCGCGTGGTATTTGCACAAGTTAACCGCGCAAAAGCACGCGAACTGTTGGATAATCTTGCAGCAGGATCGTTGTCACCTGAAGGCGCCTGGCTGGTAATCGATGAAGAAGAAGCAATTGTCGAAGACCGGATTTTTTCTTTCACCCGTTCTGCGGAGATGGAAAAACTGACGGATTATAGCAAATCAGCTTTTTTTGGACGGCAGAAAAAAATCATTCTGCGTAACTGCGGATTTATTGATCCCGCCAGCCTTGAAGAATACATTGCCAGGGGCGGGTACCGCGCCCTGCACAGCGCGTTGAAAATAAGTCCGCAGGCTGTGATTGATGAGACCTCGGGCTCGGGCTTACGAGGACGCGGGGGCGGTGGTTTTCCCACAGGTCGCAAATGGCAGACGGCTAAAGATTCTGCGGGAGATAAAAAATATATTATCTGCAATGGTGATGAAGGCGATCCAGGCGCATACATGGACCGCACCATCCTGGAAGGCGACCCGCACACCATTATTGAAGGTATGACGATTGGTGCCTATGCAATTGGCGCACACGAGGGGTATGCCTACGTGCGCGATGAATATCCGCTGGCAATCGAGCGCTTCACAACAGCCATCCAGCAAGCCGAAGAGTCTGGCTTGCTCGGAGAGAATATTTTTGGTTCAGGATTTAACTTCTCCATCCGGGTGGTACGCGGCGCCGGAGCCTTTGTATGCGGCGAAGAAACCGCGATGATCGCCTCAATTGAAGGCGGCCTGGGCGAACCCCGGCCAAAGCCACCCTACCCGGCTGTCAGCGGTTTGTGGGGACAGCCCACCATCATCAACAATGTAAAAACTTGGGCCACTGTTCCCGTCATTCTGGCACGCGGCGCAGATTGGTACAGATCCTTTGGCACGCAGGGCAACTCAGGAACTGTAGTTTTTTCACTGGTTGGCCAAACATCCAACACCGGGCTTGTCGAAGTTCCAATGGGGATTACCCTGCGCGAATTGCTCGAAGATATTGGCGGCGGCGCAGCGAATGGCAGAACCCTCAAGGCCGTCCAAACCGGTGGACCCTCGGGAGGTTGTTTGCCAGCCTCCCTGTTTGAAACACCTATTGAATTTGAACAAATGAAAGCCGCTGGTTCGATCATGGGGTCGGGAGGCATGGTAGTGCTGGATGATACAGATTGCATGGTAGATATTGCCAGATATTTTCTGGACTTTACCTCCCTGGAGTCGTGCGGCAAATGCACTGCCTGCCGTGAAGGCACAAAACACTTGCTAACCATTCTTAATCGAATTACCCAGGGAAAGGGCAAGCCTGAAGATCTTGAGCTCCTATTGGAAGTCAGCGAGGTGGTCCAGGTGGCGTCCCTTTGCGGGCTCGGTCAGACAGCACCGAATCCCATCCTGTCAACCCTCCGCTATTTCAGGGAAGAATACGAGGCACACGTGATTGAACACCGCTGCCCTGCCGGAAAATGCAAAATGGGTTAAGAGAAGGAAACCATGCCAACGTTAACAATTGATGGGAACTTAATTGAGACACCCCAGGATACAACTGTCTTAGAGGCAGTGCGTCTGGCTGGCATCGATCTTCCAACACTCTGCCATCTGGATGGGTTACCGCCGTATGGCGCCTGCCGGTTATGCCTGGTGGAAATGACAGCTCCAACCCAGTCTATGATCTCATCCTGCTCATATCCGGCTGCGAATGGAATGGTTATAGAAACCCGCAGCAAACAGGTGGTAGCCGTTCGAAAGATGATGTTGGAATTTCTGCTGGCTCGTTGTCCCACGTCCAGCGTAATTGTGGATCTGGCCAAAAAAGAAGGGCTGACGGAAACACGTTTCTATTCAGAATATGCTGGCCGGGCAGATGCGCCAGGCTCTGAATTGTGCATCCTGTGTGGTTTGTGCGTGCGCGTTTGCAGCGACATGATCGGTGCCGCAGCAATTGGTTTTAATGGACGCGGTGAAAACCGGCAAGTAGCCTCGCCATTTTTTTTACAATCTGAAGCCTGTATTGGATGTGGCGCGTGTGCCTTTGTTTGCCCTACATCCGCCATCCGCATAGAAGACCACGATGGTCAGAGATTCTTGCGTATGTGGAATACTGTGGTTGTCCTTCAGCCCTGTCCTGTTTGTGGAAACTCCTTCTCGCCAGAACCGATGATCTTTTTACGTAATCTGGCAGAAGCCAGCACTGATCTCTGGGGAATTTGCCCGGAGTGCCGGCGCAAACAAGCCGCTTCTAAATTTCATAGTGTTCTGGGTTAATAAATCGTACAGGTAACTACTCACGGAGCGCTTGATTTTAGAGGATGACCGCGCCGCCTAACCCTTCCCGAATCGGGAAGGGTTAGGCGGCTAGCGTTTTTTTGTCAGGTGGCGATCTTTATCCATTATTGGCGTTAATAAAACAGCGCTAACGGAATTATTACTGCGTTAATCCTGGCCCGGGTTGTTTCGATGACACTTTGTGCAGGTGGATTCTGAGTAGTTTGAAGGATGACAATCAGCACAGGTAGCGCGATGGTGGTTAAGACAATCTACCCTTCCACATGACTTCGGATGGTTAAAGGTTGCATTCCAATCGTTTGAGGTATGGCAAGTTTCACAAGTTGTAGGGAATTGTCCAACATGAGATGCAGGCGCAGGATGACAAGATAGACAATCGATGGGCAATTTGCTGTAAACGTTGTTGGCATGACAGGCAGAACAACGTATAACAGCATGTTTGCCCTTGAGAGGGAAACCAAGGTTGTTATGTGGAAAGTTCGGTGGGTTAATGAGGGTCAGAGAAGCATTTGTACCGCCATGTTCCGGATGACAAGTCCAACA
>CAIWAX010000171.1 GCA_903910795.1 uncultured Anaerolineae bacterium
ATGACGGAACATGGTGAGCAGTTACAAAAAATCTTTGCATACTTTGAGCCTTGGCGGTAAATTGGGTTGTTTTTGGTGGAAAAGCCTTTCCGAAATTGTTGTTGATACAAATCTTAAGAATGGAATCTGCGAAGTTATTCTTTTACAAGCCCTAATCTGGGGAGAACCTGGCTGGACAACCCGGACTTTCTGCCTACGGCAACGATAGACCAATCTCTCACCCTACTGACATACATCAACCGAGCCGAGCATTTCAGCAATGGCGCATGGAAACGTTTTCTGGAAAACGGGCAGGTTCAAAAAATCCTGCAGCGCTTGCAATCGCTGCGTGATGAACTGCCAAGTGGCTCCCCTATTTTGCTGGGAGCTATTGCTTTGACATTATTCAGGAACAGTTCAATTATCTGACTTGTCTTTCTTTTCACCTCTCCAAAATGCCAGGCTGATAAAAACGCATGTGACCATAAACCCGGCCAGCGCCGGGCCAGGCTGCTGCCAGAAAACGCCCTGAGCGGTCGTTTGTAATATCCAGGTCAGCACATACACCAGCGAAAGCGCGCCGGATGGAAGGTTCGCCGGGTTGGCGATAAAGGTGATCAAAGCGGAAACCAGGAACCAGCCCAGGTAGTTGTTCCACGGAACACCAAAATATTGGCCGGGCACTTCCCATCGCCAGAAACCCCAGGCCACCATTTGAGGGTCAATAAACAAATCCCAGGCCGTGAAAGCCAGCGCTGACACCAGTAAGAATGGAATGGAACGACCCGAGCGGCGGGTGATGAGACCGGAAACCGCCCAGGCCGGTGGCAGCAGCATCCACCACGCCAGAGGAATCAGCGCCGGCACGCCCGCGATCTGGGGCTGGAGGAGCGCTGTGTAATGATATTTTCCAAAAGGGATTCCAAAACTTACGCCCAGTAGTTCGGCCAGATATGCCAGCCCGACCACCGTCACAAAAACAAACCCGGCGCGACGCCAGCCCCAGCCTTGCACTAGAATCACCAGTACAACCGTGGTCTGGATCAACACGGCCAGGGATATCCCACGCAGCAAAAAATCACCCCCAATCACCCAGCCAAGTACCGGCAGGGCCAGCATGGTCAGCGCCCAGGCCAGCAAGCCAACGCGGGTGGATGCGGAATAACGCAAGTCGTTAAAAGCTTTTTGCATGATGGAAGGTACCCACGCTTTGCTTTGCAAATTGTTCAGTATTGAACAGTCTCTCAACTCTGTGAATAAAAAGGCCCCCGAACGGGGGCCTGGAACAATCGTGAGATTACGGATAGAGCGGCAGCCTGGCGCCATTGACACGGGCAGCCACATCACTGCACAGGTACAACATGGCCGCAGTGATTTCATCTGGGGTGGTACCCTTCCCTGTGCCAGTCGAGTCAATTGACCTGACCTGGAGGATATTGGCGGTCACACCGCTGTCTTTAACTTCCTGCGCCAGCGTTTGCAGCAAGGCATCTTCGGCCGCTTTGCCAACGGCATACGCGCTCATGCCAGCCGAAGGCTGAACAGCCAGGGGCGATGAAATAATCAGCACACGCCCCCAGCCATTCCTCAACATGCCCGGCGTGAAAGCCTGTAACAGGTGAAAAGTGGTCCATACATGTTGGGAGAGCATGTTTTCGAGATCATCAGCGGGCAGCTCTGCTATTTTTTTACCGCCAGTCCAGCCGCCCACCAGGTGCAGCAGTACATCCGCGCGGCCAAATTTGGCATACACCCGCTCTGCCGCAGCGCGCACATCTTCCGGGCTGCGCAAATCTCCAGCCGCAGTCAAGATGCGTGCCTCGGGCAGTGCCAGTTCCGCCGCCAGGGCATCCAGCTTCGCCTGACTGCTGCTTATCAGGGCCAGGGAGGCGCCCTGCGCGGCAAAAGCCTGGGCAGCGTTCACAGCGGCGGCGCCGGTTGCGCCTGAAATCACCACAACCGGGTTATTCATGCAAAGACCTGACCTGTTCTTCGGTCATGCCCTTGACGACCGGGCGGTCGCTCTGTTCCTGCAGGTGGGTTTTCCCCTTGAAATCCTTCAGGTCGATCAAATGTCCGGATTTCTCGGCCTTGGTGCGCAGATAAAACTCATTATACGGATTGGTCGGCAGGATGTGCGGGATACGGCCGTTAACCTGTATGCCATGTTTGGTCAGATCGTTGATCTTCTTGGGGTTGTTGGTCATCAGGCGGATGGATTTGACCCGCAGTGAGTTCAACATGTGGGCGGCCACGGCATAATCGCGCTCATCATCACGGAAGCCCAGCGCCAGGTTGGCTTCGACTGTGTCCATGCCATAATCCTGCAAACCGTAAGCGCGGATCTTGTTGGTCAGGCCAATACCACGCCCTTCTTGGCGTAGATATAGTACGATACCCTTTTCCATTTTTCCAATGGTTGTCAGAGCCGCTTCAAGCTGGTCGCGGCAGTCGCAGCGCAGCGATCCAAAAGCATCGCCAGTCAGACATTCGGAGTGTAGGCGCACCACTACGTCTTCGCTGTCAGTAACATCGCCTTTCACAATGGCGGCATGTTCCTTGCCATCCTTGTTATTGTAGAATGCGACAATATGAAAATCACCAAAGCGGGTGGGCAGCTCGGCGATCGATGCAATTTTGACACAAACATACTCATCACCAGCCTCGTCACATTCATGGGCGCGGCTTTCATCCAACAATTGCTCAATCGGTAAGTGCATATGACCGGACATAATTTTTTTCCTCTTTACATCTCTAATTTATGTTATAGCGGATCAGCAGACCGCCAGATTCATCCAGAACCCGAAAATCCACAAGTTTCAAATTCAAAGCGGCTGTTTCGGACAAACCCTCCCCCGCAGCCAGCGTGGGAGTGTTCCAGCCGCCAAATATTTTTGGCGCCACATACATGCATAATTCATCAACCAGACCGGCGCGCAGCAATTCAAAATTGAGGCTGCCCCCGCCTTCGACCATCAAGCTGCGCACACCCAGCGTGTACAGTACCTCAAGGGCTTGATTCAAGTTTACTCTTCTTTCGCCAAGCACGTAAACTTCAGCACCAAGCTCTGTTAAAACGTTAACCTGCTCGGGGGATGTCTGAGTGGTAGTAAATATCACCCGGCGCGCGGGCCCAGCCGTCATAAAGTTGCCGTGCAACTGAATATCCGCCCGCGTTACCACCCCAACTTTGATCGGATTCTCACTGAGGCCTCTCGCCGCGCGCTCATTGCGCAATTCGACAGTTTTGACCGTCAACTTGGGATCTTCAGCCAGCAAAGTGTGTCCGCCAACCATAACGGCATCCGCATCGGCGCGCAGCCTCAAAACGCGCTGCTTGTCGGCCTCAGAGGAAATCCCGGCACCATGGCGCTCAAAGGTGTCCATTTTCCCATCTGCAGTGACTGCCACATTGATCAAAACGGTTGGTCTCAAGGTCAATCCTCGCGGGGGGCTAGTCGTGGAACTTCTTTTCGCCGGCCTCGATCCTGACTTTCAGACGGTTGGCGCTGGGCGGCAGGGGGCAGGACCAGCGTTCGTTATAGGCGCAGTAGGGGTTATAAGCCAGGTTGAAATCCACGTACAGTATATTGGAACGGATTTCATGCGGTTCGAGGTAGCGTCCGGCTCCATAGGTTTCATCCGGCGCGGTGGTATCCGCGAAAGGTAGAAAGAAACCGTAATCATCCTCAAAAACCTGCAGTACAGCTTCCTGTCCATCCACGTCAAAGCGCACCTGCCCGACCTGGATATACTCACGCTCGTCGCCAGTAGAGGTTGCCAGAACCACCTCGTCCGGTTTGGCGTATCGGTCCAGCACCAACTCGAGCCGCAAATCCGGATTCTCCGGGTAATAATTCAGCCCGTGGAAGGCGCGTTGCTGATCAGGGGTCAGCGGAGACTGGTTGCCAACCCGAAAAAATTCATCTTTGTCGTTACGGAAACGTTCCAATTCATTCATAGTTTTCTTTCCAAAATAGTGAGATTATCATGTTCTTTAATAGTACATGAAAACAGGCAAATCAGTTTTGTAAATCGCTCATATCTAAGCGTTTATCCCTATCTAGCAAGTTCGCCCGCAGGGTCTCCGCCAACACATCGGCCACGCTAAATTTTTCCAGCGCCAGTTCCATGGCTGTCTGGGCTTGATTAAAAACACCGCCAAGCGCCTCCTGGATATGTCCGCCAATCAGGCAGTCGGGGTTGGGATGCTGGTGCATGGCCAGCACAGATTCATGGCTTACAGCCTGATACACCTCACGCAGGCTGAGCGCGGAAGCGGGCCGCGTCAGGCGCCAGCCGCCGTTCGAGCCGGAACGCGATTCAACCAGCCCATGCTGGCGTAAATGTGACATGATGCGCCGAATAACCACCGGATTGGTATCCACGCTCAGCGCGATGGTTTCGGAGGTGACAGGTGCATCTCCATAAGCCGTCAGAACAGCCAGAATGTGACAGGAAACCGAGAACTGCTGGTTTGAATTCATTTGTAACCATTATAGTTACAAATGAACACGTGTCAAGTAAGCGTTTTATAAGAAAAATCCACTGCCGGTTGGTAGTGGATTTTTTCGAACCTACAAAGCCAGACAGATTATCCGCCCGGCAGCACATCGCGCCTGGTCAGATCAGCGGCCGTCTCCCGAGCCTGGATCAGATGGGCCTGACCATCAGCAATCATTAACACCGCCGGGCGGCGTGCGCCGTTATAGTTGCTCGACATGCTAATGTGATAAGCTCCGCAAACCGGGATAGCAATCAATTCATTCTCCTGAACCACGCGCAGCGGAAGTTGCTCGATCAACACATCCCCACTTTCGCAGTACGGCCCGGCGATTGAAACTGGCCCTGCGGCTTCACCCAGCGGCTGATCCACAGTCAGACAGGAGTAGCGCGCGCCGTATAGAGCATGCCGGGGATTATCCGCCATACCACCGTCAATCAACAGCCAGGTTTTACCGGAGGTTGGCTTGATGGTTCCCACCCGGTAAACCGCCACCCCGGCTCGCGCCACCAGGCTGCGTCCGGGCTCCAGGTGCAAATGCGGCAACGCCAGCCCGCGCTTCAGGCAGCCAGCCTGCAAGTTGGCACTGATAAAATTCACATACAATTCAATCGGGGGGTGCGGCAGATCGTCTTCATGATAGGAAACGCCCCAGCCACCGCCCGGCGATAAGTGCCAACCATCCTGGAACCCAATTTCGCGGGCCAGGTCGAGCGCGTGATAAATCCCATCTCCCAGCGGTTCGGGATCGCGAAACTGCGAACCCTGATGGAAGTGCAGTCCATTCAATGGCAGGTTGTGCTGCAGGCAAATCTTGACTGCTTCAAGCACCTGTTCGCGACTCATGCCAAATTTGCTATCAGCATGGCCGGTCTGGGTGTAAGCATGCGTGTCAACGGATGAGCCGGGCTGGAAGCGCAGCCACAGTTCCGGCAAAGTCTGGGATTTTGCCAGCTCCACCAACCGCCACAGCTCGGAGAGGTTATCGACCACAATCGTTCCGCCAAATTGGATGGCGGCGCGCAAATCGTCGATGCTTTTATTGACTCCGTGCACCACAATCTGTTCACGCAATAAACCGGCACGCGCGGCAATGCCAATCTCGCCCGCGCCGGTGCAATCCACAAGGAAACCCTGCCCGCTGGCCCATTGGGCAATGGCGCTGCACAGGAAGGCTTTCCCTGCATAGGTGACAGCCCAACTTCCCGACCAGTGTTGATCCAGAAGACGGCGGTAAGTTTGTGCGGCCGCGTCCATTTCGGCGCGGTCATAAATATACAGGGGCGTACCGTACTGCTCTGCCAGGCCGCGCAGGTCGCAGCCACTGATAAATAAACGGTCCTGCACAACGCGAGTGCTGGATGGAAAGAGAGACAGTCTTGTTTTTATCACGGAGGGGTCAGTTACCAAAAATAAAACTCATCCAGATATCCCACGCGTTGTGGTCGTTGACTACCGGGGTGGGGATGGGCGTGGGCGGGGGGGTGGCGCCTGGGACAGGCAAAACAATGACAACGTGATCACCGGGCATAGCCATGTGGGCTTCACCGTGAGCATACGTAGCCACTACCGCAGGCGAAGTGGCGAAAGCTTCCTGGGTTTTAAGAACTTCCTGGGTAACCATAATACCGGTCGCCTGGGCAGCCACGGTAGCTTTGCGGGTTTGAAGGCGCGCCATATCTCCCAGGCGCGCGTTAAAATTCATCACCAAAGCCACTATTACACTTATGATGAGAAAAATACCCAATTGACGAGATTTAAACAGAGAACCAATTCCCATAACTTTATTTTACCACCCGTGCACCGAGTCCCACAAAATTTGTAATACTTAACCATGGGCAAATATTAAATAAAAAACTCGTATTTCTACGAGTTTTTCTGTGCCGAAGGAGGGACTTGAACCCTCACTCCCTTGCGAGAACTAAGCCCTGAACCTAGCGCGTCTGCCAATTCCGCCACTCCGGCAATAGCGAAGGTTATTGTATCCATTTTCCCCATTTTGTCAACCTTTGGGAAAGTACCACATTTAACTTGCCGAAAAAATGAAGAAGATTTTTTGACAGGTTCGTAGTATGATTCAAGTTTAGTGATTATGCTAAAAAAGTCATCCTCATACCTCATTTCCCATTCCAATAGACCGACCCTTATTCACTGATGTCATCCTCATTCATTCTACAAATCCTCTTCTATCTGACAGGCATCCTGAGCTTGATCGCCCTGCTGATTGGATTTAATCTTATCCAATCCGGCAGAAAGAGCCCTTACTATCGCATCCGCCAACGTCGTATCTCGGATGGGTGGAAGGCCTTGATGATCTCCCTGGTTCTGGGAGCCTCCGCGGCCCTCATTTCCAGATTTTCTGCGCCATTTCAGAACATCGCCAGGGTTGCCGCGGAATTTTCCACGGCAACCCTGACCGTCACGGCCCCACAAATAATGGAGACCACCCAGACACCCGTTTTCGTTCCAACCGACACCCAACCAGCTTCCGCCACAGCGCTCTTCACGCTGACAGCCCTTTCTGACGGCACCGGCACGCCTACTCTCCTGGCAGCAGCCAGTTCGAGCGTATCCCTGACACAAACACCCTTGCCCTGGGCCACCTCAACAATTACAAACACTCCCATCTTTACCAGCACCATGAAGCCAAGCCTCACACCTACTCTAACCAATACATATGCCCCCACCCAGACTCCCTCCGCCGGAGCCTCCAGAATACCAACCTGGACGGCAGTGGTTTTCACATCTACCGCGATCAATACCAGCGCGCCCACCCCGACTATCTCGCCGAGCCTTAGTCCCATACCAACCTGGACGATAGCACCCAGCGCCACATCCGCCAACACTCCCACCCTGCAGCCCATACCGCCCAGCATCACCCCGACCGTCACCTCCACGCGCATGCCGACAGCCACGGAACAACTCGCATTGGTGAAATAACGCTTTTTTTAATTTCCCGAAACCAGACAACCCGCCTGGAGGTCAAACCCGCGGCGGGTTGTTTATGTTGTAAAATAAGTCCCCAGGAGATCGAAAAATGTCTGCAAATCGAAAAGAAATCAGAAATAAAGCAAAAAAACAAACCAACACCATCCAGATGGTCGCCATCGGCGTTATCGTGCTAGGTGTATTGGTGATCATCGCCGCGCTGGTAATCCCCAATATCAAAACACCCGTTCCATCCATTCCGGCTTCGGCTCTGACGAACCCGCCAACTGACAGCTCCCCAACCCAGTCCGCCGCCACCCAGCCGCCCGCCGTCACGGCCCCTGTCCAGACACCCGCCCCCACCGCGGTCATCAAGCAGTATGCCTCTGCGCCACCCATGACAATTGACCCTAAGAAGCAGTACTTCGCCGATTTTAAAATGGCCAAGGGCGGCGATTTTGTTGTTCAGTTGTACCCCGACAAAGCGCCCATCACCGTCAATAGCTTTGTATTCCTCGCCAAAGACGGCTTCTTTAACGGTGTCACCTTTCACCGTGTGCTGGAAGGCTTCATGGCCCAGGGCGGCGATCCAACCGGCACTGGCATGGGCGGCCCCGGTTACCAATTTGTGAATGAAGACAGTGATCTGAAGTTCGACAAGGCCGGGGTGGTTGCCATGGCCAACGCCGGACGAGATACCAACGGTAGTCAGTTCTTCATCACCTTTGGCCCCACGGATCAGCTCAATGGTGGCTACACTATTTTCGGACAGGTGATCAGCGGCATGGATGTGGTCAACGGCATCACCCGCCGCGACCCCCAGCAAAACCCCACCTTCAGCGGCGATATCATCCAAACCATCACGATCACCGAAAAATAAACTTTCCGCATACATACAAACAGCCCCGGCTCTAAAAAGAGACCGGGGCTGTTTTGATTTGCCTGTTAAAACTTGCGAATCTCAAATCCCCGCGTTGCTCAGACTTTCCAACAGTTTCGAGAGCGTGCTCGTCAGAGTCGGATGCGTGACTTCCAAATAACTGATCGATTCTTCCAAACGGCCGAGCAAGGAGGGCTGCACCGGATCCTGTTCCACATCCGAGCGCGCCAACAGTTCGCGGATATCCCCCGAAATATCTTGCAATAGTTCGCGGCCCTTGTCATCCACGTGCTGGGTATGTTCTATCTCAGTGTGAAGCTGTTCCAATAAGTTACGCAAGCCGTTATCATCCATGATGCCGCCTCCGTGCAAATGTTTCGGATTATTCTTCCATATTCATTTTACAACAATTCAAGCGAATAAGGGTATACCCGCCCCTAATGCAGAATTTCCCGGTCGGCCCGTTCAATTTCCGCCAGCACCCGCTTTGCGTCCGCCTTGACCTCCGTGCTGGCCCCTGCCAATTGTGGGATGAACTTGACGAAATCGCGCGCCTGCCGCAACAGATCCTTGACCTGCGCCACATACGAAAAATCATACTTTCCCCCCTCTGCGGGTGGTGGGAAGTCACGCGCCTCCTGGATCAGCGCCCGCGCGCGAATCAAACGTTCAGCAGCAGGAATAAGTTTTGGCATGTTTTCTCCTTCGCGTTTTGCACGCTCACAGCACTTAAATCCATTGCAACATCCCGGCAAAAGCCACCATCATCAGCACATCCAGGCCGGCAAGCGTACCGATGAAAATAACCTGCCGTTGGGGCTTTCAATCATAACAATAAAACGCCGCCAGAACGAAGGAATATACCCTCGCACTAATTAATGCTTGCCCCACCCGAAAGCCTGTGCTAAACTCAATACATGTCCCAAGAAATTCCTGCGCCCGAACAGCCGCCTGAAGACAGCCCCCTCCTGCCTGCCATAGAAGCCGTCAACGCTGGGAAATACGCCCAGGCTCGCGAAATCCTCACCAATCTTCTCCAAACCAACCAACAAAACGCAGATTACTGGGTTTGGTTAAGTGCCGCCATGGAGACCCAGAAAGAGCGTCTTTACTGCCTCCAAACCGCCTACAAAATTGACCCCGCCAACATCGCCGCCCGGCGCGGACTCGTTCTTATGGGAGCCCTTGCCCAGGAAGAACCGCCCCCGCCCTTCCCCATGAACCACCCCAGGCCCTGGGATGTAAAAATCAAACCATCCGAACACAATACCCGCCCGCCTGTCACCGCCGCCCCCGGCTTCCGTTGGGGCCTGGGCATTGGGTTCGGACTGCTCATTCTCATCGGCGTCTTCATGGGCTGGGGGCTCCTTACAAAAAAAGCCACTACCCCGCCCAGCCCCACCATCGTACCTTCCCCGCGCCCTACCGTCACACCCTACGCCACCAACAGCGCCCAGCAAGATGCTCCCGCCGCCAGCACCGCTCGCCCCCTCGCCAACCTGCTCGATGTTCCCTACACTCCCACCCCCATTTACGCTGCCACCCCCCACAGCGGTGGCGCCAGTGACAGCTACAAGGCAGCCATGCGCGCCTACAAAGACGGCCAATGGCAATTGGTGGCGACCATGATGGCACAAGTTGCCACGGCCCAACCCGGCTCAGTAGATGCTCTCTACTTCAGCGGAGAAGCTCAGCGGCTTGGCGGAAATTATCTGGATGCCATCAACGCCTACAAAATTGCCATCGCGCTCAACCCGAAATTCGCGCCCTCTTACCTTGGACGTGCCCTCGCCAACATGGCTCTCTCCCCCACCAAGAACGTCATCGACGATCTCAACCTGGCCGTCAAGTTCGACCCCAACTACGCCGAAGCCTTCATCCAGCGCGGCCTCTACTATTTAAACAAACACGATCTAAAATCCGCCCAAACCGACCTCGAAACTGCCGTCAGCCTCAACGACTCCCCCCTCGCCGAAATCAACCTCGCCCGCGTCCTCCTCGCCCAGGGCGAAAACCAGGCCGCCGTCAGCGCCGCCCTAAAAGCCAACCAACAAGACGTCACCATGTTGGATGGCTACCTCGTTCTCGGCATGGCTTACCGCGCCAACGGCCAGGTCGACGAAGCTGTGACTGTCATGGAAACCTACCTCAAATACAAACCCGACAACGCCGAAGGCTACGCCCTGCTCGGCGCTGCTTACTTCAATCGCGGTGACTACGCGGCCGCTGAGACCAACCTCCAGAAGGCCGTCCGCCTCGACAGTGCTAACCCCGACGCCTGCTTCTGGTTTGGACAGACCGAACTCGCACTCAGTAAATACGACACTGCCCTGACATACGCCCTCAAAGCCCGCGATCTCACCCCGGACTCCTTCGATGTCGCCGAAGGCCTTGCCAAAGTCTACATCGCTAGCGGCGCATACAACAACTCCTACATCGCGATCATCAAAGTCGAAAAACTCGCCGACACTCCCGCCGAACGAGCCCGTTTCCTCTTCATTCGCGCCGTCTCTCTCGAACAGTTGGGCTCCCTTGACGCTGCCTACCGTGATTGGAGTGAGATTTTGACACTTCCACTCAACGCTGCCACCCCCGAAATGCTCCTGCGCGCCCAGGCTCGCATTATCGCCATCCATTCTCCGACCCCCAGCCCCACCATCACAAACACCGTGACCCCATCCTCCACCCTTATCCCAACCAGCACCGCCCGGCCCACCTCTACCCCGATTCCAACCAGCACCACCCGGCCCACCTCCACCCCGATGCCCACCAGTACCTCCCGTTCGGCCGCCAAAACCGGCACGCCTCACCCGACCAACACTCCGACCCCTTACGACATCTACCTTCCCACCTCAACCCGATAACGCCAAGTAAATTTGTAACTGCTGACGGGGTGGGTGCTTTTTGGCATAAACCCATCCTCGCGAAGAACGCGCGTGGTGAAAGAACCCTTCCCAAAATTGGGAAGGGGGAGACAGTACTTTTCGCGGGCGCTTTGCGAACCAACGATTTTCTTACATCTGCGGAACAAAGTCGGAAATGATTATGGAAAGTACCCACGATTTGCTAAGCAAATCGTTCGGTATGATCAAACGGGCAAACCCGTGAGCAGTTACGTAAATTTGGCATTATGGGGTTGTCTGATTTTATAACGCGCCCCGCCCG
>CAIWAX010000172.1 GCA_903910795.1 uncultured Anaerolineae bacterium
CCTGGCTGGAAAACCTTCAAACAGAACAACCCAGTACTTGACCCTGGCCTAACCCCTAAAAAAAGGCCGGAGACTGTGAAGTCTCCGGCCTTTTGCTATTACATGGGCCCGGCGGGAGCGTTATTAATCATGACGTGCTTGGTGATCAGGTAATCCCCGACCGCTTCCGCGGACAGGTCTTTTCCGAAACCGGATTGCTTAAAGCCGCCGTGCGGAGCTTCGGAAGTGAGCGGGATATGGTCATTGACCCAGACTGTGCCGAATTCCAGCTTGGCGGAAACCCGCATGGCACGCGCCACATCTTTTGTAAAGACCGAGGAAGCCAGCCCAAAGACCACATCATTGCCCAGATAAACCGCTTCTTCTTCGGTCTTAAAGGAATTGATGGTGATAACGGGGCCAAAAACCTCGCTCTGAATGATCTCCGATTTTTGATCCGCATCGGCGATCACAGTTGGCTCAAAATAATAGCCTTGCTCAAAACCTTTTGGCACGCCGCCGCCGGTCAGGATTTTGGCACCCGCAGCCCTGGCGCGTTCCACAAATCCGCTGACAGATTCGCGTTGTTTCGCTGAGATCATTGGGCCGATCTGTGTATCATCATCGAAGGGAGCACCAATCTTTGTGGCACGGATGGCTGCCACCAGGGCTTCTTCCACCTTGCTGCGCAAGTTCTCCGCCACATACACCCGTGTTGCGGCTGTGCAATCCTGCCCGGTATTGATCGTACCTGCCAGCGCCACCTTGGCCGCCACCAGTTCCACATCCGCATCCTCAAATACCAGCACGGGGGCCTTGCCGCCCAATTCGAGATGAACGCGCTTGATGGTATTGGCTGCCGTGCGCATGATGGATTGGCCGACTTCCGTGGAACCCGTCACACTGATCATGCGGACATCTGGGTGTTCAACCAGTAGTTGACCGGCTTTCCGCCCGGTGATGATGTTGACTACGCCATCCGGGATGCCCGCTTCCTTGATCAACTCCGCCAGCATCAGACTGGTGAGGGGGGTAATGGAGGCAGGTTTGAAGACGGTCGTGCATCCGGCAGCCAGGGCCGGGCCGATCTTCCAAACGCCCATCATGAGCGGGTAATTCCAGGGTGCAATCTGCCCGACCACACCCACCGGATCGCGCCGGTAAAGCGAGGTATAACCGGGCCAGTATTCCCCGGCATGGTTGCCATGTGTATCGCGCGCCGCTCCGGCAAAGAAACGCAGATTGTCGATCGAAAACATCAGATCCGCGCCCAGGCTGACATATTTATACGGTTTGCCAGTATTCTCTGACTCCAGCTTGGCAAACTCCTCCTGGTGTTTTTCGAGCAAATCAGCCAGTTTCCAGATCGCTTTTGAACGTTCTCCCGGCACCAGCCGTGACCAGCGGCCATCATAAAAGGCAGTCTTGGCAGCCTGTACAGCCAGGTCAACATCCTCGGGGCTGGCATCCACAACCTCAGCAATCTTTTCGCCAGTGGCCGGATTCTCCACAGACATCTTGCCGCCACCCTTACTATCCACCCACTGCCCGTTAATCCACAGTTTATGCTGCATGCTTTTTCTCCTTTTGGCCTTGAACTTAAGAATTGAGTCGAATGGCAACCATCTGAATGTTGGTCATATCTTCCATGGCGAATCTGACACCCTCGCGGCCCAACCCGCTCTGACGGTTCCCACCATACGGCATGTGGTCAGCGCGGAAATTGGGCGTGTCATTCACGATCACGCCGCCGAAGTTCAATCGTTTGACTGCCTTAAAGACACGGTCAATATCCTTCGTGAAGACACCTACCTGCAGACCGAACTTGGAATCGTTCGCCTGGCGCAGGGATTCTTCAAAATCATCACACGAAATCACGGACGCCACCGGCGCAAAAACTTCCTCAGAGATAACCTTCATTTGCGGATTTACATCCGTAAGTATGGTGGGATAAAAGACGGTGCCCTCGCGCTGGCCGCCGGTGCGGATTTGCGCTCCGGCCTCCCCGGCTTCTTTCACCCAGGTTTCGATCCGGTCGACTTCCCTGGAATCAATCATTGGCCCAACATCCACCCGCTCATCGAGCGGGTCGCCAACTACCAGGGCCTGGCTGGCTGTTGTAAATTTTTCTGTGAAGGCTTCGTAAACCTGCTTCTGGCTGTAAATGCGTTGAACTGAAATGCAAACCTGCCCGGAATTGTAAAAAGCCCCCACGGCGCAGCGCCTGGCTACAAAATCCAAATCGGCATCCGGGGCGATCACAACCGGTGAGGCATTCCCCAGCTCAAGTGTAACTTTCTTAATGCCTGCCACACTCAGGATATGGCGGCCAACCTCAGGGCTGCCGGTGAAGGTGATCTTATCCACGCGCGGGTCAGTGACCAGCCATTCCCCTACCGTTCCACCCGCGCCAACCACCAGGTTGATGGCGCCCGGCGGAAGCCCGGCCTCCTGCAGTATCTGGCACAGCTTGACTGCTACCAGCGGGGTGCTGCTGGCGGGTTTTAAGACCAGGGTATTCCCGGAGGCGATAGCCGGGGCAACCTTATGGGCTACCAGGTTGAGCGGGAAATTGAAGGGGCTGATCGCCGCAATGACGCCCACCGGCCGCCGGGTCCAAAAGCCAAAGTAACCATCCCCGGACGGGACTGCATCCAGCGGGATGGTTTCGCCATGCAGTCGTTTCGCTTCTTCGCCCGCGATGGTGAAGGTGCTTTGGGCGCGGTCGACTTCGGCGCGCGCAAATTTGAGGGCTTTGCCCGCCTCTGCTGCAATGGTTTTAGCCAGATCATCGGCGCGTTCACGGATCAGGGCGGCTGTGCGCAGCAGGATTTCAGCGCGTTTGTAAGCCGGCATATCCGCCATGACATCTCTGGCGCGTTGCGCCGCGGCGATGGCGGTATCCACATCTTCGCGCCGGGCGGTTGGCAGCACCCCAACTGTTTGCCCGTTGTATTTATTTTTCACTTCCATGATGGCACCAGCATTAACCCACTGACCGTCAATCAACAATTTATATTCCATCGCGGCTCCATGTACATAAATTATTTGTAACTGCTCACGAGTTGCTTAATTGTTGGCGATGACGACCTAACCCCCGGC
>CAIWAX010000173.1 GCA_903910795.1 uncultured Anaerolineae bacterium
CGATATCCAATCCGGATATATTCCCGGAAGTAACCAAATTGTATGCCATATCCAAAGCTTCCAGATTGTCGGGAGTGTCAATAATCCGAAATTGATGAAAGCCATTTCCGGTATCAATTAATTGCCCAATTCTTAAATGAACTAAATTGCGGTATTGATGGCTAAACTCCGTAGTCGGTTTCAATCTCAGGTTTGTTTTTAGGGTATACAAAACCGCACCTGGCGAGCGGATTGCGTATTTCGCTGGTAGTAATTGACCTTGTCGTATAGCAGCAACAATGGCCATTGCTTTTTCATGAGTATCCCTTTTTGTGGGGCTCAGATTTTTTGAGAACGGTACCGGCGTAAATAAGAAATGGTTTTCGCCGGCATGTGGAGTGGTTATTGATGGCGGTTTTACTACCCCATCTTGCGCTAATCTCTGGAGTAATCTAACTTGATCTTGTGAAACTGGTGAAACGCCAATCCCCAAATTATTCTCAATAACAGATAATGGCCACCCTTGGTTTTGTCGTAATAGATCCAATAAATTTGCGACCCCACCAGAACTTGTAGCTGCTACGTGATCTGCAAATATCTCTGCATTCTCAGAAAAATATGTTGGGTTAATTAATATATCTCTACCGCGGTGCCTTCTTAAATCTAAGTATTGTCCTTGAACCCCTGTCTTTATATTTCTTTCAAATAAAAGATTTTCAGCCCCCATTTTTTGTCGAAGGCTGTCAACGTTTTCTGGGGCTTGTGCAAGTCGATCAACTATAGCTAAAGCGAGTTGTTCCGGTTCCGAGAAATTAATCTCTTTTGAAACGTAATCACCGATCCCATCATATAAACCATCATAATAAGGAACATCTGGCAGGACAGCTTTTATTGTTTTGCCCTCTGTTTGAAGAATCACAAACTGAATATCGGCTAAAAGAGTGACAACTCTCTGTACAACAAAGGGAGGAATATCCAGAAAATGATTACACACCATTTTGAGAAGTTCATAATCAATTAACGGCAAGCCACGAATATGTAATGCAATCTTAACAGCCATACCGATGATGGCCAAGTCATCAAATTCAGAAACAACTTTATTCCCTAGCGATGACTGAATTTCATGACATCTGGCTGCAATTATCTTCGATTCCATCTAATTCCTCTCCCTGAACTCATTGCTTTCATCCTTAACAAGGATAATAGTTACTCAATATTAATCCTGAACTCGCCATCCACGCCCAATTCACCCAAAATTTGCATAAATTCAGCGTGCAGCGCCTGAGCATTATCCGCATTCACGGTAACAGTAAACTGCACACCCACCTGTAAATTTCCTCCGGATTTGAGTTTTGGAATGATCTTCATTCCCAACCGGTTCCACATTTCAGATGGAATATTTCCAGAAAGCTGCATGGTTTTAGTTGAAGGTTGTGTTGGCGTGACCGGTGGTTCAGCCGGGTCAGGCATAACAGGTTGGGGGACATCTACCGTTGTTGTTCCACCGCCAATGATTTCCGGGGAGAGCGGCGGTTGGCCGGCTTGTGGCTCAGAAATAGGGCGGTTACTGCGCGCAGCTTTCATCTTGAGTTCCGCAGCTTTCATCTTGCGCAGCAGGAACACATCCGCATCAAAGATAACCTCTTCCGCGGGAAGCGTTTGCAACAGCCACAAGCGGTTGTAGTCGCCATCCGGTTGTCGCCCGGAGGCCAGCCCAAACTCGCCGCTCAGCACGTACTCCACGATCTTGGCGCGCAAAACCGTATCCGGGTCAAGCAGGCGCGTCAGCGATCCGTCAAGGAAGCTCTTGCGCAGGCTGGAGAGCGGCCATGCGGCCGATTCCAGCAAAGCCGGTGGCCAGTTTCGATCGATATAACCTGCGCCCACGGATTCATTCAGCATGCTCTCGGCCTTGAGGGCGTTGATGATCCTACCGCACAGGGTCTCACCGCCGCCGGCGTGACCCTGACCAAGGTCAATCACCCGCAAACCATCGGCTTCCTGCGGGTCAAAAAGCGCCACGTAACGGTAGGAGGCCCAGACCTCGTCCTTCACCTCTTCGTTGGCGTTGCGATGCTTGCTTTCCACTTCATCCAGCTCGTTGGCGTCAAAATCCTGCCCAAGCGAGCCGCTTTGAACGTCGGTGCGCACCCGTCGCCAGGCCAGCCAGTTTTCAGTCTCGGCGCGCAGGTCCCGGCCGGGTTTCTTGATGCACCAGATTAGCGCGCCTGGGAACAGGCGATTGGAATTGTTGCGTGTGCGCGTCCACTCAGCCAGCTTTTGGCGCAAGGCGCCATTGCCAGTCCAATCCTGCTCTGGGTCAACCACCACGATGGTCAGGCGCGGCGAATCAGGGATTTCACTGGCTTCAACCGGGAAATAAACCAGCGGCACAGAGCGCCCGCGCTCAAACTCATCCTTGACCAGCTTCTTGATGGCCGGGCGGGTTTCGGCATCTTCATCCAGCGAGGCCTTGCGGTCGTTCATCACCTTTTTCAGCGTGGGCTGGTAACGAATGCGGAACCCGTCTGTGCCTATTTTGCGAATATAGAAGGCCTTGTTTTCCAATGCACTCGCGGCGCTGTCGATGGATGCCGTATCAACATCCGGGTCGCCCAACGCAAAGCGCAGTTCGGGCAAATGGGCCGCCTTTTCGGCCTGCCCACCGGTCGACTCAAACAAGATACCCGCGCCAACCCGGCGGTGAATATCGCGCAGCGCACCCGAAATATCCGCGTCCAACGCGCGAGCCTTGGCATAGTCGCCTGAAATATCAATATCGATGGCCACACCTAGGCGTGGTTCACCCAATTGGCCCAGTAGGATGCTGCGAAAAGCGGCCACTTCCAGCGGCGCAGATCCAATCGTGATCAACGGCTCTTTGCGAGCGCTCATATAGGCATCTTTGTATGCCAGCGAAATCCATTGCGCCAGCATAGCCAGCGTGCTGCGGGTTTGCTGGTATTGCGACAGGCTTTGCCATTTGCGCTGGAAGACGGAGAGAGTCGCCGGGTGGAAAGGATAGCAGGCTTCAAAGCGCTGCGTTAGGCGTTCGCGGGCGCTTGCGCCGCTGGTGGCCGTATCCACCGATGTCCATTCGGCCGGCAGGCGTTCGCTACGCTCAAAGCACCAATCAGCGTAAACTTTGGCCACCGTGCGGCGCGTCTGGATATCGCCCAGATCCTCAAACAAACGTCGCCGCACGACCTCACTGATTTCGGCTTCGTCATTGGAGATCAGATCCTTGGCCACCCGTCGTACCAGCTTGGTGATCTTTTCCTGCCACTTGATATCGAAATCGGTCATCTCCACCTGGCTGCGCGGCAGACTAATCACCGCTGCGCTGCGCGTGGTGCCAGTCATGGAGCCCGTCAGGTTTTGTAAAAAGGCATGGAATGGCTCGGCCATGCCGCGGTGACGGTTGACAAAGTTGAGTACCTCGTCGCACAGCACCAGCACACAGCCGCCTGCTAGGTCAAACAGTTCGTTCAAGGTCGCCGTGCCGGGAGGCGACTCCTTCGCATTGCTGCCGAGCAGGGCCACACCCGGCTCCCCTGCCAGTTGGCGTGCGATGTCAATCCATGGGGTTTCCTTGCCGGGGCGCGGGTCCCAGGCGTTGCCGACAAACACAGCCACTTTGGCATGCGGAACGGCATACAACCCGGCCTCGCTCAGCATATCAGACACGCCGGCGAAATTTGGGGCGTCGCCAGGGTTGTTGAGCAGGTGATAAAGGGTGGTCAAGGTATGGGTTTTGCCG
>CAIWAX010000174.1 GCA_903910795.1 uncultured Anaerolineae bacterium
GCCGCAGGGCGTTGAAATGGTAATGCCCGGAGACAATGTGAATTTGACGGTGGAGCTGATCGTACCGGTCGCTCTTGAGCAGGGCCTGAAGTTTGCCATCCGTGAAGGTGGTCTGACTGTGGGCGCTGGTGTTATCACTAAGATCATCGAGTAAGTCGAAAGTAAGGTAGTAACATGGCTTCTAAGAAAAAAGATATCCGTCCGGTCATCACCCTTCAATGTGGTGAGTGCAAAGAACGCAATTACACCACTGAGAAGAATCGCCGAAATGATCCCGGGCGCATGGAACTCAGCAAGTATTGCCCTCGCTGCCGCAAGCATACAGCACATCGCGAAACGAAGTAATTCAGCGCCAGGCGCTGGCGTCATGTGTCAGGAATTGCTGTTTAATACTCCTGACGTATGATGCCAGACTGCCTGGCCTCTTAGGCCAGTGGCTCAATTGGTAGAGCTCTCGTCTCCAAAACGAGTGGTTGTGGGTTCAAGTCCTGCCTGGCCTGCCAGATATATAAGCGAAACGCCGTCTCCCCCGTAAAGGGGTATTCGTGAGGCGGCGTTTTAGCCGTCACAACAAGGAGTGTAAGTTGGCCGAGAAAAAAAACAACCCGATCGCTCTTTTTTACCGCGAGACAATGGGCGAGCTTCGTAAGGTGAGCTGGCCGACACGCGATGAGGCTCTGAATCTGACTTGGATCGTGATTGTCGTCCTGGTAGGAATGGCGATTTTCCTCGGATTGATTGATCTCGTCGGTGAAACGTTGTTGCAACGTGCACTTGGCGTTTAGTTTCCGAAAGCAGAGGCTCCTATGAGCTCGCAAGACCCTGAAGAATTCGATCGCAAGACCCCTGAGGCCAAAACGCCTCGAACGGATGCAGCCAAAGCTTCCGGTTCTTCTGATGTACCTGTTGAGTCCACAGATGGGCCGGCTTGGTATGTGATCCATTGCTATTCAGGTTATGAAAATAAAGTAAGGCATAACCTGGAGCAGCGCATCGAAACGATGGGCATGAAGAATATGATTTTTGATGTGGTTGTTCCAACTCAGGAAGAGGTTGAAGTCCGGGATGGAAAACGCCGCGTGGTAGAACGCCATATTTTTCCTGGCTACGTATTGGTTAATATGGCTTTGACCGAAGAGTCGTGGTTTGTGGTTCGTAATACACCGGGTGTGACTGGCTTTGTAGGCATGGGTAACCAGCCTACTCCGTTGCGCCCTGAAGAAGTGAATCAGATCATCAAACGCATGGAAGCGGAAGTGCCTACTGTGAAAGTCAATTTCAAGGTTGGTGAACGCGTCCGAATTGTTGATGGACCCTTCAACGATTTCCGCGGTGTTGTATCTGAAATTGACACCCAACGTACCAAGGTACGGGTGATGGTCAGTTTCTTTGGCCGTGAAACCCCCGTTGAATTGGATTTTCTACAAGTTGAGAAAGCGTAACCAGCCTGCTGGTTGGTTACTTGGGAGGGTGCTCCCCAATCACCCGCTAAAACCACAATATGCCAGGGCGAATGTCCCGGGCACCAGGAGCAAGTATGGCAAAGAAACTCAAAACAATCGTTCGTCTCCAGCTTACCGCTGGCAAAGCTAACCCTGCGCCGCCCGTCGGCCCGGCGTTGGCTGGTCACGGCCTGAACATTATGGCCTTCTGCAAGGAATACAATGCACGCACTTCCAACCGCCCTGGCGAATTAATCCCGGCGGAAATTAGTATATTCACCGATGGATCCTTCACATTTATCCTCAAGACTCCTCCTGCGGCATTCCTGATCCGTAAAGCGGCTGGTGTGGACAAGGGCTCTGGTACGCCCAATAAGGACAAAGTTGGCAAGTTGACCCGCAATCAGTTAAAGCAGATTGCTGAAGCCAAAATGAAAGATCTGAATGCCATTGATGTGGATGGCGCTATGAAGCAGATCGAAGGCACTGCCCGCTCCATGGGCGTCACGATTGTAGACTAAATTCTGGTGGGAGGGCCGCAAGTCGGTCCGTTTGCACCACGGAGGATCAAATGGCGAAACACGGAAAAAAATATATGGCCGCATTGGCCAAAGTGAATATTGACGAACAATACATGCCGCTGGATGCGATGAATCTTGTTAAGGAGACCTCCTTTACAAAATTTGACTCGACCATCGAGGTACACATGCGTATGGGTCTTGACCCGCGCCAGGCAGATCAGCAGGTTCGTGACGTAGTTGTCCTTCCGAATGGTCTGGGCAAGAAAGTACGTGTGGCCGTCTTTGCTCAAGGCGAAGGCGCTGCCGCAGCCCGTGCCGCCGGGGCTGATATTGTGGTGGATGATGATGAAACCTTCAGCAAAATCCAGGGTGGTTGGCTTGAATTTGATGTCTCCATTGCTACCCCGGATTTGATGGGTAAAGTTGGTCGCCTGGGTCGTATACTCGGCCCGCGTGGTTTGATGCCAAACCCGAAAGCTGGCACGGTTGTACCCGCCGCAGATATTGCCAAAGCGATTATTGAAGCCAAAGCCGGTCGTGTTGAGTTCCGTCTCGATAAGACTGCCAATATTCACGTACAGGTTGGAAAGGCTTCCTTCCCGGTCGATAAGTTGATGGAAAACTTCTCCGCGCTGATGGAAGCTGTCAAAAAGGCTCGCCCGTCTGGTGCTAAGGGTATTTATATCCGGCGCATTACCCTGGCAGCTACCATGGGCCCTGGCATCAAGGTTGAGCCGAATGCCGCCCAAAACATGCAGGCAGTCGAGTAAATTTTCACTCGTTGCGTTGAACTGACAATCGACTTCGCCAAAGACGGTAGGTGTCCTTTAAGGACTTAATTCCCTGCCCAGGTGAAGACTGAGAGAAATCTCCCTTCCTCATTCTATGAGGAAAAAAAGTCTTTGCCTGGCGATTGTCAGGCAAAGACTTTTTAGGAAAGGAGGTAATAACTTTGGCTCTCTCACGACAGAAAAAAGAGCAGGTCCTTGCTCGGTATCAGAAATGGTTTGACAGGAGTCAGGCCGTTGTGCTGGTGGAATATTCCGGTGTAAAAATGGCTGATCTGGATGCCATTCGCGCGAAGTTGCGCGATACTGGTGGCGAATTCCATGTTGTCAAAAACACATTCGCCCGCAAGCTTTTTGAAGCCAACGGTGTGACACTGCCGTCTGGTTATCTTGAAAAAAGTACCGCCATTGCATTCGCGTTTACGGATGCCGCCGCAACTACCAAGGCGCTGACTGATGCGACCGTTAAAATGGACGCGATCAAGATGAAGGGCGGTTTGCTCGGCAAACAGGCACTCACCGTTGCTCAGGTAAAGTCTCTGGCTGAACTTCCCCCGCTTCCCGTTGTACGCGCTCAATTGCTTGGCGTTTTGCAAGCCCCCGCCAGCAAACTTGTTCGTACTATCGCCGAACCGGCTCGTTCTATGGCTTTTGTTCTCCGGGCTTATTCCGAAAAAGCCCAGGTTGCCGCGTAATTTTTACGCAGCAATGTTTTTACTCAAATCCAAATATCACCCTGAAAGTAAGGAGTTTTTTGAAAAATGGCTGCTAATCTCGAAAAGATTGTTGAAGAACTGAGCGCGCTTTCCGTTCTGGAAGCCGCGGAACTGGTTAAGGCTCTGGAAGTCAAGTGGGGCGTTTCCGCTGCTGCTCCGACTGCTGTTGCCGTTGCTGGCCCTGTCGCCGCTGCCGAACCTGTCGAAGAGAAGACTGAATTCGATGTCATTATCAAGGAAGCTGGCCCCAAGAAGATCGAGACCATCAAGGTCATCCGCCAGCTTACCAGCCTGGGACTTGGCGAAGCTAAAGCCATGGCCGAAACCGCTGGTGGCAAGGTTCTGACCGGTGTTGGTAAGGAAGCCGCGATGGAAGCCAAGAAGAAGCTCGAAGAAGCTGGCGCTGTCGTTGAAGTTGCCTAATTAATTTCGAATCAATAAAAAAGAGGCGCTCCCAAAGGGCGCCTCTTTTTTATTTAATTTACTGGTGTAAAAATGATAAGATCAGTCTTACATGACCTGTTCGTTGACTTTGCGAATCACCATGACTACTTTGCCGCGAATCTCGAGCCTTTCTGATCCTTTGATCATGATCGGCGCCATTGTGGGATTGGCGGGCTGAAGGCGATAGCCATCTTTTTCCTTATAAAAATATTTCAGAGTGGCTTCATCTTTTTCAGGCAGCCAGATGGCAACCATTTCGCCGTTCTTCACTTCCGAGTTGTTATCAACTGGACGCATGATAACGATATCGCCATCATTGACCATTGCGTCAATCATGGATGTGCCATCCACTTCCAGAGCAAACAAGCCTTCAGTTTTTTTTGCAGGCAGCAATGAACGGGCTACATCGATGCCGCTTTCAAAATCGTAAAGACCAAAATCAGAAGCAGGGGTAGGGATGGGCAGACTTGCGCCAATGCGGCCGATAATCTGGATATGCATAAAATCATTGAGAGCGTTTGCGGCTGTCTCTACAGTGGTCTGGATGGAATTGTTAATTGCAGCAGTCGCGGATTTCAAAGTAGATTGAAAGCCATCTCCCAGATGCTCTGGCGCAATCCTCAAGCCTCGAGAAATACGACGATCCCTTTCAATATAGCCCCATTCCTCAAGCTGGTTGAGGTAGTAATTTACCACCGAGGTGGATGTGATCCCTGTACGTTCGCAGATTTCGCGAATCGAAGGGGGATAACCTTCTTTTTGAGTATATTCATGGAGTAGATCCATGATCTTGTGGTGTTTATCGCTAAGGCCTTTGGACTTTCGCATCATCATCATAATTTACTCCTACAGAATAAACCGCTCATCCGTTCTATAACCCATCATAAGCGAATGTTTGTTCTATGTCAAGAGGGAATTTTAGAAATGTCAACCCCAAATAGAAATGTCCCTTTTTGACCAGGTAGAAATGTCCCCTTTTCGTTGAGGGCATAGCATTAGTAGTGCCTGTGGGCAAGTGGGCAGTGCTCTTTCCCTGGAAATACATATTTGCAGGGAAAGGGGTACCTACTGCCATGTGAGATTTGACTTGACCTTGAAAGGCTGATGAATTGGCGGCGGGTAAAAATATTAAA